>NZ_JBTNDT010000022.1:0-1022 GCF_054510855.1 Arthrobacter rhamnosi | reverse complement strand
CGGATGCTGTTCTGCACGCCACCCCTTGATGTAAAGCATCCTTGTCACGACAAGGATGCTTTACATCAGGAGCGGTTGTCAATGCTCCGGCGATCACGCTCCTGAGTGCCCCGGGCGGGTTCTTCACCCTCCGGTGGTAGTCCTGCGGGGGAGGGATGAGTCTAGGTGGCTAGACGCGCTCCCCACTCGTGCGGGGGGACTGCTCGGGTTTGCTGGGAGAACTCCCAGCGGTGGCCTTCGAGGTCCTCGACCGTATATTGGCGTAGGCCCCAGGGTTTGTCCTCGAGTGGCGCGATGATCGTGGCGTGGGCGGCTAGGCTCCGCTCGTGATGGCCCTGGACGTCATCGACGAGTACGACAAGTGCCGAGCTGGTTCGCCCAAGAGTCAGGGGGCTGGGCTGGTCCTCGGTGGCGCCGGCCAGTTCTACGAACCCGTCACCGATGCGCATCTCAGCATGTTGGATCACGCCTTCGGACGATGACCACCGCAGGTACTCGGTGAAACCAAAAACGTCCCGCAGCCAGTCAAGGGCCTTACCCACGTCGTTGTATCGCAGGGACGGCATGATCCAAGGAAAGCCATCCGCTGGATCGTAGGAGTGTTCGCGGGTCATGGCCCAGTATTGCGGGGACCGTAGCTCCGCGACAAGAATCCTCGGCTGGATGCACGGCAGACCCAAAGCGCGCTTGGTCCCCTTCGACGCCGCTTCCACTCCAGGTGGCCCGCACCTCCGAGCACAAACGGTCTACCTGACCGAGTAGGCACAGGGGCGGCTCGTGCGGGGCTTAGGCCTCGGGCATGCGGGTCTCAGGTTTCGGGATCGACGAGGGGTTCCCCACAGGTGGGGGGTTTGGCTGCGAAGCGGTACCAGTCCGGCAAGGCTTTGGTGAACTCGGTGCGGATGGTGGGGTCCTCCAGGACGGTCCAGTCCACGGGGGCGCCGACTTCGGGTTCCATCTTGTTCCACTCGAACCAGTTGATCATTTTCAGGTGCGGGAACCGCTCGTGCACGGTCGGGTCG
>NZ_JBTNDT010000021.1:0-2088 GCF_054510855.1 Arthrobacter rhamnosi | reverse complement strand
TTGTTTTCCCTCGTCGTTACATTTACAGCTTATTTCATTCTCTTTTCCCTTGTCAAATCCCCCGCCGTGCCCTACAGGCCCCGCAAAAGAATTCGACAAAACAATCCCACCGCAAATACAGGGCCTAATTCGATCCCGCATCAGAGCGCACGAACCGACCACTGGAATTGGAGGGGGTTGGTCACCCTCACCGGGGCAACTCATGAAACATTACACGCCGGACGGGATGGGAGCAAACCGTGAGGACGTCGGCTGCATCACGTTCCCACGGCCGGTTCCAGCGAGTGGAAGAGCCGCTTTTCTCTGGGGAGACGGACGCCGTGCCGTGCCCTCGAGGATCGAGCCGATGAGGTGCCGCGCCGGTTCCAAGCTGCGGCTCCGGCCAGAATTGCGGCGATCGTGCCGTGGTCGGTCTGGCCGATTACGGGGCTCCCTCCCGTTGAGCTCCAAGCGTGCTTGACCGGCATGCGCGATAGGTAACACCCATCCCCCATGCATTCGACGCTTGGGGGCCGGCGCTGCCCCGGCATCAACGTGCGTGCTGACCAGGATCGCTCCTGCCGCTGCCTCATAGCGCGGGAGTAGCCCGGTCGTCACGTCCGCGTGCAGTGCGGGCTTGAGGTCCGATCCCGGCATCATCCTCTTCCTGCAAGCTGACGAGTTCATCGATGTCGGTTGAGGGCGCGGGCGATTGGGCAGAGCGCGTTCTGTCCTCTCGCCCCAGTCACGCCTGCCTTCCACTGAAGCTCGACCACACCTCGATCGCCACACGCTGGGCCATCGTTGCCTCGGGCGGCACAAACGGACTGCCTGACGTTCCCGGTCTCACCGCGCTATGGCGTAGGGACATGCTGCACTGAACCTTCTGCCATGGCTACGGAATGCACGGCCGACACATCGGCGTACTGCCCATAGGGCCGAGGTCCTTCCGTCAGTCCATGATGTTCCGACAGCTCAACCCGCACCTCGCCGTGCCGCCGCACACCACTCCACCTACTGCAGCCCGAAGGAAGGATCTGGTTGAGCAGGGCGAGGTCCTGCCAGAATCCGTGGTGCAGGTGATCAGCCACAGAGACCGCTTGACCGGCGTCAGCCTGCACGCCGGGACCAAGCTCAAGCTCAACGCCTCTGTCGTCGCAACCGTCATGCAGACGCGGGCGGACTTCCTCGACCCTCTCCGCCTGATCGGCACCAACCTCATCGTCAAAGCCCAGGAAGTTGCCGGACCGATCGAAACCGGCCGCAACGGCACCACTGGTATGCCGGGGGATGGATCACGGGAATTACCAGCGAATCCAGGGCCGGCACCAACCCAGCAGCTGGCCGGCTGGCAACAGCTTCCGCGATCATCGGAGAAGGACGGACCCGCCACTATCCACGACAGAGGAAATCGGCGGGATGCACCGTCGCGGGGCTCCGCATAAGCCCGCTCTACCCAGGACAGGGCCAGAGGCAGCTACGGAACCAACCGCACAATCCCTACTACCGGACCGACGTTCGGGGAGCACTTCATCAGCCAACATAGGCTCCCCGCGCTACCGCACCTACTATCCGGCCGGCGCAGCGGGCCACGGTGGGGATTCGGGGCCCGCGAAGCGGGAGCCTCGAGTACGGCCTCGGCGCGTCTTCTTTGAGATGTCGCACCCCTGGGGCCGGGTGTGGGAATCGGCGCGCTGCACCTTGGCAGGCCTGAGCTACGTCCGCTGGGGCTGGGAGCCAGCGCCGTAAGCCGACAGCCGGAGAGCTTGCTGAGAGTAGGGGCGTGAGGAGCAGTCGGGGACTGGCCCTAGGCCTTGTGCCGGCCGGATTCTCGGGCGTTATGCAGGCCCGCATTCATCAGACCCATGTGCCGGCTGATGCGCGTGCCAGCTGTATGGACAGCGAAGCGAGAGGACGATACATGGAGCAGCTGCTCTGGACGCCCCACCGACGATAGCCACCGCCTTCGGGGCAAGCTGACCAGACCCGACTGGTGTGTTAAGTGGGGAAGGCCCCGCACCTGGTGGTGCGGGGCCTTCCCGTTGAATGGTTGTCCGGCGGTGTCCTACTCTCCCACACTCTCTCGGGTGCAGTACCATCGGCGCTGTG
>NZ_JBTNDT010000020.1:0-2612 GCF_054510855.1 Arthrobacter rhamnosi | reverse complement strand
AGGATCAAACTCTCCGTAAATGCATTACAGACACAAGGACACCACCCGGGAAAACGGGCAACACCCCTGCACAAAATTCGAAACCAGCCAAAAAAACCAGCCACCACACACCGAGGTGCACGGCAACCAGCAAATTCAACCAATCAAAAAACAATCGGTATCAACAAACTTGGCACACTATTGAGTTCTCAAACAACAGGAACAAACGATTACTTGCAGGCCGCGCGCTTCCACGCTCTGTCCGGCTTGTTTTCCCTCGTCGTTACATTTACAGCTTATTTCATTCTCTTTTCCCTTGTCAAATCCCCCGCCGTGCCCTACAGGCCCCGCAAAAGAATTCGACAAAACAATCCCACCACAAATACAGGGCCTAATTCGATCCCGCATCAGAGCGCACGAACCGACCACTGGAATTGGAGGGGGTTGGTCACCCTCACCGGGGCAACCACATAACTATACGACCGCTCCACCGCCGAGGCAAATCAGCCTACGCCAGCCCCGCACCCCCGACAACAGATCCCGGGCCGGCTGTCCCTCACCTCGGGTTCGGCCGGGTCCATGCGTCGAATGCCGTCAGTACCTGCGCTGCCGCCCCAGCCCGCACCGGCGATTTCCTGGCGGCGCTGCTTCGGGCATCCCGGGTAGTGGATCGCCCACTCCGGCCCATACAGACACATGGCACCCGAGCGGTCTCCGGGACGCGTGCCTATAGGGAGCAGCCGTAGCGCGCGCCGGCACGATGGCGGGGCCTCTCGAGCAGAAGAACGGACTGCCGGGCGCCTCTCCTGGTTCTCTAGGACCGCGAATCCTTGCTGACGTGCGGCGCGACGATCGACGGCGCGACAGTAACCGCGCGGTCCCCTGACCTCGAGCCTCCTCTGGTTCCCGCAAGCAAGTCGTAGTAGACAGGGGGCATGGGCAGGAAAAAGGGAGTGGCACCACGCTTGGCCGAAGCCTTGGGCATCGTCCTGGGCACCGAAGAAATACCGATGAGGCTGCGGGCGTGGGACGGATCAGAAGCAGGGCCCCCCGATGCCCCCGTCATCGAGTTCCGTTCCCGGCGGGGATTGAGGCGGATGCTGTGGTCCCCGAATCAACTCGGGCTGAGCCGCGCTTATGTAGCCGGGGATATAGACGGACCCGGCGACCTCTTCAAGAGCTTCTCGGCGCTCAGCTCCGTGGGCAAGTTCGCCGAGGTGAAGGCTTTCCGCCCTCCAACGCTGGGTGAGCGTTCAAGACTGGTCCGGACAGCCATACGTATCGGTGCACTGGGACTTCCGCCCACGCCTCCGCCAGAGGAGATGAACGTGACCCGAGCCGGTCGGAAGCACTCCAAGAAGCGGGACGCTGCTGCTATTTCGCACCATTACGACGTGGGCAACGAGTTCTACGCGCTCGTGCTCGGTCCGTCCATGGTCTACTCCTGCGCGGTCTGGGAGAACGAGGATGTCTGCTTGGACGCATCCCAGGAGGCGAAGCTTGACCTTGTCTGCCGCAAACTCGGCCTTCGGCCAGGCATGCGGGTGCTGGATGTGGGTTGCGGCTGGGGCAGCTTTGCGCTGCACGCGGCTCAGAACTACGGAGTCGACGTCGTAGGTGTCACGCTCTCGAAAGAGCAGGCGGCTCTCGGGCGGGAGCGAGTGGCGAATGCCGGCCTCTCCGACCGCATCGACATTCGGGTGCAGGACTACCGCGATGTGCACGACGGGTTGTTCGATGCGATCAGCTCTATCGGCATGGCCGAGCACGTCGGCAGGGACCAGATCAGTAATTACGCGTCCCATCTGTACGGTCTGCTGCGTCCCGGCGGGCGCCTTCTCAATCACGCGATCTCCTGGAACGCAGGTGAGATGCCACCGGATCCAGACTCCTTCATCCCCCGCTACGTCTTTCCCGACGGTGAGATGCTCAGCCTCACCGTCATGATCGGCGCCCTTGAGGCGGCGGGGCTGGAAGTGCTCGACGTTGAAGCGCTGCGCCGGCATTACGGGCTGACACTTCGGGCCTGGGTGCACAACCTCGAGGAGAACTGGGACGAGGCGGTACGCCTCACAAGCGAGGGACGCGCACGGGTATGGCGGCTGTATATGGCATCGAGTGCACTCGGGTTCGAGCGGGGGCTGAACGGCGTGAATCAGATACTCGTGCAGCGCCCCGGAGGGGAAGAGCCTCCATTGCGGCGCCGGGAGTGGGTATGAAGAGGGCCATTGCTCGAACGGGATCTACACCGACAGGCAGCCCTCCCCTGTGGTTCATCCCCGAAGGGTCCAGTAGAGCCGGATCGACGGGAGCTTCTCCTCCAGTCGTCATCGCGCCACTCCACTTGCTGGCCTGACGGCGCCTTGTCGAGTCCGCGTAGACCGCGAAGCACGATGAGAACATGCGGAACAGCCTGGGCTGGTGCGGGCCGGTTCCTCCGGTGTGTGGTGGCGCGCTGTGGTGTGCCGGCTGTAGTAAGCACAGGCTGGGTTCTCGGGTGGGCGTGCCGACTGGTGCCGGTTCGGCGGGGTGGTGTGGTTTAAGTGGGGAAGGCCCCGCACCTGGTGGTGCGGGGCCTTCCCGTTGAATGGTTGTCCGGCGGTGTCCTACTCTCCCACACTCTCTCGGGTGCA
>NZ_JBTNDT010000002.1:0-482806 GCF_054510855.1 Arthrobacter rhamnosi | reverse complement strand
TGGGACACGAGGACCTCCGGTCGCGAAGTGTGGGAACTAGACAGCTCCACTAAGCCCGGAGGTCCTCCTCTTATCAAGCCCCAAGCGTCAACAACGTCCCGGCCCAGTACAACTAGCGCCGCATCACTCCACACATCTACCGCCATCATTGATGACCGATGAATCTGCCATCGCAGGATCGTCTAGAAGGTAGTGGAGGGCCATTCGGTCTGCTGCACCCAGTCCAATGTCAGGAGTAGTCATCATGGCCGCACCCCTCGTTTACATCAGCTTCCCTGGCACCACGAGGGAGGCACTCGGGTTCTATGCCGATGTTTTCGGAGGCGAGTTGTCTCTGAGCTCCTACGAGGATCACGGGAGGACTGACGGTCCACCTGATGCCATCGCTCATGGGGTCCTTCAAGGTGTCGTCTCCCTCGCAGGTTCTGACACGCCGGAAGGAGAACCATCGGTGTGGTGCGAGGGCCTGCTGCTCTCCCTGCTGGGCACCGCTGAGCCGGCAGTGCTGCATGAGTGGTTCGACAAGCTCTGTATCGGCGGTACGGCGATCGATCCCCTGGTGCAACGGCCTTGGGACGGCACGGACGGCCAGGTCACTGACCGCTATGGGCTTCGCTGGCTCATCGGCTACGAGTCCACGCCATGAGGGATGCCCAATTGCTCGCCCAGCTGGCAGCCGAGCGCGCCCACGCACTGCGCGCCGTCAAAGGGCTGACGGAACAGCAGATGAGCACATCGCTCGTCCCCTCGGGCTGGACCGTAACGGGCTTGCTAAATCATCTCGCGTTCGATGACGAGATGTTCTGGATCTCTGCCGTCCTCGGCGCAAACCCGGCGGCAATCAACGACCTCCATGACGGGTGGAACTCCCCGCCCATGACCGGCCTAGATGCCGTCAGCATCTACCGGGAGCAGCTCACCCGCAGCGACACAGTACTCGCTGAGGGTGATCTGGCTGCCCCTCCCCGCTGGTGGCCCCCGGCCAGCGAGTTCGGCCAACCTCCCATGGCGGACGGGCGCGAGGTCGTGTTCCGCGTGCTTACGGAGACCTCGATCCACGCCGGGCACCTCGACATCGTGCGTGAACTCATCGACGGACATCAGAACCTCGTCGTCAACTAACAGATACCTGCACCTACGCCTGTAGTACCAGAAGTAAACAAACCCACCGAAAGGCTCATCTGATGCCCGACTTCGCCATCCTCATCTACGCGGACGAATCCCTCCATGCCCTCGAAGCAGCTGAAGCTGACCTGGAGGAGAACGACCAGCACGCACGAGACCTTCAAGCTGCAGGCTCAATGTCTCTCGCCTACGCCCTGACACCCAGGGCCAGCGCTGTCTCAATCCGACACGACAGCACGACGGCGGGCCCCTTTGTCCAGGCCGATCAGTTCGTCACAGGCTTCTACGTCATCGAAGCACCTGACCTCGATGCCGCCATCGCGATCGCCCGCCTAAACCCGGCAGTACGCACAAGCACCGGCGGAGTCGAAGTACGCCCCGTCCACAGCGGGGGAATCACCACCACCAACCTATAGGGCGGTACGCCGAGCACTCCTGGTTTGGGCAATGGACGGAACGGTCAATAATTGACAACCGCCATTGTGTAAAGCATCTTTGCTAGGACAAGGATGTTTCACATGAAGGGGCGAGGTGCAGAACAAGATCCGTGATCTTTGCGCCGAAACCAGCATGTCACAGCGTAAGCAGATTACTCCGTGGAGCGAAGGATGCTCCGGTGTGATGGTTCCCTTTGCAACTTCATAAGCTTTAGCTTCTGGAAGGAGGCGGGCATCAGCTTGACTACCTTTGACACCCCCTTGCGAGAAGTGCGATGGGGTAGACCGGGAGGAAAACAAGTGGCTGCTCGACCGGAGTTCTATTCCGGTAAGTAAATAAGCGGCGTATCCTCCAAGCAGACTCCAATGGAGGAGGGAAGATGACGATTGATCGTACCGGCAGCACGTCAACTCAAAGTAACTCAGAGCGTCGAAGGCCGCTGGTTCGGGTACTGGGTTGGACACTGACCACTGTCATCTTGCTAGCCCTTCTTTGGATCGTTTACCTACTGCTCAAACCCCTGCTAGCTGGGCTCGTCAGTCCGGGCCAGAAGCCCCCGACCGTACTGCTATTGGGAATCGCTTTCGCAGTAGGCACGCTTATCCTTCTCGCCGCACTCGTCGCCTTCGCCTTTGTGGGACGTGAAATTGATGGTGATGGCGATGACGTAAGAGGAGCGCTAAGTCTTCCGCACGGAAGCATCAGCGCCGTTCTCGCGCTCATCATCCTTGTCGTGTTCTCCCTGTCATCAATCCACGTCTTCAGTGAGATTCGCGCCGGAGAGGATGGGGGAATTCAAAGCCGCGGTGTCACACATGAAGCGCTTACCGCACTTCCTGATGACCGCATCCTCGCGGTTGTAGCCGAACCGATTGTGGAGGGTCAGCCTCCAACCTACGTCGTTACCCTGTCCAATCCACATGAGAACAGCACCGACTTCGCCAGCGAACTGATGACCATTTTCTCGACTCTACTAATCGCCATCGTCGGGTTCTACTTCGGTCAAGGAGCAACCGCGGCAGGTGTTCGGGAGGCGACAAAGACAGCACGATCACCAGGCGGTCAAAAAGGAGCACTGTCACGCGGAAAAGCCAAGACTGGCGAAGAGGCAGATGACTCACCCCCGGCAGATCAGGTGCAATAGATAGTGTTCAGCGCGAACAGATCATCCATCACGCTGATGTCCATCAGGACGAGCAACCCACGACACCTGCATCGACAGAAACCTAGCGGTTAATCAGCCGGCCGAGGGGGACCGAATCGCCGAGTCCTAGTACCAGATCCTGCCCTTGACTCGATTCTACTCGTACTGAGGATTGTTGGGGGTTCTGTGACGTCAAAGGTGTTGGGTCTCCGAGCGCAGACGCTCCAGCACCTTGCGTTTGTGATCTGTGGTCCCCAAAGGATTTAGTCTCATATCGCTTATGCTCGTGCAATGCGCGCCCTCGCCTCAGCAATCTCCTGCATTCTGCTCGTTCCCCTCGCGGCCGGATGCAGTTCTGAGCGCATGTCGCTCAGTGCATCATGCGCCGAGTACCGAACCCTTACTGTGGAACCCATAGAAACGATTCCTGAGGCAGACGCCAAAATTTATGCAAACCTCACCGATGCACTCCCACGAATGCACAAAGCGGTCGCAGCGCAGCTCGAAGTAGCGGTTGAGGCATGGGGCCCAGATAAGCTTTCCGACGCCTCGGTGGACAAGACAACGCCGGCGCTCCTGCGGCTGGCCGAGCTCTGCCGATGAATGCTGTCCGTAAACTCTTTGAATATGATTTCGTCCGAGCGTGTAGATCGAAGGATCCGCGCGGCGCCTGCCGCAGCCCTGGCGCTGCTCACGAAAGCACTCGACCTCGCTTCCGCGCCGCTGCTCGGGGACGAACTGCTGCCGGCCTCGGCCGAAGAGGAACGCGCCCACACGCTCCGGCATGCCCGACCGGCGAACATGATCGTGCATCCGTCGCTGGTAGCAAGACTCGGCAACACCGAATTCGCACCACATTCCGCGGGCCGTTAGCCAAGACGGGACCCATCGGTCAGCATTTTCAGCTTTATTGAGCGGCCGAACCCCGTCTACCCGGCTTGTTACGGTACGCCGTTAGGGTTTCTGCTGAGGATGAGGATGGTGACGTCATCATTGGGGGATTCGTTGCGCTTCAGCAGCCGGTCGAGTTGGGCGCGGGGATTGGTGCTTCTCGAGAGGTGATGGAGCTCTGCGGCGAGTTCCTCCAGGTCCTCGTCGAGCAGATCCAGGACACCGTCACTGGGCACGATCAGGGCCTCGCCGGGCTCAAGAGTCAGGGTATGGGTATGCCATTGCATCCCCGGCATAACTCCAAGGGGAACGCTCGTGGTGGGGAGCCTCCTGGCAGGTCCTTCTGGTGTCACATGGTGCGCTAGTCCGTGGCCTGCATCGGAGTAGCGCACAACCCCTGTAGAAGGGTCCAGCTCGGCGTGAAAGGCGGTGGCAAAGGAGTCTGTGCGTGCAAGGTCGGACAGCATTTCCTCTGACACCGCTTCCAGTGAGCCCGCGGGGTCGAGGCCCGCAGTCGCGCGAAGGCCCGCCCGGATGGTGGCGGCAAGTATGGCCGGTCCTGTTCCTTTGCCCATCACGTCGGCAAGGGTGAACCGGAACACCCCGTCGATCAGGTTCCAGTCGTAGAAATCTCCTGAGAGCTCACCGGCAGGACGGCAAGCGGCGGTGATGGTGTACCCGGGCAGCGATGGGACGGTGTCGGGTAGGTGTGCTTGCTGTACTTTGGCACCATGCCTGAGGTCCGTGCGGACGTTGATCTCACGCTGGACGATCGCTGCGAGGTCCTGCAGTACCCGTTGCTGTTCGTCATCGAAGGCATGGGGTTGCTGATCGATGATGCATAAGGCACCGATATTGTGTCCACCCGGGCCCTGCAGGGGCTGCCCGGCATAGAAACGTATGGTTTCGCCCAGCACTGCGGGGTTCTGGCTGAACCTGTCATCCTTCGCGGCGTCCTCCACGACGAGTGTGTCCGGGGTAAGGATGGTGTGGGTGCAGAAGGACTCGGCTCTCGGCACGTTCACGTCGAGGTCCCCGGCAGCGGACTTAAGGAACTGCCGGTCCTCCGCGACGAGGGACACCGCGGCACCGCTGACACCGAAGAGTTGCTGAGCCAACCGGGTGATCCGGTCGAACCCTTCCTCAGCTGGCGTGTCGAGCAGCTCGGTGTCCGCCAGTGACCGGAGCCGTTCGGGTTCGTCGGAGGGCAGACTGTAGGACGGGATACGGGGAAGCTCGAGCATTGGATCCTTTACGAGGGGGTATGTGCTGTCTGTTGTTCCGGTCACACTAAGCGCTGACTGACCCGAGGGGCGTTGCATGGCCTGAACCTTGGGTGCGGATTCCCTGAGTGAACCAGTCGATCAGGAAACGGCTGGAGGCGGGGTGCATTCCCTGCGGTGAGTGCTGGAGGGCGTGCCAGGACTCCACCTCGGTGCCAGCTTCGGCACCACCGATGAAGCGGGTGAGCGGGCAGCGTGCCAGGTCCAGCGGGTGGGGCGCGGCCAAACGGGCGAACTGCCAGTGGTAGGCGAGGGCGCCGAGCAAAGTCTGGATGGGGGACCTGTGCAATTGGAAGTCGAGGGAATCGGCCCAGGGCCTGCAATCTTCCGCTGCCAGGGGTCGGGAGAAATAGTAGCCCTGGCCCAAGGGGGCACCGAGGATCATGGCTGCTTCGGTGAGGCTCTCGTCTTCAAGTCCTTCGATCACGACCGTCATGCCCAAATCCCGGCCCATCTGGATGAGGGTCGCCATGACGCTGAGTGTCTCCAGGGGTTTATCGGAGACGTGCGTGAATAATCCGCGGTCGAGCTTGATCGCACTGAACGGGAATGATGCCAGACGTTGCAGGCTGCTGTACCCGGATCCAAGATCGTCCATCGCGAGGCGGACACCGAGGCCGGCGAGCTTCTGCAGCGCGATCCGTTGCTCCTCCAGCTCCATGAGGTGGGACTCCAGCAGTTCCAGTCCCAGCCCACCTGGTTCGATGTTGTGGGTGCAAAGCAGCCCCTCCACCAGCGCGGGGAGTGTTTGATCGTGCAGGATCTCCGGGGGGAGGTTTACTGCCACGTTAGGGCGGGCACCTCCCCCATCCCAGGCGGCGATCAACCCCAGTGCTTCGTCCAGGACACGGGCGAACAGGATACGTAGGTCACCAGCACTAAGCCGTTGCAGGAAATCGGCAGGGTATGCGGTTCCTCTATCGGGCAGATGTAGTCGCGCCAGGGCCTCGAACTGGGTGATCGACCCGTCCCGAAGGTCCACGATGGGCTGGAAGTGAACCAAAATGTCTCCGCTGCGTACCGCGTGCCGATAGATCTCCGCGCCGGTCTCCTTGAAACCGTGACGATCAGAACGGAGCGCGGGGATCCCTTTGTTGCCGAAGTATCCAGCGTGAGAATGGGCGTGAGTGTGCGCACGGGCACGGGCATGGATCGCGGTCTCCCACCAGGGGTGTCCGTCACTGGTGCGTTTCTTGACCTCGTAGAGGGCTTCATCGGCGCTGCGCAGGAGCGTGCGGCTGTCGGTACCGTCCTGCGGCACTAGGGCTATGCCCAGACTCATCCCGATACGGACGTCCTGACCGTCTAGGATGAAGGGCGCTTCGACGGCCTCATGAAGTCGATCGAGAAGGCGGGAAAGATTTTCGTGCGCAGTGTCCCGCGGAATGTGCCGCAGGATCAGGAGAAATTCATCCCCGCCCATCCGGGCCAGCAGGTCGCCCTCGCGTAAGCGTGAGAGGACCCGGGACGCCCACTGCTGCAGCACCGCATCCCCTGCGGCGTGGCCAAGGGTGTTATTAACAATGCGGAAGTCATCCAGGTCGATCAGGCCGACCGCTACCGTCGTATGTAGGTCGAGCGCCTGTCGGACGACGTCCCCCACAGCACGTTCGGCTGCCGCCCGGTTGGGAAGTCCTGTCACATGATCGTGGAGAGCCTGAGCCTCCAGTTGCTTCAGCAGGGCGACGTCGTTGCTGATATCGCGCTGGACACTGACGAAGTGGGAGACTGCGGCTCCGTTTCCCAGCCGCATGGGGATGATCTTCAGGGCAGTCCAGAATGCTGAGCCGTCTTTGCGGTAATTCAGGATTCGCCCCTCGAATATTTCCCCTGACGCCATCAGGTCCCGCATCCGACGTACGGTGGCACTGTCGGTGCCAGGGCCCTGCAAGATACGACAGTTCCGCCCGTACAGATCAGCAGGTTCGTATCCAGTCATGGCTGTGAAGGAACCAGAAACATGGAGGATTGATTGCGCGGCGTCCGTGATCAGTGCGATGTCCGAGGCCGCTATGTGAGCCCCTGCGAGCACTGTAGCGAATCCCGCATCCCTACTTGCACCTTCATATGGGTCCTCGCGGGAGGTTCCTACCGTCAACAAGGTCATGTTTTCCTTCCATGGAACTGGACCGATGGGTACCAGACCCGCCGCGACTCCGAGCCTATAAGCGCTTTTTCTACCAGCTATGCAAGGACGAGCTTCTTCGTAGGCGGCTTGCCCTCATGCGTTCGCTCGACACCAGCTAAGGCTGCGGAACCCTTCATGGGATCGGTTTGGCATTGAGTTCGAGTTCTGCCTCGACTGCCAGTGCCCGCAACACGCGTTGATCACCTATCCCGAAAGGTCGAGGCTGCTGATCAATGGCGCACAGTGTTCCTACGAGCCAGCCACCCGGCCCGCGCAACGGGCATCCCGCATAGAAGCGGATCTTCGGGTTCCCCACAACCAGCGGGTTGGTGCTGAATCGGGGATCCTTGAGCGTATCCGGAACGATGAGCAGTTCCTCACTCTGGATCGTCACGTTGCAGAACGCATGCTGCCGGTCCACCGTCCGGGCCAGCGGCCCGACGAAGGACCGCAGGAATTGGTGGTCCTCGGTGATCAAAGCGATGCTGGCGGCGCTGACACCGAAGGCTTCCTGGGTGCGCCGGACAATCAGGTCGAACCGCTCTTCATCACCCGTTTCCAGCAGTCCTGAGCGGTCAAGCGACAACAGTCGTTGCCGCTCCATCTCGCGACGGACCAGCGAACCTGGACCCGGACCCACATCTGTGATTCCGGCTTGATACGGCATCACGGCACGCTGGGCGTCGCTCGGTGCTGGTGGCGCCGGCGGCGCAGGATCAACCCTGCGACAAGCAGACCAATAACTAGGATCCCGGCGATGGCCGCGATGATCAGCCCCGCGGTGTTTCCGGTAGTGGCGGGAACGGCGGCCTTACCGGGGCCGGCTTGGGGGAAAGTGACCGTGGCAGAGGCTTCGTGTTCCACTAGACCGCTCTTGAGGGTGAGCCCTGCCGTCCACGGCCCATTGGGAAGTTCCGTGGGGAGGGAGAATGTGACGTTCTGGCTGTCGCCGGGGACAATGGTGGTCGGCGCCTGGACGCTGAACGGGCCCGCTGAAAGCCCCCCGGGACCATTGCTCAGTGTGAGGTCGCCGGTGATATCCAAGGCCCGCCCCCCGGTGTTCGTGACCAGGGCGCTGAGCTCGGGGTTTCCGTTCTGGTTTCGGGACGGCGTGAGTGAAGCGACTGTGAAGTCAGCTGGTGCCCCGTTGCCGGGCCCGACGGAAAGATAAATTCTGATTCCTGCCCTGTTGGCCTGGACGACGCCTCCATCCTGGGTGGTGCTGCGCATTTCGGCCCACACGGCACCGTATTGTTCCCCTTCCGGGGCCTCTGCTGGTACGTCGATGGTGACCATGACGTCGGCGGATTTTCCGGCCTCGAGGGCGACTTCCGGTTCGGCCAGGGTCGTCCAGGTACTGAGCTCATTGCGTACCGAGGAGTCCTCGCCGATGAAGACTCCGGAGTCGATACGCGCCGCACCGGAGTACAGGTGGATCGTCGCGGCGGTATCAGTGGTGTTCTCGACGCGGACCCTGCGGCTGATTTCACTGCCGGGAGCGAGCCGGTCAACGATGTAGGTCCGTGCCCTGGGATCGTTCTGGGTACTGGCGGGGATGTCGAGCAATCGGATACCGAAAGCAGCCCCAGCAGGAGCAGTACTAGCGGGGGTGGGATCGGTGCTGGAAGCGGTATCCGGGGTGGTGATTGCAGGAGGACCCGCCAGGGTCGACGCCGTACCCGGTGCCGCCGGGAGGAGCACCAGCAGGATCATCACGGACACAGTAAGAAGGAAACGCACTACAAGCCTTGTCATAAGAGGAAGGGGTACGACCCGGGGAGGCACCTGCAAACGTCGAGAAAACACGTGAATGCAGGTGCCCCACCTCGGGCTGCTCTTGCTGTTCTGGCTACATCGGTTCCAGTAAATTCCCCGGGCTTACCCGGATAAACCGGACCTACCCGGAGTTGCCGGAACTACAGGACCGAGTGGGTCAGGGTCGCCGTGTAGACGTCGGCCAGTGCGTCGGAGGGGGCGCTCACCTGCAGCGTGGCGTTCCACGCAGCGGTGTTGTTGCCATTGACGCCAGTAGCCGACTGAACAACTCCCGGAACGGAGAGGCTCGCCTGGGTAGTGGCTGTAACGGTGGAGGTTCCGGCCTTAACCGCCACACCCGGTGTGTAGCTCGCACCAGAGGCGGGGATGGTGTCGCCGGTGACCTGGCCGGTGAAGTCGCTCAGACCAACCTGGACACTCCACCCCTCGACGCCCGCGCGATCATCGGTGACAGTAACACCATCGACGGCTGCAGTGACGCTCTGGCCGGGCGTAAGCCCGGTCAGAGCCACAACGGCACCCGGCGCGGAAATAGCGATTGAGCCGGCAGGCACCTCAACGGTGGCGGTCGTCGTAGCAGTGTCGGCGGCCGACGCCGGAAGGGCCAGGGACCCGACGAGGACGGCGGATGCTCCTACAGCGAGGCAGAGACGGGAAACGTTACGCATGGGGTGAGACCTTTGCTGTGAGTGGACGATCAGGAAATGCCGGAGGAAAAAACACGGTCCGTTCGCAGCGAATGTGAGACACGATGCGGCTGGAGCGGACTCCTGCCGGCTCCTCAAAACCTAGCCACACGCCTCCCGCTTTTCACTCTAAACGCGCAGAACCTTCCCAAAACTTTCCACTTGATGTGACTAAAAACATCGACTCTCAAATTGATCTACACTAATATTCGAAAACACCCCGAATGGCTAAGTAAACTAGATTCATATTCTTATTACTTCTCTCATCACCACCGAAGGGGACACGGAGTGTCACTGTCATGGATCCTGGCGGTCGGCCCGGTTGGGATGAGGTGAGTGGCACCTCGCGCGGTGCTGCCACTCGATTTGTCATGGTCACGCTGTGGGCCGTCATGCTCAGCATCTGCGCAGTCAGGCTGGACAGATGTCATGATCTTCTCGGTGCTCAAAAACTTTCCTCATTACCAATCAGGTTCATCTTCACATTCGACAACCTCGCCCGCTCCCCTTCCAGAGGCTTCGGTCACTCCGCTTACGGAGGTGATGCCTCAGTCACGGACGGCGCTACGGATCCGTGAAGGGGGCCTGGCTGTCATTTGGTGCGTCCTGATAAAGTCCTTGGGTAGATGGGTTGTTGCTCATTGATAAGGGCAAACCCGGTGTGAGCCGGGGACGCAAAGCCACGGGACCCACGCGGTTAGCCGGGCTACCGGACAACGAAGGTCTCACGAATGCTCATCGACAACGAGCTGCCCTCCACGCAGGCAACAGCTGTGGTCATTGAAGATGACCTGGATATCCGCAATATCGTGTGCGCTACGCTGCAGCAGGCCGGTTTTGACGTCCAGTCAGCAGCCACAGGGCGCGCCGGCGTCGACATAGTGCGGGATACCACCCCGACAATTGTCACCCTCGATGTGGGTCTTCCCGATATTGACGGCTACGAAGTCCTCCGGCGTATTCGCGATGTCAGCGACTGCTACGTCATCATGCTCACCGCCCGAACCGGTGAATCAGACACCCTCACAGCATTGCAGGGGGGAGCGGATGACTACCTCACCAAGCCCTTCCGCCCACGCGAACTCAGGGCCCGCATCGATACGATGAGGCGCCGGCCCCGCACCGGGACAACCACCTCATTAACCCCTCAAGCCGTCGCCCCCAGCACGCCGGCACCCGCGCTCAAACCTGAACCTGCAACCGGGCCTGCACCTGTGTCTGTCTTTGCGACGAGGACGCAGGCAGTACTACGCCGCGGGGAGCTGGTCCTTGATGGTGAAGCCCGGACTGTGCAAGTCGCCGATCAGGAAGTACCGTTGACCAAGAGCGAGTTCGATTTGCTGTACGAAATGCTGCGCAGCAAGGGGGCGGTCCGGACCAAATTCACGTTGGTGGGCGTGCTCCGGGGTGATGAACATCGGAGCCCCTCCTATGTCAGCGACGCTGACCAACGAACGGTAGAAGTCCATATGGGGAACCTGCGCCGGAAGCTCTCTCACCATCTCGGAGATACTGACCTGATCACGACGGTCCGGGGAGTCGGGTACCGCATTACTCCCCTACCGCGTACCAATGCTGAAACGTCAGGTTCGCCTGCTTCCGCGGATATCTCCTAGCGGATGTAGGTGTCCAGAAGCTCCGTCCTGGTCTCCAATCCACATTGTCGGAGACCGGTAAGGGCCTCAGTGGCGGAAGCCATGTCATTGACTTCGATGAGTCCCTCGAGTTGGGCAGCCAGGTGTGCGAGCCGGGACGCGCCCACCATGATCGAGGTGACTTTCACGCTCAACACAGCCTCCTGCGCCCGCTCCTGATCACGCTGGTGGACAGAATCAGACAAGCGCTGATACTTCCCGTCCCAGGACTGGTTGAAATTCCTGGCAAATTCATGCACCGCTGCCGGACCGTTGAAATCCTCCTCAAGCTCGTACAGCACTCGCTTATCCACCAGCGGTTCCCGCCCCCCGCATGCCGGGAAGGACACAGAGCTAAACAGGGTGGTGATCAGCGGCGGGGTGCTACCTGCATGAGCAGGGTCGGGGTCATTGTTCGCGGAGGAATCATGAGGGGAAGACACTCACAAATGCTATGCGAATCCCCCAATGGACGCTTTTCTTACACACAAGCCTGACTAAACCCTGCGCTTGCCGGTGTTCCTGCGCTACGGGAAAACTGAAGCCGCAGATTATTCGGCGGAGGCGTATTTCACACGCCTACGAAAACACCCCCGGAAGCGGTAGCACGATTCTCGTTCACCTGGCGCGTTGTTCCGAGCCCTCGGTCGATGTCAGGGGAGGGAACATTGACCATAAACGTTGTACCCCGCCCGACCTCACTTCTACAAACGATCTTCCCGCCGTGTCCTTCGACGATCGCCCTGGTGATCGAGAGCCCAAGCCCTGTCCCGGGGATTGTCGAGTCCCGAGCGGATTCCGTCCGAAAAAACCTATCGAATACCCTGGCCGCGTCCTGGGGCGACATCCCCATGCCGGTGTCTTCGACAACCAGTTCGAGCTGTCCGTCCTTCGTGCGCGCTTTCACCACCACCACACCACCATCGGGACTGTATTTGATGGCGTTGGTGAGCAGGTTGTCGAGTACCTGACCCATCCGCAACGGGTCCGCGTGCACCCATAACGGTGCCGGCACCTCGGTCCTGATTGCAATACCGGCAGCGGCGGCCCGAGATGACACCGAGCTAATGACCGAATCCACCAAACCCGCGATGTCCGTTTCCCGGGGATGAACCGTCATCGCAGCCGAGTTCGACAGCAACAGGTCAGACACCAGTTCCGTAAGACGATCCGCGGCCCGGGATGCGGTATCGACGTAATGGGAGGCTGCCTGCAGATCAGTTGCGTCCTGCGCGAGTTCCAGGTTCCCCACGATGGAGGTCAGGGGTGACCGGAGCTCGTGGGACACCGTGGCGATGACCTCATCTTTCGCGGCCACCGTCTCCACCAGACTGGTGACGTCGGTGTAGGCGATAACAGCTCCAGCAGAAGTCCCGGGTCCGGCACTGATGCTGCGCGCAGCCGTGGACAACGCCCGAGCGGTTCTCCCATTACCGACCCAGACATGATAATCCGCGAACGTCTCCCCCCGCATGGCCCGGGCCATAGGGGTCCTATCTTCGGGCAGCAGGAACGTTCGGTCCTGGCCGTACAACACCAAGCCGGGGTTGCCGGTTCCATCCTGATCAGTACCCGAAGCGGAGCGCGCGAAAACGTCCTGCTGACGGTTAGAAAGAATGACCCGGCCGGTGGCATCGACAGCCGTGACACCGACGTTGATAGTGTCCAGGATGGTCTTGAGGAGGTTTTCGTTTTCCTTGCTCGAATCGAGCAGTCGCTGCAGCTCCTCGTCCTTGCGCTCCAATTTCCGCTGTTGAAGGAATAGTGTCGCGGTCACGAACCGCACCGTGAATGCCACCGCAAACAGCATTAGCGCCACCAGCACCGTCGTGGTCACCTTCGTTGCCGTGGCTTGCGCCGATCCGACCAGTAAGGGAACAGCCCCCATCACCAAGGGGATGAGGAAACTGCCGGCCACGGCGGACTTCGGGAACCGCCCGGAAGCGGCCAGCCAGATCACTGGGAAAATCATCAAGACACTAAGCCCGGGCAGGAACTCGACAGCACCGGTGCGCGAAAGAATCACTGCGAACACGTCCCCGATAGGGATGCTCAGGGTTGCAACCGCCGGAAGACGCTCCCAGGGAATAAGCCAGCACAAGAGGAACAACACCGCGTGGACCACCAGCGAGAGCTGGAAAAGCGGTTCTCTCAACAACCCCGGCCACGCAACAGGAGCAGACAGGGCCACACACCCGATGATCACCGTCAACGGCAACTGGACCAACGCCATCCGAGTCCTCAGACTCAGATCCTCGAAAAACGGGACCCCGGCGGACTCCGCCTCCCTAAACATCGAATAGGTGGAGCGCGTGATGGGCGTGCTGCCATGAAGCTTCGTGCAAGGTAGAGACCATGAACCCATTATCACCGCCGCAACCCGTATCGACCGCAAGTAGACCGCAAGTAGACACGGGCGGGCACCACCAGCACGCCGCCAGTAGCACCACGCCCAAACCCAAGCCATCGGTGGACATGCCGACCCGGTAGTACAACCAAGGCCCTGTCCACATCAGTGACAACCCGCCAGCCACGGGTGCTGGGGGTAATACCGTTGAACTGTCAGGGCTTTCCTTCAACCGCTCCTGCTACTTCTGCCAAGTCTCGCTGCCCTGCATCCTCAGCAGGGGCGCCGTTTCGCTATGAAGCAGCCGGTTGCAAGACTCCCCTCTTCTTCGACAGTCAGGTTGCCCACGCCCACCGGCCCATCGCATAAGACCGACCCGTACCCCCGTCACCAGTGGCCTCGGCTGGTCACGGCTACCGTTCACTGGTCATGGAAGCGCCCCGCGACGACCTCTGCGCCCTGAAGAGCAGGTCCCGTCGGCCTGCCGTCTGCATAGTCCCGCCCCAGAACTGTTCACGCCCTGCAATCCCAGACGCCCGGAGAGAAGCAACGCTCTGTTCATCAGTTAGTCGACACGTTAGGGAAAGTTGCGTGGCCGAGTTGATGTGAAGGGACTGAATGGTGTGATCCGGAGGATCAGGGCGCACACTGGAGTACTCGGCCGCTGCCGGACGCGGCAAGTGCAATTCAGGCGGAGACATTGCCGGAACGTGAAGGTGGCGATGGGTTCCCCTTTCCCAGTCAAGAAGCCGGCTGCTTAAGGGGGACACCCAGGACGCCTAGCCCCACTCCCCACGAACACTATGCTCCCTGTCCTAAGAACCTAAAGCTTTCCAGGACGTCGGTTGCGAGACGGTTCCCGGGGCAATGATCCGTAGGATGAAACGCTCGTGATGCGTTATTCGCGTTACCCGATTCGAACAGGAAATCCGTCATGCCGACACTGACTGCCACCCGATCCAGCATGGCCCGCGCCCTGTCCATGACTGCCGTACTGCTGGTCCTGACCGGTTGCTCATTCACCAATCCACAACCCGATGCACAGCAACCCGCCACAGAATCACCGATAAGCTCGGCCCCCTCCGGCGCGCCAGCCACAAACGCGGCCGTCAACACCGCCGACGAGGCATGTGCTCGCATCCTCGACATGGTGCGCACAGCACCCGAACAGCTAGGCACAGACCCGCTGGGACTGCTGGTCGAAATCGATGAGATCGCCAGAACAGCCCCACCGGAGCTGGCCAGCCAGATCACCGAACTCCGCGATGCCGTCGAGAGCTTCCGGCAGGGCGATGAATCACTGATCAGCGTGATACGCAAAGCCCGGCAACTGCAGGAACGCTGCTCGACATGACATCCAAGCAGGCTACTCCAGGGCGATAAACGCAACCCGGTATAGCCGCTCCTACCCGGCGCCAAAAACGGCCGTGCAGCAAATACCCCAGGTCCGTCATTCAGGGAACTGATCCACCGCAGGGCATCAGACTGAGGGCGAACACACCGGAACCACGTTCCCACTCGTAGCGGTGGTCATGGATAGAACACTTCTCCACATAGCGGCCCCGCTCCCATCAAACCGTGTCGTTGGTGCCCACGCTCAGATAGCGGTACACCGTCGCCCGACTGGCCCCGATGATCTTCCCAATGTCCGCTGGGGCAAGACCCTGCGCTTTGAGGTCCCTGGCACGCCTGACCTTTGCATTGTCGGTAGTCACTTCACGTCGCCCAGCCTTACGCCCATGCTCGGCGGCCGCGGCCATGCCAGCCCTGGTCCGCTCGGCGAGCTGGTCACGCTCGAGCTGTGCGAAGGCGGACATCACGGTGAGCATGGCACGGCCCATGGGACCTGTCGTACTGATGCCTTCGGTGACGCTACGGAAATGCACCCCCCTGCGCTCAAGGTCATCGATCAGGGCCAGCAGGTTGCGGGTGTTACGACCTAGCCGGTCCAGCTTCCACACCACAACCTCATCACCGCTTCGAAGATGGTCGAGCAGCTTGTCCAGCTCAGGCCGGCTAGCTTTCGTTCCGCTCACCCCATGGTCAGTAAAGATCCGGTCACATCCCGCGGCAGTCAGCGCCGCGTGCTGCAGATCCGCGTTCTGCTCCAGCGTGCTGACTCTGGCATACCCGACACTTCCCACTCTTACGCTCCCACCGCTCAACAAAGGCTCATCCCCACTTTGATAAGAATAGATAATGTGAGACACATTGCTGAGACCCATCGACGGTTCCAAATCTCCCGCCAACTCTGAAGACGGCCAACCCGGTCAGAAGCTTCCTCGATCGTCCAGTCAACGGATCCTTTACCGAGACGCGTCACCCTCAGTTCAAACAGTCCGACTCAGCCGATTTGAGCGCAAGTGGTACCAAAATTTCGGGAAGCACGACGACTAGCAGCGTAGGAAGTTCGGCAGCAACTGATCGCTGCACTCTTGTGGTGCTAAGGCGAGCAGTGACAGGGTGAAGGTAAGGCGGCTTACCTCTTTGCCGTTCGTTATCAGGAGGTTCCATGTTCTTCCACGTCCAGCAGCTCATCAACGAAATCATCCCCGACGAGCCGGATCCCGCCGCCGCCAACGCCCTGCAGGAGGGTCTGGGCGGACAGTTCGGCGAGATGCGCACCATGATGCAGTACCTGTTCCAGAGCATGAACTTCCGCGGCGCCGCCGCGAAACCGTACCGGGACCTGATTCAGGGCATCGGCACGGAGGAGATCAGCCACGTCGAGCTGATCGGTACCACTATCTCCCGTCTTCTCGATGGCTCACCCCGCTACCAGGGCAAGCTCGACGATCCGCTCGACACACCTGGCGCCGGAGGAGCGGTCCCGCTCAACCTGGCCCTGTCCCAGAGCAATATCCACCACTACCTCGTCGGCGCGCAGGGCGCCATGCCCGTGGACTCGGCGGGCAACCCGTGGAGCGGCAGCTACGTCTACAACTCCGGCAACTTGCCCCTGGACCTCCTGTACAACCTGATGCTCGAGGCGACCGGCCGACTGCAGAAGTGCCGCATGTACGAGATGACGGACAACAAGACGGCCCGCTCCACGATCTCCTACCTGATCGTCCGCGACCAGGCCCACGAGAACGGTTACGCCAAGGCTCTCGAGACCCTCGGTGTGAACTGGAAGTCGCTGCTGCCGATCCCGAAGACCAACGCCGAGCAGTTCCCCGAAGTCAAGAAGCTCCTGGACCTCGGACTGCAGAGCAAGCAGTACACCTTCGACCTCAAGGGACAGTCGGAGGCCGGGAAGATCTACCAGGGCCTGTCGCCCTCGAATGACGGGACGACCCTCGACGCCAGTGAGCAGGCCCCTGAGGGTGTGCCGTCGGAGATCGCGCCGGAACGGTTGGAGGAGTTCGCTCCTGGGCTGGACCCCGATCTGCTCGAGCTCATCCAGGCCACGGCCGACATGGAGATGGCAGACATCGACGCGACGTTCGGTCCCATGACCAAGAAGTAGGCCGACACGTACTTCGTAAGCAGCTGAACTGCGAATGAGGGAGCCAGCCCTAAGAAGGCTGGCCCCCTCATTCAGCGCGTAACGTGTTCTGGCTGGCGGTTGCTGACCTAGGCAAGTTAAGCCAAACGCAGATGGTCTTGCGCAGAACCAGAACACCGGCAATCCCGATAAGGCTTCCTTTGCTTGGACGCCTTGCGGGCTCTGCGTGGGCGAGACAAGCGCTACATTCGGTAAGTGTCCCTCTTCGCGTTTCCTGTGGTCGTGGCGGTTCTGCTGTCTGTCGTGATCCCCATGATCGTCGGAGCGGCTGTCCGCCGAAGCGACCGGAACGGTTGCGGGACGGCTCGCCCGAACCCAGACACGGGGGCACTGTTCATAGTGACGAATCGTCGCTGGCAGTCTGTCCTGTTTCGTGTGCTCGGCATCGCCTTCCTGGTCATTGGTGGTTTATTCACGCTCGTTTCGAGCGTGGAATCCGAGACTATGGACGGACCGGGTCCCCTCATCAGTGCGGCCGCAATCATGGTCGCCGGATCGCTCTTCGTCGTCCTCGCCATGGGAATCCGCCGGTTCCGAGTCGACGCGTTCGACAAGCACCTGACGGTCCGTCCCTGGTTCCGAGCGCCGCGGGTCGTCGCATTGACTGACATCGGGTCAACCGGTCCGTCACTCAACCAGTTCGGCGGAATCGCCGTGAAAGACGCGAACGGCAGGACGCTCTTCACTGCGACCAAGATCAGCATCGGCTACGACAACATCGTCGCGTATCTGCAGGAGCGCTTCTCCCCGCAGCAGACCCCCAACCCTGCGGCGCCCAGCGACGTCGAGCCCTGGCAGGGCGCAACCCTTCGAGCCGAGTGGATCCAGCTTCCCCGCGGGCGCAAGGGCACCTTGGAGTCGGGCGTTCTCCTCAGTGCTGGAGAAGTGGCCGGGCGCATGTATACGAGCGAGCTCATCCACCTGCTCAATCACCGGGTCGGCATTGTAGAGTCCACCACCTTGGATCCCCTCGTCTTCCTGTGCTGGCCCGACGCAGCGTCACCGTCGTCGGTTGTCTGGGAGTCCACAAAGAACCTACCGGCCGACTCACTGGCCCTCCTCGCCGACCCCATGGACAGCGGCCCCGCCGCCGTGCTCACCGGAACCGAACTCACCCACTTCTCAGAATGGATCAAGACTCTCCCCCGCAAGCCCGGCCCAAAAACACCCGCCCCCTCCTAAGAATGTGGCTCAACTACTAGAGGAGTCAGCTTCATCGCTGCGACTCCCGATCCGCCGTCAAACCTGCGTGAGCGTCCAGGTAACGAACCCGCTGTTGAGAGCACTCGGAGCCGGGTTGGTGAGCGCGGGGAGGCCGTTGCTGGTCCAGATCTGCCGCCCTCGGAGGGTGTATTGAATCGTAGGTGCACGCCCTTCCTGGTACCGACCCACTCCCCCAACCTGTCCAGCGCGTCGATCCTGCCCGGGGCGAGGGTGCCGGTGTCGTACTGCCGGCGCTGGGCTTCGATCCACCGGTACAGCACCCGCGCCTTCGGACTGTCATTCTGCGCCGGCAGGGCACCACCGCGCTCACGCATGTACGCAGCGACGTCGTCGTAGTGCTCCCACCACGCCTGCTCCCAGGTCCTCACATAGCGCCGCGTGTTTCTGGCGGGTGCGGGTTGGTCGTGGATCCGCCAGCACCGATCAAACAACCCCGGATGCCGGCTGTTCTGCTTGTCGACGGCGCGGTGGACGCGGCGGACATCAACCCTGCACCACACTGCGATCACCGAGGCCGGCACACCCCGGGAGTACATGAGCAACCATTCCTGCTTGTTCTCACACACACCCGCCGGGTACTCCCCCACCGGCAGGATCAGGTCATCAGACTTCACAGAACCTCACCACACCTCACCGGAGGAGAAGTCCATCGGACCTCCTGGAATCTCGGCACGCGTCACCACTTCAGCCGGCCCAGTGTGCGTTGAAGGCGGCGTGGCCGACCCAGGGCGGGACGGCGCACGATTAGTGACCGATGCGGCGGTGCAGATCGGCTTGGCCGACCCACTGGTCAAGATCAAGCGCACGGGACGGCCGTGGTTGGTGACACCGCTTCAAGACCCCGAATACCCTGAACACATGCGCCATCCCCCGCGCCCTGCCAAGCACGGCGCCAGGCTCGTGCTCTACATCGTAGCCACCGTGCTTGCCGGCGCCGCACAGCTGGTGGCGGGATACTTCTATCTGGTCAGCGGTCTCGCCGCCCCACTGTGGGCCGTGGGATTGTTCCTCGCATGGTGGCTGATCCTCACCTATGTCGGCGTGAAGCTGGCATCACACCAGTCCTACCGGGTGCTTCTTGTACCTGTCACGGCGATGGTCACCTGGTTCGGCGCGATGTGGGTCGGCGGCACATTCCTGGGCTGGATCGCCTGAGCGGGAGTGGATGCGCGGACCCGGTTACCCTGTCGACGCGCTCAGCCCTTCACTGCCGCCGTGCTCTCCCGCACCACCAGGCGCGTCGGCACCAGTTCCCGCCCCGGCTCTGTCGAATTCTCCCGCATCTGCTTCAGCACCTTGTCCACGCAGCGCCGGCCCACCTCCGCGAAGTCCTGGTGCACCGTGGTCAGCGGCGGGCTGAAGGAGGTGCTGTCCGGGATGTCGTCGAAGCCCACGATCGAGACGTCCTGCGGCACCCGGATGCCCTTCTCATGGAATGCCCGGAGCACCCCCAGCGCCATCTGGTCGTTCGCCACGAACACCGCGGTGCAGTCGGAGGAAGCAAGGGACAGCCCGGCGAGATACCCCGAGTCGGCCGACCAGTCGCCGCGCAGCAGCGGCGGCTCGGCGCAGCCCCGCGCCGCAAGGGTCTGGCGCCACGCATTGACGCGCCGCTCCGACGCGAAGGACGCCGACGGGCCCGCCACATGCCACACCGTCGGATGCCCCAGATCCAGCAGGTGCTCCACGGCCTTCCGCGCGCCGTCGGCCTGGTCCGTGTCGATCACGCTGTAGCCGTCGCTCGCATCGGAGTCCACCACCACGGCGTGGACACCCGGCGGCAGGGACACAGTGGCGGCGTCGAGCAGGTGGACCTCCATGATCACGATGATCGCGTCCACTGCCAGCTCGTTCAGCCGTGAAAACGCACCCCGCACGCCGGCCTGCGTCGGCGCGGAGACGGGGATCAGCGTGATGGCGTAATCCTCCTCCGCGGCGCGGGCCGCGATGGCCTCGAGCGTGCGGACGTTGCCGGTCGTGGAGAGAGTGAAGAGGATGACGCCGAGGGTCCGAAAGCTCCCCCGCTTCAGGGCGCGCGCAGCACTGTTGGGCCGATAGCCGAGCTCGTCCATCGCGGCGATGACCTGCTGCCGCGTCGACTCGATGACCCCCGGGCTGCCGTTGGACACCCGCGACACCGTCTGCGCCGAGACGCCGGCCAGCCGGGCGACGTCGGACATGGAGACGCGCCGATCCTCACGCAGGAGGTGTTGACGCGATGGAGGAGACATGTGACCATCGTAACAACAATGTTTACGTAAACATTCCCGCGCTCGCCCTGCTATGTTTACGCAAACATCACCGACAGAGTCAGAAGGAACCACCCATGACGACGGCGTCACCCCCACCGGCCACGCTCGGCACCCTGCCGAAGCCTGCCAAGCGAGCGCAGAAGCGCCCCCAAAAGCGCTCCTGGTCCGGCTGGCTCTTCATCGGTCCGTTCATGGCGGTCTTCGCGCTCGTCTTCCTGGCACCGATCGCCTACTCGATCTTCCTCAGCTTCTTCCGCAACCAGCTCGTGGGCGGCAATGGCTTCGTGGGCTTCGCCAACTACTCCCAGGCCCTGCAGGACCCCCAGTTCTGGGCCTCACTCCTCCGCGTGACGCTGTTCCTCGCGGTGCAGGTGCCGGTGATGCTGCTGATCGCCCTGCTGGTGGCCCTGGCCCTGGACAGCGGCCGGCTGTACGGGAAGTCCTTCTTCCGCATCTCGATCTTCCTGCCGTACGCGGTGCCCGCCGTCGTCGCCAGCCTCATGTGGGGCTTCATGTACGGCACGCGGTTCGGGCTGGTGGGCAACATCAACAACGCCCTCGGCACCAACCTGCCGAACCCGCTCTCCCCCGAGCTGATCCTCGCCTCGATCGGCAACATCGTCACGTGGGAGTTCATCGGCTACAACATGCTCATCTTCTACTCCGCGCTCCGCGTGATCCCGAAGTCCCTCTACGAGGCCGCGGAGATCGACGGCGCCAGCCAGTTCCGCCTCGTCACCGCCATCAAGCTCCCCGCCATCCGCGGAGCCCTCGTGGTGGCCGGCATCTTCTCCGTGATCGGCAGCTTCCAGCTCTTCAACGAGCCCGCGATCCTGCAGAGCCTCGCGCCGAACTCCATCTCCACGTACTTCACCCCGAACCTGTACGCCTACTCGCTGAGCTTCTCCGGCCAGCAGTACAACTACTCCGCCACCGTGGCCATCATCATGGGCATCATCACCATGGTCATCGCCTACGCCGTGCAGCTGCGCGGCATGCGGAAGGAAAGCTGACCATGAGCGTCGCCGTCGAACCCACCCGCACGGACAAGCACAGGACCAAGCAGAAAACGAAGCCCGGCTACGTGCGCCTGAAGAGCACGCGCCGCGGCGTCGACAATCCGAAGCGCAGCGTCCTCCTGACCGTCCTCACCGGGATCGTGCTGATCTACAGCCTCATCCCGCTGGTCTGGCTGTTCATCAACTCGTCCAAGACCCAGGCCGATCTCTTCACCTCGTTCGGCCTCTGGTTCAGCGGCGACTTCGCCCTCTTCGGCAACATCGGTGACACCCTCGCCTACGACGACGGCATCTTCGGCCGCTGGTTCCTCAACACGGTGCTGTACGTGGTGCTCGGGGCCGGCGGGGCGACGTTCCTCGCCGTCCTCGGCGGGTACGCCCTCGCGAAGTTCTCCTTCCCGGGCAAGAAGGCCGTGTTCGCCGTCGTCATCGGTGCCGTGGCCGTCCCCGGCACCGCCCTGGCGGTCCCCACCTTCCTCATGTTCAGCGAGATGGGCCTCACCAACACCCCATGGTCGGTGATCATCCCGTCCCTGATCTCGCCGTTCGGCCTGTACTTGATGTGGACCTTTGCCTCCGAGGCCATCCCCACCGAGCTGCTGGAATCGGCCCGCATGGACGGCGCCGGCGAGTTCCGCACGTTCTTCCAGATCTGCCTGCCACTCCTGGGCCCGGGCATCGTCACGGTGCTGCTGTTCACCATGGTCGCCACGTGGAACAACTACTTCCTGCCGCTGATCATGCTCAAGGACCCCGCCTGGTACCCGCTGACCCTGGGCCTGAACGCCTGGAACGCGCAGGCCTCGACGGCCGGCGGCGAGGCCATCTTCAACCTCGTCATCACCGGCTCCCTACTCACCATCCTCCCGCTGATCGCGGCGTTCCTGCTGCTGCAGCGCTACTGGCAGTCCGGCCTCAGCGCCGGTGCCGTCAAAGAGTAAAGCCCCTTCCGAAAAACGATGAAGTGAAAAGGAACCCCATGAAGAGCAAAATCTCCCCGGCGGTGCTGCGCGGTTCGGCACTGGCCCTCGCGGCAGCCCTCGCCCTCACCGCCTGCGGTGGCGGCGGCGGGAACGACGCCGGCGGTGCGGCACCCGCAGAGGTCAGCGCCGATGACGTCCAGGCAGCCCTCGAGAAGGGTGGCGACCTCACCGTCTGGGCCTGGGAGCCCACGCTGGAGAAGGTCGTCGAGGACTTCGAGGCCGAGTATCCGAACGTGGACATCGACCTCGTGAACGCGGGCACCGGCAACGACCAGTACACGGCGCTGCAGAACGCGATCGCCGCCGGCTCGGGCGTGCCCGACGTCGCGCAGGTCGAGTACTACGCGCTCCCCCAGTTCGCCCTCGCCGAGTCCGTGCAGGACCTCAGCGGGTACGGCGCCGGCGACCTGCAGGACACTTTCAGCCCCGGCCCGTGGAGCTCCGTCCAGGCGGGCGAGGGCATCTACGGCCTGCCCATGGACTCCGGGCCCATGGCCCTGTTCTACAACACCGAGGTCTTCGAGAAGTACGGCGTCGAGGTCCCCACCACCTGGGATGAGTACATCGAGGCGGCCCGGACGCTCCACAAGGCGGACCCCAAGGTGTACATCGCCAATGACACGGGCGACGCCGGCTTCGCCACCAGCCTCATCTGGCAGGCCGGCGGCAAGCCCTACATGGTGGACGGCACCGACGTGAAGATCGACTTCTCCGACGAGGGCTCCACCAAGTTCGCGGAGACCTGGCAGCAGCTCCTCGACGAGGACCTCCTGGCACCCATCAGCTCCTGGAGCGACGAGTGGTACCAGGGCCTCGGCAACGGCACCATCGCCACCCTGTCCACCGGCGCCTGGATGCCTGGCAACTTCACCTCCGGCGTCCCCACGGCAGCCGGCAAGTGGCGTGCGGCACCGCTTCCCCAGTGGGAAGAGGGCGGCACGGCGAGCGCCGAGAACGGCGGCAGCTCGCTGACCATCCCGACCGCCAGCGAGCAGGGCGCCCTCGCGTACGCCTTCCTCGACTACGCCAACGTGGGCGACGGCGTCCAGACCCGGATCGACGGCGGCGCGTTCCCCGCGACGTCGGCGGCCCTCGAATCGGACGAGTTCCTGAACTCCGAGTTCGAGTACTTCGGCGGCCAGAAGGCCAACGAGATCTTCGCCGAGTCCGCTCGGAACGTCCCCGAAGGCTGGTCCTACCTGCCCTTCCAGGTCTACGCCAACAGCATCTTCAACGACACCGTGGGCCAGGCCTACGTCTCGGACACCCCGCTCAAGGACGGGCTGAAGAGCTGGCAGGACGCGAGCATCAAGTACGGCACCGAGCAGGGCTTCACCGTCTCGGAGTAGCACCAGACCCGGACCGGGCGGGAGCTCGCGCGCATCCGCCCGGTCCGTTCCACCTGATCGATCCCAGCTGTACCCGCCGTCGTCGTCCCTCGCCCGGATACGGGAAGGGCACGACGACGGCGGGCGGCGCGACCGCGCCCGAACGCCTCGAGAATCACCGCCAAGGAGCTCCACCGTGTCGACACCCACTCCCCACCGCTGGCTGCGCTGGCCGTCCGAGCCGAACCGCAGGCGCATGGCCTTCGGCGCCGACTACAACCCCGAGCAGTGGCCGCGCGAGACGTGGGACGAGGACGTGCGCCTCATGCGTGAGGCCGGCGTCAACGTGGTGTCGCTGGCGATCTTCTCCTGGGCGCGCCTGCAGCCCGAGCGGGACGAGTGGAACTTCGCGTGGCTCGATGAGGTCATCGACCTCCTGCATGCGAACGGCATCGCCGTCGACCTCGCCACCGCGACCGCCTCCCCGCCGCCGTGGCTCGCTACCGAACATCCCGAGATCCTCCCCGTCACGCAGGACGGCGGCACCCTCTGGCCCGGCGCCCGCCAGCACTGGCGTCCCACCAGCCCTGTCTTCCGCGAGCACGCCCTGAAGCTCGTCACAGCGATGGCCGAGCGCTACAAGGACCACCCCGCCGTCTGCGCCTGGCACATCTCCAACGAGCTCGGCTGCCACAACATCTACGACTACTCCGACGACGCCGCCCGCGCCTTCCGCACCTGGCTCACCGACCGCTACGGCAGCATCGACGCCCTCAACGACGCGTGGGGCACCGACTTCTGGTCCCAGCGCTACACCCGCTTCGAGCAGATCCTGCCCCCGCGCCAGGCCGCCTCGCACCCCAACCCCACCCAGCAACTCGACTTCAAGCGCTTCTCCTCGGACGCCCTCAAGCAGTACCTCCGCGAGGAGCGCGACATCCTGCGCAGCATCACCCCGGACATCCCCATCACCACCAACTTCATGGTCATGGGCGAGACCAAGGGCATGGACTACGCCGACTGGGCCGCCGAGCTGGACTTCGTCGCCAACGACCACTACTTCGTCCCCGGCCCGCAGGCCGTCGACGAGCTCTCCTTCTCCGCGAACCTCACCGGCAACATCGCCGGCGGGAAGCCCTGGTTCCTCATGGAGCACTCCACCAGCGCGGTGAACTGGCAGCCCGTCAACACCCCGAAGAAGTCCGGGGCACTGCGCCGGGATTCCCTCACCCACGTGGCCCACGGCGCCGACGCCGTCTGCTTCTTCCAGTGGCGGCAATCCAAGGCCGGCGCCGAGAAGTTCCACTCCGCGATGGTCCCCCACGCCGGCGAGGACAGCCCGATCTTCCGCGGCGTCGTCGACCTCGGCCGGGAACTCGCCTCGCTGTCCGACGTCGTCGGCTCCCGCCGCAGCGCAGCACCCGCCGCGATCCTCTTCGACTGGGACTCCTGGTGGGCCTCGGAGCAGGACTCCCACCCGTCCGACCGCCTGCGCTACAAGCAGGAGGCCCTCGACTGGTACTCGGCGTTCCTAGCGCTCGGCATCCGCGCCGACGTCGTCCCCTCCGCCACCGACCTCGTCGGCTACGGGCTCGTCGTCGCGCCCATCCTGCACACCGTCCCGGCAGCCCTGAAGGCGCGGCTCGAGGACTACGTGACCGGCGGCGGGCACCTCGTGGCGAGCTACTTCAGCGGCATCACCGACGAGAACGACCACATCTGGCTCGGCGGCTACCCCGGCGCCCTCGCGGACCTGCTCGGCGTGCGTATCGACGAGTTCGGCCCGCTGCTCGACGGCGAGACCGTCTCCCTGGACAACGGCACCACGGCCACGGGCTGGGCCGACCGCGTGCTGCCGCGTGCCGACGGCGTCGAGGTCCTCACCCGATACACCATCGGGGAGCACGCCGGAGATGCGGCCGTCACCCGACGGCAGGTCGGCTCCGGCAGCGCCGCCTACGTGGGAGCGCGCCTCGGCGCGGAAGGCCTCGAGCCCGTCCTCGCGGGCCTCGCCGCCCGCGCCGGGATCGCCAGCGAGCTGCCCGCCGAACTCCGCGGCGCCGTCGAGCAGGTGCTGCGCACGGACGACGACGCCGACTACGTCTTCCTCATCAACCGCACCGACGAGCCCGTGGACATCACCGGCGTCGACGGCGACCTTCTCACGGGAGAGGAGCCCAAGCTCGCTCCCCGCTCCGTCGCCATCCTCACGAGGAAGGGCCGCACCACCTAGGACCATCACGCAGTACCCACCTTGCTGGAAGGAACACGTTCAATGACGAATCGATCCAGGCGCGCCACTCAGGCCGCAGCCACGGGGGTGGCCGCCGTCCTGGCAGCCGCCTCCCTGATCGGGGGTGCGGCGCAGGCAGCGCCCCCGGCCCCGCCCGCACCGCCGGCCGTCCCGGAGGGCGCCCTGACCCTCACGCCCGACCCCTCCTATCAGGGCGATGAGTTCGAGGGCTGGGGCACGAGCCTCGTGTGGTTCGCGAACGCGACGGGCGATTACCCCGACGAGATCCGGAACCGCCTCGCGGAGCTGGTGTTCGGGCCCGAAGGCCTCAACCTCAACATCGCCCGCTACAACATCGGCGGGGGCAACGCGCCCGACGTGAAGGACTACCTGCGCCCGGGCGGTGCCGTCGAGGGCTGGTGGAACGCCCCCGAGGGCACTACGCGCGCGGACACCGACTGGTTCGACCCAGAGGATCCCGCCGACTGGAACCTCGAGGCGGATGCCACGCAGCGCTGGTGGATCGACCGCATCAAGCAGGACATCACCCACTGGGAGGCGTTCAGCAACTCGCCGCCCTGGTTCCAGACCGTCAGCGGCTACGTCTCCGGCGGCTTCGACGCGAACAAGGACCAGCTGAAGATCGAGAGCATCGACGACTTCAACGCGTACCTGGTCCGCGTGGTCGAGGAGCTCGAGAACGCCCACGGCATCACGGTGGACACGCTCGATCCGTTCAACGAGCCGAACACCAACTACTGGGGCACGCGGCTGGATGCCGGCGGACAGCCCGTCGGCGGACGCCAGGAGGGCGCGCACATCAGCCCCCAGCTCCAGCAGCAGGTCCTGAAGAGCCTCGCGCCGAAGCTCGACGCCTCCAGTACGGACGCGACGATCTCCGCGATGGACGAGACCAATCCCGGCATCTTCGCCACCAACTGGAACAGCTATCCGGCAGAGGTCCGCGACCTGGTGGACCAGCTCAACGTCCATACCTACGGCACCGGCCAGCGCACCACGGTGAGGGACATCGCCAAGGGCGAGGACAAGCCCCTCTGGATGAGCGAGGTCGAGGGCTCCTGGGGCAACGGCCAGAGCTTCACCAGCATGGAACCGGGCCTCGGCATGGCCAAGCGCATCACGGACGACCTCCGCGAGCTCGAGCCCAGCGCCTGGGTGTTCTGGCAGCCCGTGGAGGACTACGACAACATGAAGCCCGGCGGCGAGAGCGCGGCCGGCGCCAACTGGGGCAGCATCCAGATGCCGTTCGACTGCACCGATGCGGACACGCTCGAGAGCTGCCCCATCTACACGAACACCAAGTTCAACACCGTGCGGAACTACACGCACTACATCCAGCCCGGCGACCGCCTGGTGCAGGTGAACGACGAGGACACCACCGCCGCCATCACCGACACCGGTGCCGCCGTGGTCCACATCAACGAGTCCGCCGATGCCAAGCCCGTGGTCCTCGACTTCTCGAAGTTCGGATCCGTGGCACCCGGTGCGACGGTGACCCCCGTGGTCAGCGACGCAAACGGTGCCCTCGTGGAGGGTGGAGCGGTCGCGATCGAGGGTGGCTCCGCCGTCGTCACCGCGCCCGCCCGGTCCGTCACCACCTTCGTGGTCGAGGGCGTCTCCGGCGTCGCCGAGGACGCGGCCGCTCTCCAGGACGGGCACGTGTACCGGCTGCAGGGCGTACAGAGCGGCAAGTCGATCGAGCCGACCGGCGGCACCGCCGTCATCAGCGCGAGCGACCCCGCGGACGCCGGGCAGCTGTTCCGCTTCACCAGCCTGGGCGAGGACAACACGAACCGCGAGCGCTACTCGATCGCCACGCTCGACGGCGCCTCACAACTCGCGGACGCAGGCGGCGCCGCCGTCGTCGCTCCCGTCGGAGCCGACCCACGCGCGGCCTGGATCGCCTCGACCACCGGCGACGGCACGTACACCTTCGTGAACGCCGAGACTGGCCTGCTGCTCGAGGTGGGCGGCGGGAAGACCTCCGAGGGAGCTCCCGTGACCCTCTATGTCGCCAACTCCGGCACCAACCAGCGCTGGACGCTGATCGACGAGACCGTGCTCTCCGTGCAGGACTCCACCGCGTTCACCGTCCCCGGCACCGCACCGGTGCTGCCGAAGACCGTGACGCCGGTCTACCGCGACGGCGCACGCGGAACCATCCCTGTCGAGTGGAAGATCCCGAACGACAACCGCTGGAAGAAGCCCGGCACCGTCAAGGTCAAGGGCACCGCGACCGACATCACCGGCACGCAGTTCCCCGTGGAACTCACGGTCACCGTGGACACCCTCGTCTCCACGCAGCCTGCCCGCGCCAAGGCCGTGGTCAACGGGCTGCCCGAACTGCCCGCCACCGTGACTGCCGTCGGCAGCCAGGGCGGCACGGCCGAGCGCCCGGTGACCTGGAGCACCCCGGTCAGCTACCCCGCTCCCGGCGTCTACGAACTGGCGGGCACGGCCGATGACGGCAACGGTGGCACGCTCCCGGCGACCGTCCGCATCCAGGTCACCGCGGGCACGCTGGACAACGTGGCCGACGACGGCGGCACCACCGCCAGCGCCACCTACACCGAACCCGGCTACGGCACGGCCGGCCTGTTCAACGGCGACACCCGCGACAAGGCTTGGTCCAACTGGCGCTCCGGCACCAAGAACGCCGCCGACACCCTGACCGTGACGCTGCCCGAGGCGCAGACCCTCGGCGGCGTGGTCGTGCACTTCTTCCGCGACGGATCGTCGGACAGCTACGCGCAGACCCTGCAGCTGCAGGTCCAGGGCGCGAATGGTGCGTGGACCAACGCCGGCGGTCCGGTGAGCGTCCCGGGTGGCTCTCCCGCCCCGGCGGTGACCCTGCCGCTCGACGGCATCACGGCGTCGAGCGTGCGCGTGGTGATGACGGCCCGCTCGCAGACGCACATGGTGGTCAGCGAGATCGAGGTCCTCGGTGCCGTTCCTGCGGAATCGTCGGATGCGGCGCTCGCGTCGATCAGCGTCGACGGGACGCCCGTGGCCGGCTTCGATCCCGCCGTGACTTCCTACTCGGTGGCGTCGCGGGGCAAGCTCCCCGCCCTGTCCGCCGTTCCGGCCGACCCGTACGCGACGGTGTCCGTGACGCAGCCCTCGGGCGCTGACCGGACCGCCGTTGTCACGGTGACGAGCGAGGACGGTTCGGCCACGAGCACCTACCGGGTGGACATCACGCAGTAGGGCTTCCGACCCAGCACAACGGGGCGTCCGCGGCAGCGGGCGCCCCGTTGTCGTCTGTGCCGTCACCGCCGGTTGCTATGCAGCGAATCCAGGACGTGCGGAGGAAAGCGAGTGCCGCCGCGAGTCCCGCCTCGGCATCAGAAACAACCCCCAGTGCGATGACCCCGCGACCACCGCCGCCCCCACTACTTGCTGCTCGCGCCGTACAAAACACGTAGTAATTACTCGTGCGCCGACCACCGGGGCCGACCACTGTTAGCAGAGACACAGGAGTGGCGAACGGGTCTCAAGGAGCAGTTAACAATGGCGCATAACACAACCCCATGACAGAGAACCTACTGACGGTTGCGGAGATAGCCGCCCAGATGCGGGTATCGAAGATGACTGTGTACCGCCTGGTGCAGTCCGGCGCGATGCACGGTATCCGGTTCGGCCGCTCCTACCGGGTGCCGGAAGCGGCAGTGCAGCAGTACCTCGACTCCGTGAACTCAGGGCACTGATCGGCCGCTCGGAGTGCGCCCTGAACGGCGTCTGCTCACCGGCGCCCTGGAAGGTAGCGGTGATGCGAGTCCTCGAGTGACTGCGGATCCAGGCGGGCCCTAATGCCGCGCGCGTATCACGCGTCGGGAGGGTCCATCCTGACGCGCCGATCCTCTGACGCCCCGCGAGGTGCTGGCACGCCAGCCTTGTGGGTGCTCGGACACCCGTCTCGGCGCGTCGTTCGGCTGGAGTGCGCGACTGGACCCCGACCAATGCCCTGAATCGGCACGGTCGTCGGCTAGTTTGGAGACCGTGTACTAGCGGCCTTGCCTCGGGCCCCGAAAGGAGCATCGAGTGGACGGTGGAGTGGAGAGCTGGTTCCTGAGCCGTGACGAGCGGGGGAATCTGGCAACAGAGGTGCACGCAGGCGGTGCTGGGTCGCCGTCCTGGTCCGAGGGCAACCTCGTGCGGCCCCTCATTCATGGAGCTACCTACTTCGCCCGACTGCACGAAGAGCTGACGGCCCTGCGCGAGGGAGACCGCGTGTGGTTCACCGACTGGCGCGGTGACGGCGACGAACGGCTGACGGAGGACGGCCCGCCGATCGGCGCCTTGCTTGCGGACTTGGCCCGCAGAGGTGTGGAAGTGCGGGGCCTGATCTGGAGATCCCACGGAGAGCGCGTGTCGGCGCCGATCAGCGGCCGGTCCAACGAACTCATGAGCCGCCAGGTCAACGACGCAGGCGGAGAAGTGCTGTTGGATCAGCGTGTCCGCCTCTTCGGCTCCCACCACCAGAAACTCTTCGTCATCCGGCGTCGTGACGACCCCTCCCGCGACGTCGCATTCGTCGGTGGAATCGACCTTTCCCACAGCAGGCGGGACGACGCCGGCCATGCGGGAGATCCGCAAGCAGTGACGATGGATCCCCGGTACGGGAAACGGCCGCCGTGGCACGATGCGGCCCTCGAACTCCGCGGGCCCGTGGTGGAAGACGTGCTCGCACTGTTCGCCGAACGGTGGAACGACCCGCATCCCTTGGACCACCGCACCCCTTACCGTATGCTGCTGCATCGCCTCGCCCGCATGCCCCGGCACCCTCAACCTCTTCCAGCCACTGCTCCACCTCCACCACCGGCGGGCCCCCATGCCGTGCAGTTGCTGCGCACCTACGGCGTGAAGCATCCCCCGTTCCCCTTCGCGCCCGACGGGGACCGGAGCATTGCCCGTGGCTACGCGAAAGCCTTCTCCCGTGCCCGCTCGCTGATCTACATCGAGGACCAGTACCTGTGGTCGACAGAGGTCGCGGCCGGCATCGCGTCGGCCCTGAAACGCAACCCCGATCTGAAGGTGATCGCGGTCGTGCCCCGGTACCCGGACTCCGACGGCCTCCTCGGAGGGCCGCCCCGGCGGATCGGGCAAGTGCGCGCCATGCGGATACTGCACCGGGCTGCGCCCGGCAGGGTCGGCGTGTTCGATCTGGAGAATAAGGCCGGAACACCGATCTACGTCCACGCCAAGATCTGCATCATCGACGACGTCTGGTTCGCCTGCGGCTCGGACAACTTCAACCGTCGGTCGTGGACCTCGGACAGCGAGCTCACCTGCGCCGTACTCGACACCACGAGCGGCACGTCGGAAACGACCCGCACGGACACCGGACAGGACTCCTACCGCCCGCTGGCCCGCGAGTTCCGGCTGCAACTCTGGGCCGAACACCTGGGCCTGGACCAGGACGACCCCCGCCTCCAGGACCCGGCAGCAGGGTTCGATCTGTGGAACAGTACAGCTGACGCTTTGGACCGGTGGCATGATGCCGGCCGCCGCGCACCCCGTCCTCCAGGGCAGGTACGGCGCCACACCCCGGCACCCGTGTCGCCTCTCCAACGTCTCTGGGCGGAGCCCCTCAGCCGCCTCGTCGTCGACCCAGACGGCCGTCCCCGCCGATCACGCGGCACGTCCGAGTTCTAGGGAAGCCATATCAGCGCTCTACCGGCGCGGTGTCCGCCGTTACGGCCTATGGGGGCGCCAAGGGCGGACAGCCGCCCAGCGTGTCCGTCTCGAGCATGAGGCGCCCGGCTGATGCCCATGCGGCGCCGTAGTAGGTGCTGAACTCCCCGGTCAGCGCGCGCCGGCCACGGCGTCCGGCAGATCGCGCCCCAGCCGCCCGATGAGCGCGGAGCTCTCCGCCCGGATGGTCCCGAGGGAGCTCCCGGCGCCGCACAGCACCATCGCTGCGTCCGCCACCTGGAGTGGCGAGTCGGGCGTGACCTGGCCGTCGGCTCGAAGGCTCACGAGGGATTCGACCAGGCGGAAGGCGAGTTCGCCGTGATGGCGGGCATCGCCGGACCAGAGCGGTGCGGGGACAGCGGCTGAGCCCAGCCGACGGTAGAGGCCGCGCAATTCCCCGCGGTCGGCGAGGAATGAGCGGAAGCGCTCGTCCCGGGCTTCCGGCAGGTGGTAGAGGACCCCGATGTTCCACCGCCCGCTGCACAGCTGCGTCCCGTCGAACAACGCCACGGCATGGAGCCGGGCGGCGGGTGAGACGGTGCCGTCCCCGATGGCGGACGCTGCACGGGCGAAGACCAGCCCCCCTGCCACCGTTCCGGTCAGGAGCTCCTCGAGGATGTCGTCCTTCGTGGCGAAGTGGTGGTAGAGCGAGGACTGCCGTATCCCGACCGCGTCCGCGATGGCGCGGGTCGAGGTGGTGGCGTAGCCCTGCGTGGTGAAGAGCTCCGCCGCCGCGTCGAGGATCTCCTCACGGGCCGTGGCTCCGGGGCGGGTCGACTGGCGCGTGCGGGGACGTCCCGGTCCGGTGAGGGTCACGGCCTCATTCTTGCACCCGGAGGAACCCCTCTCGGCGCGGTACCGCCCGCGGGAAACGCCGAAACATAGCGGAAATAACCTGCTCACGAGCCTTTTACATCCGTGAAACCCGAGCGGGACCTCGGATTGGAAAACTATCAAGTGACCGGTATTACGCAGTGCCCCATCGCTTGCACCGGCACCCATCCCGTTCGAACCACGGAGACCTCCGATGACGATTCCCACCTCGACCCACCCGGACGACGCCGACCTCACCTCCCTCGGCTATGAGCCCTCCCTGCACCGCAAGCTGGGCCGCTACGCGTCCTTCGCGGCGGGTTTCTCCTTCGTCTCCATCCTCACCACGATCTTCCAGCTCTTCGCCTTCGGGTACTCGTTCGCCGGTCCTGCGTTCTTCTGGACTTGGCCGATCGTCCTCGTGGGCCAACTGCTCGTGGCCCTGAACTTCGCCGAACTGGCAGCCCGCTATCCGCTGTCGGGCGCGGTGTACCAGTGGGCACGGCGCGTGGGCGGCGAGACGGTGGGCTGGTTCGCCGGCTGGTTCATGGCAGTGGCACAGGTGGTCACGGCCGCCGCCGCAGCCATCGCCCTGCAGGTGGTGCTGCCGCAGCTGTGGAGCGGTTTCCAGCTCGTCGGCGGCGACCCTGCGCTCAACACCGTCACGGGCGCCGCGAACGCCGTCGTCCTGGGCGCCATCCTCCTGGTCGCCACCACCGTCATCAACGCGATGGGTGTCCGGCTCATGGCCCACATCAACTCGGTGGGCGTGACCTGCGAGATCGTCGGCGTCATCGCCGTCGTCCTCGCCCTTCTCACCGCGGCGCAGCGCGGGCCCGACGTGGTCCTGGACACCACGGCGCTGCAGGGCTCGGACCTGGGCGCCGTCGGGGCGTTCCTCGTCTCCGGCCTCATGGCCGCCTACGTCATGGTGGGCTTCAACTCGGCCGGCGAGCTCTCCGAGGAGACCAAGGACCCTCGCCGCACCGCACCCCGCACCATCATCTCCGCCCTGGCGATCTCCGGGGTCGGCGGAGCCCTCATGATCATCACCGCGCTCATGGCGGCACCGAGCCTCGACGACGGCCGCCTGGCCACCGAAGGGCTCCCCTACGTCCTGACCGCGGTCCTCGGCACCTTCTGGGGCAAGGTCCTCCTGGTCGACGTCGCCATCGCGATCTTCGTCTGCACCCTCGCCATCCAGACCGCCGGCTCACGCCTGGTCTTCTCGATGGCACGGGACGGCAAGCTCCCCGCCTCGACCCTGCTCTCCACCGTCCACCCCCGCCGCGGCACCCCGATGTGGCCCTCCATCGCCATCGGCGCCCTCGCCGTCGGCGTCCTGGCCATCAACGTGGGCAACGCAGCCCTCTTCACCACCCTGACCAGCGTCTGCATCGTCATGGTGTACATCGCGTACCTCCTGGTCACCGTCCCGCAGCTGATCAACCGGCTGCGCGGCGACTGGGACCGCGTGGGCCAGACCATGCCGTCGGGCCTCTTCTCCCTGGGCCGCTGGGGCCTGCCCGTGAACGTGCTCGCCGTCCTCTACGGCGCCGTCATGGTGGTCAACCTGTCCTGGCCCCGCCCCGAGGTCTACGACCCCGCCGGCGAGAACGGCATCCTCCTCTACTCCGCCCCCCTGATGGTCACCGTCGTGCTGCTCGGAGGTCTCTGGATCCGCCGGAGCATCGCAGCCAGGACCTCCTAGTACCCCGCCCGCACCCCGCAGCAGACTGCGCACCGACCACCAGGATCGACAAGGATCGACATGACACAGACCACCGACACACCGGCAGGCACGGCCACCACGGCCGGAGCCCGCGCCCACGCCCGGGACCAGCACCGCCGCACGGCGGACACGATGCGCCACATCCCGGTGGCCACCGCACCCTCCCGGCTCACGGACGTACTGCCCGACGGTGCCGCCGACCGCCTGGTCTGGTCGGAGGCGCTGGCCTTCGGCCGCTACACGACGCTGCACCTCGCCCGCGGCACGCGCCTCCGCCTCACGGACACGGGGGATGCCTGCGTGCACACCCTCCTGTACCGGGCCGGCGCCCTCCACGAACGCTTCAATGCGGCCGACACCGTCAAGGTGCCCTGGCAGGCCTACCCCGGGACCGGGCACCCCCTCCTGTCCGACGCCGGCCGCGTCCTGGCCACGATCGTCGAGGACACCTCGGGCAGCCACGACGCCCTGACGGGCGCCACCACCCTGGCCGGGAACACCGCCCGTTACGGGGCCGGGACGGCGCACAGCGACTCCCCCGCCGCACGGGAACTGCTGACCCTCGGGGCACTGAAGAGCGGCCTCGGCCCACGGGATGTCGCCCCGTCGCTGACCCTCTTCAAGGGCATCCAGGTGGACCCGGACGGCGGGATCCGCTTCACCGGCAGCGCCGGCCCCGGAGCGCACGTCGACCTGCTGCTGCACCTGGACGCCGTCGTCGTGCTGGCCAACACCGCACACCCGCTCGACCCGCGTGCCGACTTCACCGGCAGCACCGTCGGGATCACCGCATGGCGGGCGCCCGAGGACCTCGCCGCACTGGCCGAGGGACGCCTGATCGGGCCGCTGGCGCCCGAACACCTCCAGGCCCTCGACAACACCGAGCACGACCTCGCCGCAAGGAGCACCCGATGAGCACTACATTTCCGCAGCAGGCGACCGACGCCGCCCTCGTCCCGGGAGCCGTGGTCCTCGACGAGTACGTCGAAGCACGCGGACCGTGGTCCGCAGTCGTCTCCGCGGGCGACGTCCTCACCATCGTGGACCTCGACGGCAATCAGGCGGTCGACTGCCTCCTCTACGCCGCCGGTGACACCACGGTCCGGTACTCGGCGCCGGTCACCATCGCGCAGCAGCGCTCCATCGTCCTCACCACCGGCTCCGTGCTCCGCGCCGACACGAGCCTCGCCCTCATGACGGTGGTCGCGGACGAGGTGGGCGTGCACGACACCATCGGCGGCGCCTGCTCCCAGGAATCCAACACCCTCCGGTACGGCCAGCACACGCGTGAGCAGCACGCCTGCGTGGAGAACTTCCTCATCGAGGGCTCCCGCTGGGGGCTGGGCAAGCGGGACCTCGTCTCCAACATCAACTGGTTCATGAACGTCCCCGTCGATCCCGACGGCGCCCTGGGGATCGTCGACGGCCTCTCCGCGCCCGGCAAGCGCGTCGCCCTCCGGGCCGAGGTGGACACCCTGGTGCTCGTCTCGAACTGCCCCCAGGTCAACAATCCCTGCAACGGCTTCAATCCGACACCCGTCCGCATAATCGTCACACGCCCGGAGACTGCCGCATGAACCGCTTCGACACCCTGCTGGTGGCCAACCGCGGAGAGATCGCCTGCCGCATCATCGAATCGGCCCGTGCGCTCGGCCTGCGCACGGTTGCCGTGTTCTCCGAGGCGGACCGCGGCGCCCGCCACGTCCGGCTCGCCGACGAGGCCGTGCTCCTCGGCCCGGCACCCGCCAAGGAGTCCTACCTCCGCGTCGAGGCCCTGCTGGCAGCCGCGGCGTCCACCGGTGCCGGCGCCATCCACCCCGGCTACGGCTTCCTGTCCGAGGACGCCGACTTCGCGGAGGCAGTCGAGGCAGCCGGGCTCGTGTTCGTGGGTCCCACGCCCGACCAGCTCCGCACCTTCGGCACCAAGCACACCGCCCGCGACGCCGCGCAGGCCGCCGGCGTCCCCATGATCGCGGGCTCCGGACTGCTGGACGGCGTCGACGACGCCCTGGCAGCCGGGGCGGCCATCGGGTACCCGCTCATGCTGAAGGCAACCGGCGGCGGAGGCGGCATCGGGATGACCGTCTGCCGCAGCGAGGAGGAACTCGCGGAGAGCTTCCCCCGCGTGGCCCGCCTCGCCGGAGCGAGCTTCGGCACCGCCGGCGTCTTCGCGGAGCGGTACGTGGAGAACGCCCGCCACGTGGAGGTCCAGGTCTTCGGCGACGGCGAAGGCCGGGTGGTCAGCCTGGGCGACCGCGACTGCTCGCTGCAGCGCCGGCACCAGAAGGTCCTTGAAGAAGCGCCCGCGCCGGACCTGCCGGACGCCCTCCGCGAGGAACTGCACCGCAGCTCGCGCGCGCTGTGCGCATCGCTGGGCTACCGCTCCGCCGGGACCGTGGAGTTCGTCTACGACTCCGTCCGCCAGGAGGCCTCATTCCTGGAGGTGAACGCGCGCCTGCAGGTCGAGCACCCGGTCACGGAGTCCGTGACCGGCGTCGACCTGGTCGAGTGGATGCTCCGCCTCGCGCAGGGCGGGCCCGACGCCGCGGCCGTCCTCGCCGGTGTCCCCGACAGCGTCCCGGTCTCGGGCCACGCCGTCGAGGCACGGGTCTACGCCGAAGACCCCGCCCGCGGCTTCCAGCCCAGCGCGGGCACGATCACCAACGCCGCCTACCCGGAGGCGGACTCCATCCGGGTGGACACCTGGGCCGAGACCGGCAGCGAGGTCTCCACCAACTACGATCCCCTACTGGCGAAGATCATCGCCTCCGGCACCAGCCGCGGCGAGACCTTCGACCGGCTGGCCGGCGCGCTGACCGGCACGCGGATCGACGGCATCGAGACCAACCTCGGCATGCTGCGCGCCGTCAGCACGCTCGACGTCGTCCGCGCGGCCGGACACTCGACCAGCACCCTCGATACGGTCGGTGATCCCGAACCACGCATCACGGTGGAGCGGCCCGGCCTGCAGACGAGTGTGCAGGACTGGCCGGGCCGCACGGGCCTGTGGCAGGTGGGCGTCCCGCCGAGCGGCCCGATGGACGACCTCTCCTTCCGGCTGGGCAACCAGGCCCTCGGGAACCCGGAGGGCGCTCCGGGCCTCGAGTTCACCATGACCGGGCCCAGCCTGACCTTCTCGCACGCCACGACCCTGTGCGTGACCGGTGCAGAGGTCCGGGTGACGGTGGACGGCGCCGAGGTCGCGGCCTGGGAGCCGGTCACGGTTCCCGCGGGCGGAACACTCGACGTCGGGAGCGCGGACGGCGCCGGCCTGCGCGGCTACATCCTCTTCGCGGGGGGCCTCGACATCCCGCTGTACCTCGGCAGCGCCTCCACGTTCACCCTGGGCCAGTTCGGCGGGCACGCCGGGCGTGTCCTCCGCACCGGTGACGTCCTGAGGACCGTGCCCACGGACTCGCCCACGGGATCGTCCCCGGTGGCGCTCGACGCCCGGCCCGCCCTGACGTCCCGGTGGGAGCTCACGGTGGTCGAGGGCCCGCACGGAGCGCCCGAGTTCTTCCAGAGGGAAGACATCGACGATCTCCTCGCCACCGACTACGAGGTGCACTTCAACTCCGCCCGCACCGGCGTCCGGCTCATCGGGCCCAAGCCCCGCTGGGCGCGGAACGACGGCGGCGAAGCGGGCCTGCACCCCTCCAACATCCACGACACCGCCTACTCCGTGGGCGCACTGGACTTCACCGGGGACACGCCCATCCTCCTCGGACCGGACGGACCCAGCCTCGGCGGGTTCGTCTGCCCCGTGACCGTCGTGGCGGCCGACCGCTGGAAGCTCGGGCAGCTCCGCCCGGGCGACACCGTGCGCTTCGTGCCGGTCCGCACCGTCCAGGCGCCCTCGCTGCGGGACCTCGGTCCCGGGCGGCAGCTGATCCTGCCCGACGCCCCCGAACTCCCGTCCGGCGCGGGCACCTCGTCCCTGCACCAGCACCTGGTCCGCGGCGGATACGGCGACGACGGCGTGCTGGCACGTGTGGCGGAGGAACCGGGCAGGCCCGCCGTGACATACCGGCGGTCCGGCGACGACAACCTCCTCGTCGAGTACGGCGACATGGTCCTCGACCTCGGCCTCCGGGCGCGGGTCCACGCCCTGCACCAGGCCATCGAGCAGATGCGGCTTGCCGGCGTCGTCGACCTGACGCCGGGGATCCGCAGCCTGCAGATCAAGGTGGACCCCTCCGTCCTGTCCAGCCGCCGCCTGCTGGAGGTGGTGCAGGACATCGAGAGCGCCCTGCCGGCCAGTTCGGAACTCGTGGTGCCCAGCCGCTCGGTGCGCCTGCCCCTGTCCTGGGACGACCCCGCGACCCGCGAGGCGATCGAGCGGTACATGGCCGGAGTGCGCGATGACGCCCCCTGGTGCCCGTGGAACATCGAATTCATCCGGCGTATCAACGGACTGGACTCGGTGAATGACGTCTTCGACACCGTCTTCGACGCCGAGTACCTCGTCCTCGGCCTGGGCGATGTGTACCTCGGCGCGCCCGTCGCGACGCCCCTCGATCCCCGGCACCGCCTCGTCACCACCAAGTACAACCCGGCCAGGACGTGGACGCCGGAGAACGCCGTCGGTATCGGCGGCGCGTACATGTGCATCTACGGCATGGAGGGACCCGGCGGCTACCAGTTCGTGGGCCGCACCACCCAGGTCTGGTCGCGCTACGCCGACTCGGCACCGTTCGAGCCGGGATCCCCGTGGTTGCTGCGGTTCTTCGACCGCATCTCCTGGTACCCCGTCAGCCCGGAGGAACTGCTCGACCTGCGCGCCGACATGGCGGCAGGCCGCGGGCGCGGCGTCGAGATCGAGGAGGGGACCTTCTCCCTCGCCGAGCACGAACGCTTCCTCGAGGAGAACAGCGCATCCATCGCGGAGTTCCGCGTGCAGCAGTCCGCCGCCTTCGCCGTCGAACGCCAGGCATGGGCCGACGCCGGCGAGTTCGACCGCGCCGATGCCGCAGCCGCCACCGTTCCGGACACGGAGGACCTGGTGGTGCCCGACGGCGCGTCCCTGGTCTCCGCGCCGTTCGCCGCCAGCGTCTGGAAAGTGGATGTGGCACAGGGCGAGACCGTCCTGAAGGGACAGCCCCTCGTCTCGCTCGAGGCCATGAAGATGGAGACCGTCCTCACCGCACCCTGCGACGGACTGGTGCTGCAGGTCCTGCCGGTCGCCGGGTCCCAGGTCGTGGCCGGCGAGGCACTGGTGGTCCTCGGCGCATCGCCGGAGCTCGAGCCCCATCCGTCGTCCACCCCGGAACCCGAAGCAAGCGCAACGGAAGAGGTAGCTGCATGAGCACCCAGGCAACCGACCGCGTACGCACCGCACTCGCGGCCCTCGACGCCGTGGACCGGCCCGAGATCTGGGTGACGGTCCGCACGGCGGAGGACCTCCTCGCCGAGGCCGCCGACGTCGACGCCCGGGTGAGCGGCGGCGAGGAGCTTCCCCTGGCGGGACTCGTCCTCGCCGTGAAGAACAACGTGGACGTGGCCGGAATCCCCACCACCGCCGGGTGCCCGGGCTTCTCCTACCTCCCGGAGGAGGACGCGGAAGCAGTGCGCCGGCTGCGGGCCGCGGGCGCCGTGGTACTGGGTGCGACCAACCTGGACCAGTTCGCCACCGGACTCGTGGGAACCCGCAGCCCGTACGGGGCGGTGCGCGATGCCCGCCGCCCGGAGTACATCTCCGGCGGATCGAGTTCCGGCTCGGCTGTCGCCGTCGCACTGGGCCTCGCGGACATCGCGATCGGCACCGACACGGCCGGATCCGGGCGAGTCCCCGCCGGGCTCCAGGGCATCGTGGGCATCAAGCCCACGCTGCACGTCGTCTCCACGGACGGCGTGGTGCCCGCCTGCCGCTCCTGGGATGCCGTGACGATCCTCGCGCGGGACCTCGCCACGGCCGAGCGCGCAATGGGTGTCATGGCCGGTGGGGCGCGCCCGTGGCCGTCCGCGGTACGCCTCGCGGCCCCGAGCCGGCCCCGCGTCGCCTACCCGGCCGAGCTGCCCGAGCTGTCCCCGGCCTGGGCTGTGGAATTCGGCCGCCAGGTCGCCCGGCTCGAGGCGGCCGGCGTCGACGTCCAGCCCCTTCCGATCGATAAATTCCTGCAGGCCGCCCGGCTGCTCTACGACGGGGCCCTCGTGGCGGAGCGCCATGCCGCCGTCGGAGCCTTCGTCGACAGCGCCACTGCGGACGGCAATCCCGCAGGCCTCGATCCCACCGTCGCCGGCATCATCCGCTGCGCCGGCACCCTGGCTGCCCACGAGTACGTGGCGGACACCGGCCGGCTGGCCGACCTCGAGCGGGCCGCGCTCGCGCAGCTCGAGGGCTTCGACGCCCTCCTGGTGCCCACGGCTCCCCTGCATCCCCTCCTCGCCGAGGTGGCAGCGGATCCGATCGGGGTCAACTCCCGCATGGGGACGTACACGAACTTCTGCAACCTCTTCGACATGTGCGCGGTCGCCGTGCCGGTGGGCGAGGTAGAGGAAGCCCAGTTCGGCGTGACGGTCGTCGGGCGCACCTTCGACGACGCCGTCGTCGCGGACATCGCCCGCCGGATCGAACGGACACCGGCTCCTCCCGCGCTGTTCGCCCCCGGAGCGGTCGGCCCGATGGACACCGCGGAGCCCTGGCCGCTGGCAGCCGGAGCGGCCGGCGTCCCGCTCGTCGTCGTGGGCGCGCACCGCCGCGGCCAGGTCCTCGCGCGGGACCTCGAGGAACTCGGCGGGTTCTGGGACGGTCCGGTCCGCACGGCCGCCCGCTACCGCATGGTGGCACTGGACACCCAGCCGCCGAAACCGGGCGTGTACCGCTCGGACGACGGCGCGGAACTAGTGGCCGAGCGATGGATCCTCTCCGAGGCGGCACTCGGACGCTTCCTGGCGGCGCTGCCCGAGCCCATGCTGCTCGGATCCGTCGTCCTGAACGACGGCACGACCGCCGTCGGGTTCGCCTGCGATGCGATCGCCGCCGCTACGGGCAGGGACATCACGGACTACGGCGACTGGCTCGCGGCGACGGCCCCGCCCGGACCGGAGGATTCCGGAACGGAAGCCACGAAACAGCGGTCCCATGGCGCCGTCCGGGACTTCCTCGTGACCGCGCTCGGGCGCGGCAGCTACGCCGACGTCGGGCGCCAGTAGCCGTGGCGTCTTCGGCGGGCACGCACGGCATCGACGACGGGACGACCGGAACCGGGTGGCGGACCCGGTGGTGGGGTGTACGGCCCGCGGGGAACGACGACGCAGGGGACTGGCATTATTCCTGGCTCCTGCCCGGTGACGTGGTCTGCCCGATACCGGGCAGGACCACTCCCCGGGAGGAGACCTGACCGAGCGGGGTCGGCGAACCGATCGCGGGGTGGCGCCGACGGCTGCCCTCGTGCCGTCGTTCCCTCTGCGGACACTTCCTGTCCGGGACAGCGAGCGCGGGAGGCCCCCTCGGGGCACAATCAGGGCATGACACTGCGCTGGTATTCAACCGTCATCGAGTCCACGGACCACCGGGCCCTGGCACACTGGTGGGCCGATGCGCTCGGCTGGGACATCATGTTCGAGACCGACGACGAGGCCGTGGCCGTGCCGCCATGGGCGCGCGACCTCGGTCCGACGCTCAGGTTCGAGCAGGTACCGCCGGGCCTCGTCTTCGTGCCCGTGGAGCACGAGAAGCAGGGCAAGAACCGCCTGCACCTCGACTTCGCTCCGCACACGAGCCAGGACCGCGACGCTGAGATCGAGCGGCTCATCTCCCTCGGCGCGAAGCGCATCGACATCGGACAGGGTCCGGATGTCAGTTGGGAGGTCCTCGCGGACCCCGACGGGAATGAGTTCTGCGTGCTGTCGTCGCGGGAGTACTAGAACTCCGCGCCGGACGACGGGAGATACCGCTCCGGGGTCGCCGTCGCGGTATCTTCCGTCATCTGGTCGGTCCGGACTCCAGCAGGCCGGCGCCGGACTACAGCTCGACGCGCTCCGTCTCGATGACTTCCTTGCGCACCTGTCCGCCCACGACCTCGTCCTGGGTGTGCACCTCGCGGCTCACCCGGACACGCTCGATGGGGACGACGTCCATCTCGACGCGCGGCTTCTCCTCGTAGAGGACCACCTCGACGGTGTCGCCGTTGAAGGCGGTCTCCACCGCCGAGTACAGCCGCTCCCGCTCGGCGTCCGTGTACGATCCCTTGCCGTCGTCGTAGAACGGCGTGCCGTCCTTGACGGGCACTCGTTCGACCACGAGCTCCTCGCGCCGGATCTGCACCGTCATGGTGACGTCCTCGGTGACCACGCGCTTGACGAGGCGCACGCGCTCCGTCTCCCGGATCTCCGTGCTCACGCGCAGCTGCTCCTCGGAGCGCGTCATCGCGTAGTCGCCCTCGGGACGCGACGACTGCGTGCGGACCGGGGCCGCGTCCGAGACGCGCCCGTCGGTCGCGACGTCGTCGTCCTTCGCTGCCATGAGGCCGTAGTAGCGGAGCAGGTGCTGCTCCTCCTCGGGGCTGAGGTGCCCGTCCTGGGACATCTTCGGGGAGTCGTAGACCTTGGCGTGGGTGTAGGGCAGGCGGACGTCGCGACCCTCGAGGGTGGCGCCGTTCAGGGGAGCGAAGGATTCCGGGTTCCCGACCTTGTGCGTGGCCACCGTGACCCAGCTGGGCTCCCCGGTGGCGTCGTCGACATAGAGCTGGCCCATGGGGCCCAGGACGGCTCCGTCCTCGCTCAGCACGTTGGCGCCGGCGTTCATCGAGTCCTTCATCTGGTCGAGCGAGATCATGGTTGCCCTTTCGAGGAGGTTGACTTCCCTTCACCGTAGGTCCCACCCGACCGGATAGCAAGCATGCTTACTACTCGGGGGTCGGCGGGCGCGCCCTCCTGGCCCTTCGGTGATCGGCCGTGACGGCCCTATCCTGTCCCCATGCCACTCCTGCCGAGGCCCATCCGCGCCGTGCGCGTCTCCGACGAATCACACCGCGTCACCACCTTCGAGCTCTTCTTCGACCTGGTCTTCGTGTTCGCTTTCACCCAGGTCACCGGTTTCATGGCGCACGCGCACTCCTTCCCCGGCATCCTTCAGGGCATGATCATCCTCGGCATGCTGTGGTGGTCCTGGGTGTGCTATTCGTGGCTCGCCAACCAGACGCACGTGGACGAAGGCATCATGCGCCTCGGGCTGTCCACCGTCATGATCGCCATGTTCATCGCCTCCCTCGCCATCCCGGAGTCGTTCGAGGACCTCGCGGGCGGCCTCAGCGGCCCCCTCGTCCTGGCGCTCGCCTACGTCGTCGTGCGCGTACTGCACCTGGTGCTGTACGCCTACGCGGCAATGGAGGACAAGCCGCTCCAGCGCCAGGTCCTCACGACGTCGGTCGCCATGGTGTCGGGGTCGGTACTCATCGTGATGGGCGCGCTGATCGGCGGCGCCTCCCAGACCTGGTTCTGGCTCGCAGGGCTGACCGTCGACGTCACACTCACCTACCTCACGTCCGCGAGCGGGAATTGGCGGGTCCATTCGGCGGCGCACTGGACCGAGCGCTACGGGCTCGTGGTCATCCTGGCCCTCGGCGAGTCGATCGTGGCCATCGGGGTGGGCGCATCCCAGGAACCTGTGAGCATCCCGATCCTCCTCGGGGCCATGTGCGGCATCGCCCTCTCCATCTGCCTGTGGTGGCTCTACTTCGATGTCACGGCCATCGCTGCCGAGCATCGCTTCGCGACACTACGCGGCAGGGATCGTGCCTCCGCCGCCGTCGATGCCTACACCTACCTGCACCTGCCGCTCGTGGCGGGCATCGTGCTGTCCGCGCTCGGCATCGAGGACGTCCTGGCACACGTCGACGAGACGGAGGGCCTTGGCATCCTCGGCGCATTCGCGCTCTTCGGCGGCACCGCCCTCTATCTGCTGGGCGGCGCCGCTTTCTGGCGACGGGTGGGAGGCGGCTGGAAGAAATGGCGGCTCGGCGGTGCTGGTGCGCTGCTCCTGCTTCTGCCGGCCGCCGCGCAGCTTGCACCCCTCGGGGCGCTGGCCCTCGCCGCCGGAGTGACGGGAGTCCTCGTCGCGGCGGAGAGCTCCCTGTATGCCGAGACCCGGGACAGGGTCCGCGCCCGGCGGTGACCCACGGCGGGATCGAGGAGTCGTGCCGGAGCGAGGAGGCGGAGCCCATCGCGTCGGTGGTCCAGGCCGTGGGCACTCGGCCCGTCAGCCGGTGAGCACCTGGATGACGAGGAGCACCACCGGCAGGTAGAGGACCCCGGCCACGGTCTGCAGGGTGATCGTGGAGGCCATCAGCCTCGAGTCGCCGCCGAGCGCCCGGGCCATGACATAGGCGGAGGACGCCGTGGGCAGGGACAGGAAGAGGATCACGGTCCCGGCGGGTTCGCCGGTGAGGCCGAACAGCACGCAGCCGGCGATCCCCAGGGCGGGCATCACCGCGAACTTGACTCCGGTGGCGATCAGCACGGCCCCCAGGTTGGAGCCCATGCTCCGCAGGTCCAGTGCCGCTCCCACGCACAGGAGGCCGAGCGGCAGCGACGCACTGCCGAGCGTCCGCACGAAGTCGGAGATGCCCGGCGGCAATCCCGCACCCGTGACATTCAGGAGGATCCCGACCACGCAGCCGAGAATCAGCGGGTTGGTGACGATGGTCCGGATGGTGCCACCCGCCGTCAGCCTCTCCGCCCCGTAGCGCGCGAAGGCGAGCGTGCAGAGAACGTTCACGAGCGGGACGAGGATCGTGTTCGCGATGGCGGCGAGTGCGACGCCGTCGGACCCGAACAGGGCCAGGGCGATCGACAGCCCGAGGTAGTTGTTGAAACGGATGCTGCCCTGCAGGACGGAGGTGAAGGCCGGTCCGTCGAGGTCGAGCCAGCGCTGGGCGATCACCAGCCCGGCAGCTGTCAGGATGACCGGTCCGGCGAGGATCGGTGCCATCAGCGCGATCGGCAGGCCCCCGAGGTCCGCCGTCGACGTGCCGTGGATGAACAGCGCCGGCAGGAGGATGAAGTAGCAGAGCCGCTCGGCCGGCGGCCAGAAGGCCGGAACCAGGAAGCTCCGGGCACGGAGTGCATACCCGAGGGCGATCAGGCCGATCACCGGGCCGAGCGCCACGAGGGTCTGGGCGATCACCGGGCCGCGCCGGCGGGCAGGAGCCGGGTCACCAGCCCCGCGCCAGGAGCCACTCGGCGGCCAGGCTGCTCCACTGTTCCGCGGCGCCGCTCCCCTCGGCCAGGCCGAGGCCGTGCTCCCCCTCGGCGAAGACATGCAGGGCGTGGGGGACCGCCTGCGCGGCGAGGGCCTGCCCGAGGAGGTACGCGTGTTCCACGGGGACAGCCTCGTCCGCGGCGGTGTGCCAGACGAAGAACGGAGGAGCATCAGCCGAGACGAGGCGGTCCAAAGAGGTTTCCGCGCGGATCTCCGCTCCGGCGTCGGGCCCGAGCAGCTCGTCCTGTGAGCCGCGATGCGTCGCGAGTTCCATGGACACTACGGGATAGCAGAGGACGGCCGCGTCGACGCGCTCGTCATCGGAGGCACCCGGAGCAAGTGCCGCGTGCCCTGCGAGGTGGCCTCCGGCCGAGAAACCGAGGACCGCCAGCCGTTCGACACCGGCGGCCCGGACGCGGCGGATCTCGGCGCGTACGGCGTCGAGCGGCGCGGGATGCCGGGTCTGCACCGGGTAGGAGAAGACGCCGGCCGACAGGCCCAAGGAGCGCAGCCTTGCGGCCACGACCTCGCCCTCGTTGTCGGACAGCATGGTGTAGCCGCCTCCGGGCAGGACGATGACATGCGAGGACTCCATGTCACCACCGTACTGTGGCGCCGTCGGCCAGGGCTGCAGGACTGTGGACGGGGAGAAGCCCTGGCCTACGCGTGCAGGAGAACCGGCACGCGCCGGTTAAACGAGGACGCCCCCGGCGGGGCCAGGGGCGTCGTCGTGCTGAGGGCCTGTCAGCCCTCGCACTCGGTGCAGAACTTGTCACCGTTCTTCTCGCGCGCGAGCTGGCTGCGGTGGTGCACCAGGAAGCAGGACATGCACGTGAACTCGTCCTCCTGCTGCGGGATCACCTGGATCAGCAGCTCCTCGTGCGAGAGGTCGGCCCCGGGAAGGTCGATGCCTTCGGCGGTTTCGCCGTCCTCCACGTCGATCAGCGCAGTCTGCGTGGTCGCGCTGCGCTGTGCCTGAATTGCCTCGAGGGACTCGTTGGCCGGCTGGTCTTCCGGGCGAACGCGTGGCTCGTCGTAGTCGGTTGCCATGGGGGTAGATCTCCTTCTGTGGGCGGGTATTACGCCCAGATGCCACTCTCAACCTCGGCAGAGGCGGAAGTATTCCATATACCGGGAGCAATATACCCGGTCCGACGGATGTTTTTCTGCATCCTTCCGGAGCGCCCCGCTCTTTGTGACGCGGGGCGTCGGCATGGTAGGCGCCCATTCGTCCGATGGCGTGGACCGGTCGTCGCCCGACGCCGCCCCTGCCCCTGACCATCGAATCCCGGTTCGTGGACGGTGCCGTCGTAGGGTTGGTCCGACCTGTCCGGACGTCCGAGGAGCTTCCATGGCACCCGTTATCGGCCGCCGCGGCACGACGGCGACCGGCGTCCTGCCCGCGGCGGACGCCGTCCGCCCATGAGCCGCACCGCGGTCCTTCGCGCCAACGGCCTGCTGGACGCCGGCCCGATGGCGGCGATCCTCGCGAACCACGCCATCCCGGGCTGCGAGGTGGCGGACCGGACCGGGCACTCGCATTCGCGCCTGCTGGCGACGCCGGGCGGATCGCGCCGGATCACCGTCACCATACGGCCCGACGGCGTCGGACTCACCGCAGACACGGACGACGACGACGAATTCGCCCAGCTCGCACACACGACCCGCGGCTGGCTGGACCTCGACACGGACGTCGACGCCGTCGCGCGTGCGTTCGGGGGAGATCCCGTCCTCGGACCCTTGGTACGCCGTCGCCCCGGGCTCCGGGCCGTCGGGTACCCGGACGCCTTCGAGGCGGCGATCATGACCGTGCTCGGGCAGCAGGTGTCCGTGGCCGCGGGCGGCACCTTCGGTGGCAGGCTCGCGGCCGCGTACGGCACGGCGTCGCCCTCCGGCCTCACGGTCTTCCCTGCGCCGGGCACCATCGCCGACGCTCCGCAGGAGGAACTGCGCGCCGCCGTCGGCGTGACCCGCGCACGCGCCGCAACCGTGCAGAACGTCGCGCGCGCCGTCGTCGACGGCCTGTCCCTCGACCCCGGAGGCGACCACGTGCAGCTGCGGAAGGAACTGCTCGCCATCCCGGGTATCGGCCCTTGGTCCGCCGACTACCTCGCAGTGCGCGTCCTGCGGGACCCGGACGCCTTTACGCCCGGCGACCTCGTGGCCCGGCGCGCGATGGGCAACCCGAGCATCCGGGACGCGGACCGGTTGTCCCGGGCCTGGCGCCCCTACCGCGCCTACGCCCTCTTCCACCTCTGGACGGCGGCGACCTACCGCGGGGCCTAGGCGGGAACTGTCCGGCCGCTGCGCAGCGCGATCTCCAGCTCGAAACGCACCTTCGGGTTCCTGAGGTCCTCACCGAACAGCTCGCGCAGCTGGAGCACCCGGTACCCCACCGTCTGCGGGTGGATGCCGAGCTCGTCCGCGATCGGGGCGCGCTGGCCCCAGTGCCGCAGCCAGGCGAGCAGGGTCTCCTCGAGTTTCTCGCGCTGACCGGCCGGCAGCCCGGCCAGCGGTGCGAGCCTCCGCTGGGCGAGCTCCCCCACGGCGGACGGCTCCGCGGCCAGGACCACCTCGGTCAGGTGCTCGTCGGCCCAGACGGGAGGATCGTCCTCGCCCTCGCGCGGCGGCAACATGGACGCCGCCAGGACCGCCAGCCGCAACGAATCGGCGACCTGCTCGAGCCCGCCGGCCGGTCCGATGGACGCACTCCTGCCGGTCAGGACCCGCTGCAGGTCCGCGCGGGACGCCACCCCCCGCTCGGGGACCAGGGCGACGGCGTCCGTCTCACGCTCGATGACGATCCCACCCGGTGCAAGCCTCTGGCGCAGTCCCTGCGCGCGCTCGAGCGGCAGCGTCACGACGGCGAGTTGGGCCGGCACGGCCCAGTCGGCGAGCGACGCCGCCTGCCGCAGCGACGTCTCGTCCGCCTGCCCGAGGAGCAGCAGTTCCAGCAGTTCCGCACGACGGCGGTCGACGGCCCCGGCCCGTTCGGACTGCTCGAAGGCGTAGGCCTCGGCGCTGACCGCGGAGAGTTCGTCGATGTAGGCCATGATCGATTCCCCGAGGTCCACCACCACCGCGGAGCCCAGGCCCTCCTCCATCGAGCGGCGCGACATCTCCCGGAAGGTCACGCGCGCACCCATCCGATAGGCCCCGAGCAGCGAATCCATGCTGCGTCCCTGGCGGAATTCGCCGCGGCCCAGGCCGGCCACCAGCTGGCGGCTCTGGTCGGACAGTGCGGGCAGGCTCGTGCCCGGCAACTCGAGGAACCGCTCCAGGGCGACGGCGACCCCGAGGCGCAGTGCGTGGCCGAAGCCCCCTTCGATCGGACGCGCATATGCCGGCACCAGCTGGGGGACGGTCTGGATGATGGCCTCGACCAGATCGCCCGTGAGCGGCCGGAGGCGGTCGCTCACCTGGGGCGGGAGGGCGAGCCAGGGCGGCTCGGGAGGAGTTCCCACAACCTCGTCAGAACTCATCCGGACGGCCCCGATCTATCTCTCCACGACAATGCAACTCCGTCAACTGTATGCGAAGAGTGAAGAATTTTAGCGGGAGAGGCTATATCGTTGGTGCAATGATCCGGTTCACGAAGCTGGCGCGTGTAGCCTCCGCGCTCATCACCCCGCTCACGCCGGAAGACTTCCTCGCCCTGTTCAATCCGGTGTACTCCTCCCGCCAGCTCCGGGGCGTCGTCACCCGCGTGGTGCGCGAAACCGAGGACTCCGCCACGATCTACTTCCGCCCCGGCCACGGCTGGCACGGCCACCAGGCCGGGCAGTGGGCGCGCATCGGCGTCGAACTGGACGGCGTCCGCCACTGGCGCTCCTATTCGCTGAGCAACGCCGCCGGGCACGATCCAGCCATCACGGTCAAGGACGCCGGCGCGGTGTCGCACGTCCTGGTCCGGGACACCAAGCACGGGGACGTCCTGTTCCTCGCGCCGCCGCAGGGCGACTTCGTCCTTCCCGAGCACCCGCGGTCCCTGCTCATGCTCACGGCGGGCAGCGGCATCACTCCGGTCATGTCCATGATCCGCACGCTGGTCCCCCGACGCCCGGACGCCGACGTGGTGCTCATCAACTCGAACAGCACGCCGGAGAAGAGCCTGTTCCGCGAGGAACTGGACGAGCTCGCCGACCAGTTCCCCAACCTCACGGTCCGCCACTGGTTCACGAGCGCCCGTGGCAGGCTGGAGTTCACGGCCAAGACCATCGCGGACCTCTGCCCGGACTGGCGGTCCCGCGCCGCCTACGCCTGCGGCCCAGAGGGCTTCCTCAACTCGGCCGAGGAACTCTGGAACCGCGAGGCAGCCCTCGAGACCGCCCGCACCGCCCCGAGCATCACGGCCGGAGCCGAGGCGCAGGCCAGCACGGGCACCCTCACCATCGAGCGGTTCACCACCGACCTCACCGCCGGCGCCGGGCACGACGGCGGCCTCGTCACCTTCGAGCAGTCCGACCGCGAGGTACAGGCCGACGGCGACACCCCGCTGCTGGACATCGGCGAGGATGCCGGCATCCTCATGCCGAGCGGTTGCCGCATGGGCATCTGCCACAGCTGCCTCATCCCGCTGCGTGCCGGGCAGGTCCGGGACCTCCGGACGGGTGAACTGCACAACGAACCCGGCCAGCTCATCCAGACCTGCGTCTCGGCGGCCGCCGGGCCCGTGAACCTCGACCTTTAACCCCCAACGGAGGAGTCCCCATGACCACCACGCTGACCCGCCCGGGCGCCCTTGCGGCGTCGGGCCACCCCCTGGTCCGCCCCGACGCCGCCAAGCACCTGACGGACGAGCAGGTCGAGGAACTCGGCCGCGAGCTCGACGCCGTGCGTGACGAGATCCTCGCCAAGCGGGGGGCGACCGACGCCGCATACATCCGCCGCGTCATCAAGGTCCAGCGCAGTCTCGAGTTCGCAGGCCGCGGTACCCTCCTCTTCAGCAAGTACAAGGCCGCCTGGGTCGCCGGCACGGCCATGCTGAGCGTCGCCAAGATCCTCGAGAACATGGAGATCGGCCACAACGTGCTCCATGGCCAGTGGGACTGGATGCGCGATCCGGACATCCACTCGACCACGTGGGAGTGGGACTTCGTGACCCCTGCCCGCTCCTGGCAGCACACGCACAACGACCTGCACCACCGCTGGACCAACGTCATCGGCAAGGACAGGGACGTCGGATACAACCTGCTCCGCATGGACCCCGACCAGCCGTGGCGCCCCTTCAACCTCGGCAACCCCCTGTACAACGCCATCCTGGCGCCGGTCTTCGAGTGGGGCATCGCCCTGTACGACCTCGAGATCCCCGAGTACAAGGAAGGCCTGAAGTCCAAGGAGGACATGAACCGCGACCTCAAGGCCGTCGGCAAGAAGGTCCTCACGCAGTTCTCCAAGGACTACGCCGCCACCCCGGCCGTCGCCATGCTGACGGGTTCCGGCAAGCAGGCCCTCTACGGGACGCTCGCGGCCAACGCCATCCGCAACTTCTGGGCACACGCCGTCATCTTCTGCGGCCACTTCCCCGAGGGCACGGACACGTTCACGGAGGAGGAGGTCGAGGGGGAGACCCGCGGCGACTGGTACGTCCGGCAGATGATCGGCTCCGCCAACATCTCCGGCTCGAAGTTCATGCACCTGATGACCGGCAACCTGTCGCACCAGATCGAGCACCACTGCTTCCCCGACCTGCCGTCCAACCGGTACGCCGAGGTCGCCGTGAAGGTCCGCGACATCTGCTCGCGCTACAACCTGCCCTACACCACCGGCCCCCTGCCCAAGCAGGTCGCCTCCACCTGGGGAAAGATCTTCAAGCTCGCACTGCCCAACCGCAAGCCCCGGACCGCGTAAGGGCGCCTGGCACTCCGCCGAGCCGACAGGAAGGACCGCCGAAAGCGTTTTTCGGCGGTCCTTCCTGTTCTCCCGGTACCTCACCGGAGGCACCGGGCAGCCCGGCCGGATCAGACGGAGGCATCCTCCGCGAGGAGCGCATCGACCTGCCCGAGGGCGAGCCTGAGGCCCTCCTCCATGCCCATCGCGACCATCTGGTCGAGCTGTTCGAGGGACTCGAACGAGGTCGTCATCGTCATGCGCGTCCGCCCGCCGAGGTCCTCGAGGGTGACTTCGGCGTGGGTCTCGCCCATGTCCGCCACCGGCTCGCCGTCCTCGTCGGCGAACCCGTCGTCGAACGTCAGGCGGTGCGGCGCCTCGACGCCGGTGATGCGCCACCAGCCCCGCGCCTTCTCGCCGTCGGGACCGGTCATGTAGTAGGCCGCACGCCCGCCCGGGACGAACTCCAGGGAGTCGAAGGTCGCGGGCCACGTCGGCGGTCCCCACCACCGCTCGAGCTGCCGCAGATCCTCCCAGATCCGCCAGACGCGTTCCACCCCCGCGTCGAACTCCGCGACGAGCCGGAAGTTGAGTGCCTCGGTGTCCTTCTCCGTACTGATGACCGCCATGATGATGCCTTCCTAGTCCTCATCCAGAATCTCTTCGATCCGTTCGACCCGCTGTCGCCAGATCCTTTCGTAGTCGTCCAGCAGGCGGCGGGCCCTGTGCACGCCGTCGACCTGTCCCCGCACGATCTGCTCCCGTCCGCGTTTCTCCTTGGTGACGAGAAAGGCTCGCTCGAGCACGGCGACGTGCTTCTGTACCGCTGCGAAACTCATGTCGTACTGCTCGGCCAGGCCGGATACCGAATACTCGGCGACCAGGACGCGCGCCACGATATCCCGCCGTGTCGCGTCGGCGAGCGCCTGGAACAGGCGGTCCACCTCGTCCTCACTCATCTGATTTACAACCATGTGGTTGTACGTTATGCCCGGTGAGCACGAAGGTCAAGGGCTCTTACCGCGGCATGGCAGGATGGAGCCACCTATTCCCGCGGGAGCCCCGGCAAGGGCTGAGAGGAAGCTGCTGCAGCTTCGACCGCCGAACCTGCCCCGGATCATGCCGGCGAAGGAAGCGAGAATGCAATGCCCCATCCCTCCATGGCATCCCCGGCCACGATGCGAACCACTGACGAACGGCGGGCGCGCCACGCCGTCCGGGGCGGGATCCTCGGGAACTTCGTCGACCAGTTCGACATCTTCCTTCCGGTCATCGCCCTCGCCCCCGCGGCGAGCACCCTGCTGGGTGCGGAGAATGTCATCGCGGCCGCCGGGCTCGTCTTCACCGCGACGCTCATCGGCCGCCCCCTTGGCGCTGCGGTCCTCGGCCCCATCGCCGACCGGGTGGGACGCACCGCCGTCACGAAGGTGGCCCTGGCCGGTATCGCCGCCACCACACTGCTGATCGCCGCCGTCCCCGGTCACGAGGTCCTGGGCTGGGGAACGGTGGTGCTCATCCTGGCACTGCGGTTCCTCGGGGGCGTCTTCCTCGGCGGCGAGTACACCTCTGCCGTCCCGCTGGCCATGGAGTGGTCCGTACCCCGACGGCGAGGGCTTGCCAGCGGGCTGATCATGGCGATGTCCCCCGTGGCCAATACGACCATCGCGGCCCTGGTCCTCGTGCTGTTGGCCGTCCTCGGTCCTGCGTCCTACGCGGCCTGGGGCTGGCGCGTGCCCTTCGTCGTCGGCGGCATCCTGGCGCTCGTCATGCTCGGGTACTACCGGCGCCAGGTGGCGGACGCTCCGGTAGCCCGGGTCACCGTGCCGCTCCCCCTGCGGGATGTCCTCGTCGGTCCCGACCGTCGGGTGTTCCTGCAGACCTTCACCCTGATGACCGGACTCTGGCTGCTGACCTATATGGCGATCCCGACCCTTACGGCGGAACTGACCAGGGCCGGCACCTTCGACGGACGTGGTGTCACCTTCGCCCTGCTCTGCGCCACCGCGGTCTCCGCCGTCGCCATGGTGCTCTGCGGACACCTGTCCACCTTTCTCGGACGACGGCTCTTCTTCGTCGGTTTCGGAGTGCTGGCCGCCGTTCTGGCCCCGGTGTGCTTCCTGTCCATCTTCGCCGTGGAGGGTCCGGTAGCCGTCGTCGTGCTCTGCGCCGCCCTGCAGGTGGTGACCGTATCGGTGTACGGGCCCGTCGGCGCGTACCTCTCGGAACGTTTCGCCGGCGGCGTCCGCTCCAGCGGCTACGGCCTCGGGTACAGCCTGTCCATCGTGGTGCCCGCGCTCTACCCCTACTATCTGCCTCCGCTCCAGGCTGCTTTCGGCACCTGCGCCCCGATCGCCGCCCTGCTGGTCCTCGCAGGCTTGCTGGTGGCAGCGGGCGGACTATGGGGCCCGGAGACGGACACGCGCGCACCCCTCGGCTGAGGGCGCGGAGGCCGCCTACCGAGACGGCAGAACAGGCGTCCCCGTACGCCCTGGACCGGTTATCCCTGCCTTTCCGACGGCGCGGAACCCGCCCCGACGGCGTGACACCCGTTATGGCGGGGGTCCGGGGACCCTGCAAGACTGGGCCCATGACCCGCGGAATATATGTGAGCGCCATGACCAACGGCTCCGGCAAGTCCCTGATCTCCCTGGGGCTTGCGGACATGCTGTACCGGCACGCCGACCGCGTGGGATTCTTCCGGCCCATCGTGGAGGGTGACGATCCCGATGCGGATCCGATGGTGCGCCTCATGCAGCGCGCGTTCGACCTCCCGGACAGCCGTGCGCGCGGGGGCCTGACCCGCGCCGAGGCCCGAGCCCTGCTGGTCACCGGCGACCGCGCCGAGATCGACGCCCGCTGCGTCGCGATCTACAGCGAGATCGCCGCGGAGTGCGACGTCGTCATCGTCGAGGGGACGGACCTCTCCGGGAACGACGCGGCCGTCGAGTTCGACCTCAACGCGCGCCTCGCCAACAACCTCGGCGCCATGGTGCTCGCCGTCATCAGCGCCAAGGACATGTCGGTCGACGAGGCGGCGGACACCGTCGACGTGGCACGCCGCGAACTCGACGCCGCCAAGGTGTCCCTCCTCGCGATCATGGTCAACCGGGCCGCCGATGACGCCGTCGCCGCCATCAGCGAGCATGTACGGCCCGGCCGTTCCGGCCGCCCCGTCTACGTGATCCCCGAACTGGCCGAGATCTCCCAGCCCACCGTCTCCGAGGTGGCCACGGAACTGGGCGCGCGCCAGATCGCCGGCAACTCCAACCTCGAGCGCGACGTCACCAGCGTGCGCGTGGCCGCCATGAACGTCGGCAACTTCCTGCACCTGCTCAGGGACGGCGCCCTGGTGATCGTGCCGGGCGACCGGGCGGACGTCCTCGTGGCGACCCTGGCGTCGTCGTTCTCCCCCGAATTCCCGGTGCCGTCGGCCCTCTTCCTGACCGGCGGTCTGGCACCGGACCCCAACATCCTCGCCCTCCTCGCGCAGGCGCCGTTCCCCGTCTTCGCGCTCGACGACGACACCTATACCGCCGCCCGGCGCGTGAGCGAGGTGCGGGGCGAGATCGCGAGCGGACTGCGCCGCAAGGCCGCGGCAGCCCTCGGCGCCTGGTCGCGGCAGGTGGACGAGAGCGAACTGCTGGAGCGGCTCGAACTCCCCCGGCCCGTCAGCATGACCCCCCTGCGCTTCCTGCACGAGCTGATCCAGCGCGCGCGGTCCGAGCGGCGGCACATCGTGCTGCCCGAGGGCGAGGACATCCGTGTCCTGAAGGCCGCCGAGATCCTGCACCGCCGCGATGTCTGCGACCTCACGATTCTCGGACCCGAGGCCCGGGTGCGGGAGCTGGCGGCGGGCCAGGGCGTGGACCTGACCGGCATCACCCTGGTCGACCCCGCGACCTCCGAGCTGCGGGATGAATTCGCCGCGGAGTATGCGCGGGTCCGGGCCCACAAGAACGTGTCCCTCGACCAGGCTCGCGAACGCATGCTGGAAGGGGCATATTTCGGGACGATGATGGTGCAGCTCGGCAAGCTGGACGGCATGGTGTCCGGTGCCGCCCATACGACGGCGAACACCATCCGCCCTGCGCTCGAATTCGTGAAGACCAAGGACGGCGTGAAGATCGTCTCCTCGGTGTTCCTCATGCTCCTGCAGGACCGCGTCCTCGTCTACGGGGACTGCGCGGTGAATCCCGACCCCAATGAGGAGCAGCTCGCCGACATCGCAGTGGCCTCTGCGGAGACGGCAGCCCAGTTCGGCGTGGAGCCCCGTGTCGCGATGCTCTCCTACTCCACGGGTGAATCCGGCAGCGGCGGAGCCGTGGACGAAGTGCGGCGCGCCACCGAACTCGTCCGGCAGAAGCGACCCGACCTCGCGGTCGAGGGCCCCATCCAGTACGACGCCGCCGTGGACGCATCGGTCGCCGCATCGAAACTCCCCGGCTCATCGGTGGCCGGCCAGGCGACGGTGTTCATCTTCCCGGACCTCAACACCGGCAACAACACCTACAAGGCGGTGCAGCAGTCCGCGGGCGCCGTCGCCGTCGGACCCGTCCTGCAGGGCCTCCGCAAGCCGGTCAACGACCTCTCCCGCGGCTGCACCGTGGAGGACATCGTCAACACCGTCGCCATCACCGCGGTCCAGGCCCAGCAGCAGCCGGCCTAGCTCCCCCGCCCGCCCCGCTCGCCCCTCTTCCGCCCCTCTTCCAGGACAGGACCCCATGATCATCCTCGTCATCAATTCCGGCTCATCCTCGCTCAAGTACCAGGTACGCGAGGGCGACGACGTCCTGGCGGAGGGCCTCGTGGAGCGTATCGGCGAAGCCGAGGTGCCCGACCACGCGGCCGCCCTCGACCAGGTGGACAGCGAGGTCACCGCGGCGCTCGGGGGGCGGAGCATCGACGCCGTCGGCCATCGTGTGGTGCACGGCGGGGAACGCTTCAGCGAGCCCGTGCGCATCGACAACGAGATCACCCGCGCCATCGAGCGACTCAACCCACTCGCTCCCCTCCACAACCCCGCAGCGGTCACGGGAATCCGGGCCATCACCGAGAAGTGGCCGGACATGCCGCAGGTCGCCGTCTTCGACACGGCATTCCACCGCACCCTGCCCGAGCACGCATGGCGGTACGCCGTGCCGGACGAGCTGTACCGGCGGTTCGGCATCCGGCGCTACGGATTCCACGGGACCTCACACGCCTATGTGGCCCGCGCCGCAGCGGAGCTCCTCGGCACGGACACGTTCACGGGCGTCATCGCGCACCTCGGCAACGGCGCCTCCGTGACGGCCGTGCGCGACGGCCGGAGCGTCGACACGTCGATGGGCTTCACGCCCCTCGAAGGACTCGTGATGGGCACGCGCTCCGGCGACATCGATCCGTCGATCCTGCTGTTCCTGATGCGGGAGGGGTACTCGGAGCAGGACCTCGACGCACTCCTCAACCGCAACAGCGGACTGAAAGGCCTCACGGGCACCAATGACATGCGCTCGGTGACCGAGGCCGCCGAGTCCGGCGGGGACCGCGCGAAGCTCGCCATCGAGGTGGCCTCCTACCGCCTCGCGAAGTACGTCGGCGGCTACCACGTGGCCGTAGGCGGCGCGCAGGCACTCGTCTTCACCGCGGGCATCGGCGAGAACGCGGCAGCCTTCCGCAGCGCCGTCGTGACGAAACTCGGCGCCCTCGGCCTCGAACTCGACGAGGAAAGGAACGGCGAACGCAGCAGGGAAGCCCGGGCGATCAGCACGCCGTCGTCGGCCTTCCCTGTCCTCGTGGTGCCGACCGACGAGGAGGCGGCCATCGCCGGGGCGACCGCCGGCGTCGTCGGGACGTCCTAGCGCGTCCCCTCGCCCGTCCTGCCCCGGCGGTGCCGCCGGAGGGCAGCCCCTGCTGCGCCCTCGGGCAGACTGGGGCCATGACGATCCTGCGCATGACCCTCCTGTTCGTGCTGGCTGCGGCGGCAGAGATCGGTGGTGCCTGGCTCATCTGGCAGGCCGTCCGAGAAGGGAGGCCGTGGTGGTGGGCCGGTCTCGGCATCGTGGCGCTCGGGGCGTACGGTTTCGTGGCGACGCTGCAGCCGGACCCGAACTTCGGGCGGATCCTCGCTGCCTACGGCGGCGTCTTCGTGGCCGGATCGCTGGCGTGGGGCGTCCTTGCCGACGGCTTCCGCCCCGACCGCTGGGACCTCGTCGGCTCGGCCGTCTGCCTCGTGGGCGTCGCCCTGATCATGTTCGTGCCGCGCCCGACCACCTGATCCAGCCCTCCGGGAGGCCCCCTACCCCGGTCGCTGCCGGGAGGCCCTACGCCGCGCCGAGCAGCCGTGCGAGCCCGGCCGCCAGGGCACCGATCGCGACCACCAGGAGGAACGGCGCCCGCAGCCAGAGCGCGACGGCGGCCGCGGCGAGGGCCGCCAGCCGCGCATCGAGCACCACCGACTGACCGGACGCGAACGTGTTCACGGCAGTCAGCGCGGCGAGCAGGCCGATCGTCAGGGACCCGGCCACCCTGAGCATCCTGGGGTTGTCGAGCAGCTTCGCGGGCACCAGGAAACCGAGGAACTTCGTGGCGATCGACACCGCACACGCCAGCAGGATCCATCCCCAGAGTGTCACGCGGCCCCCTTGGTCCCGCGGTGCTCGGCCTCCGCGTGGTACGGCTCCACGTCGGGCTCGAGGCCCTCTGTCGCAGGGCCGACACCTGCGAGCCCGAGGGTGGCTGCCACGACGGCGGCGATGAGGATCGGGACACCCGGCGGCACGAGGGGAACCGCCAGCAGTGTCACCACGGCGCACACGACGGCGATGGCCGCCGGCTCCTTCGCCCGGATCCGGGGCCAGAGCAGGCCGAGGAACGCGGCGACCGCGGCGCCGTCGAGCCCCCACCGCGCGGGATCGCCCATGGCGTTGCCTGCGAGCGCGCCGACGAGCGTGAAGAGGTTCCACAGCACGAACACGCCGATGCCGGCGGCCCAGAAGCCGCGGCGCTGCTCGTCCGGATCGGTCTGGCCCGTAGCGGTGGCCACGGACTCGTCGATGGTGAGGTGCGCCGTCGCCAGTTTCCGCCAGCGCGAGGGACGCAGCAGTACGTTGACCTGCATCCCGTACACGCCGTTGCGGATCCCGAGCAGGGCCGCCGCGGACATCGCGGAGATCCCGCTGCCCCCACCGGCGATCACGCCGATGAACGCGAACTGGGAACCGCCGCTGAAGAGCAGGAGGCTCAGCGCCATGGTCTGCGCCAGGTCGAGCCCGGCGGCGACGGACAGCGCGCCGAAGGAGAGCCCGTACAACCCGGTGGCGATGGCCACGGACAGGGCGACGCGCACTGCGGGGGACTGGGGGAGAACCACCCCTCAAGGCTAGGTGACCCGGCGCCCGGCTTCCCATTCATGGCGAAGGGGTGAATAGTAGGAAAGGAAAGCCTACTTACTAAACGGAGGAGCGCCCCATGAAGGCAGTGACATGGCAGGGCAAGCGCAACGTCAGCGTGGAGAATGTCCCCGATCCCACGATCCAGGAACCGACGGACGCGATCATCCGCATCACCTCGACCGCGATCTGCGGTTCGGACCTGCACCTCTACGAGGTGCTCGGCCCGTACATGCACAAGGGCGACGTGCTCGGGCACGAGCCGATGGGCATCGTCGAGGAGGTGGGGGCCGGAGTTACCAACCTCAAGGTCGGCGACCGCGTCGTCGTGCCGTTCAACATCTCCTGCGGCTACTGCTACATGTGCACGCGGGGCCTGCAGTCGCAGTGCGAGACCACGCAGGTCCACGACAAGGGCTCGGGAGCGGCCCTGTTCGGATTCTCCGAACTGTACGGGTCCGTCCCCGGCGGCCAGGCGGAGTACCTGCGCGTGCCCTTCGCAGATTACGGCCCCGTCAAGGTCGGGTCGGAACTGCCGGACGAGCGTTACCTGTACCTCTCGGACATCCTGCCCACGGCCTGGCAGGGCGTGAAGTACGCGGATGTCCCGCAGGACGGCGTCCTCGCGGTGTACGGCCTCGGCCCGGTGGGGCAGTTCGCCGCCCGCATCGGCAAGTACCTCGGCCACCGCGTGATCGCTGTCGAACCGGTACCCGAGCGCCGTGCCATGGCCAAGCGCCACGGGATCGAGACCATCGATTTCACGAAGGACACGGCGGAGGAACTGCGCAGCATGACCAATGGCCGCGGGCCCGACGCGGTCGTGGACGCCGTGGGGATGGAAGCACACGGCTCGCCGGTCGGCGCCTTCGCCCAGAACGCCGTCGGCTTCCTGCCCGACAGGCTCGCGCAGAAGGTCATGGAGACCGGGGGCAGCGACCGCGTGGCCGTCCTGCACTCGGCTATCGACGCCGTCCGCCGTGGTGGCACCATCTCCCTGAGCGGCGTCTACGGGGGTTCGGCCACCCCGATGCCGATGCTCACGATGTTCGACAAGCAGATCCAGCTCCGCATGGGGCAGTGCAACGTGCGCCGCTGGACGGATGAACTCCTGCCCATCGTCGAGGAGCCCTCCGACCCGCTGGGCGTCACCGACCTCATGACGCACCAGGTCTCGATCGACGAGGCGCCGGCCGCCTACCGGAACTTCCAGAAGAAGACGGACGGCGCCATCAAGGTGGTCCTCAAGCCGCAGGGCGTCACGGTCTAGTCCGGTCCGACCGCCAGGAGTCGATGGCCAGGGACTATTCCCGGGCCATCGACTCGTGGGACCCGGCCTCGCCGCGGGCCATCTGCAGGGCGTCGGCCGCGCGGACGAGGGCCAGGTGCGAGAACGCCTGCGGGAAGTTCCCCGCCATCCGGCCTGCGACGGCGTCGTACTCCTCGGACAGCAGACCGAGTTCATTGGAGTAACCCACGAGCTGGTCCATGAGCCGCTTCGCGTCGTCCAGCCGGCCGCTGTGCGCATACTGCTCGACGAGCCAGAAGGAACACGCGAGGAAGGGGTGCTCCCCCGGCTCCAGTCCGTCGTCGGAAATGTCCGTGCGGTAGCGCAGCAGCAGTCCCTGCTCGGTCAGCAGGTCCTGCTCCAGGCGCTCCAGGGTCCCCAGCATCATCGGATCGTCGAAGTCGACGAACCCCACCTGGGGCAGCTGCAGCAGGGCGGCATCGACCTCCGTGCCCCCGTAGGCCTGGGTGAACGAGTTCAGCTCCCTGTTGAAGCCGTGCTCCAGGATCTCCGCGCGCAGCCCGTCCCGGATCTTCGTCCACCGGTCCTGCGGCCCCGTCAGACCGTGGTCGCGCACAGCCCGCACTGCGCAGTCGAACGCGGCCCACATCATCACCCGCGAGTGCGTGAAGTACTGCTGCTCGCCGCGCATCTCCCAGATGCCCTGGTCACGGTCCTGCAGGTGGTTCTCGGCGAAGCCCAGCAGTGCACGCTGCAGCGGCCAGGAGAAGTTGTCCTCCGTGACGCCGTGGCCGCGGAGCTTCTCGAGCGCCACCATGACCTCGCCGACCACGTCGGCCTGGTACTGGTCCACCGCGCCGTTACCCACCCGCACGGGGACCGAGTCCGCATACCCCGGCAGGTGGGGGAGCTCCCGCTCCGGCAGGTTCCGCTCCCCGCCCAGCCCGTACATGATCTGCAGGTCCTCGGGATCTCCCGCGACCGCCCTCAGCAGCCAGTTGCGCCACCTCTGGGCCTCGTCCGCATAACCGTGCGTCATCATGGCCTCGAGGGTCAGCGCCGCGTCCCGTAGCCAGCAGAAGCGGTAGTCCCAGTTCCGGGCACCGCCGAACTGCTCGGGCAGCGACGTGGTGGGAGCTGCGACGATGCCGCCGGTGTCCTCGTGCGTCAGCGCGCGCAGGACGAGCAGCGAGCGCTGTACCGCCTCGGCGTACTCGCCGTCGTTCCGGAAGCTGGCGGCCCAGGCCCGCCAGTAGCTGATGGCCCCGTCGAGGGCCTCATCGACGTCCTGGGCCGGTGGCTTTCCCCGGTGGGACGGGTACCAGACGAGTTCAAGGTCGACGACGTCGCCTTCGGACACCTCGAACGTGCCCTCATGGCGGTGGTTGGCGGCCTTCAGCCGGGGGCCGCGGAGCAGCAGCGCGTCGGGTCCCGCGATGGCCAGCAGCACCGGGACGCCGTCCTCCAGGCCCTGGCTGACCCACGGGACGATGTCGCCGTAGCCGAAGCGGATCTCGAGTTCCTGGCGCACGCTGACCGTGCCCCGCAGCCCCTGGATGCGCCGTACGACGTTGGCCCTGCGGTCCGTGACCGGCATGAAGTCGGTGACCAGCACCTCTCCCTCCGCGGTCCTCCAGTGCGTCTGGAGGATGAAGGTCGAGGAGATGTAGCTCCGCTCGACGATCTCGGCGTCGTCCGACGACGGGGCGACGAGCCACCGGCCGTGGTCCGGCGTTCCGAGCAACGCGCCGAACACCGACTCCGAGTCGAACCGGGGGAAGCAGAGCCAGTCGACGCTGCCGCGCCGGGAGATGAGCGCACCGGTATGGAGGTCGGAGACGAGCGCGTAATCCTCGATCGGCGATTGCATTTTCCCACTCAACCACAACGACCGGCATGCACGTGCGGTTACTCGCCGTTGCCCTCGAAGGCTCGACGTATCCGCGCCGGGTAGTCCGTCGTCAGCTCCTGCACGCCGAGTTCCGCGAGGAACAAGGCGTCCTTGACGGTGTTGACCGTCCACACACGGACGCGGGTCCCTTCCCGGATCCAGCGCCGGATCCGCTCGGGGTGGTCCCGCACGTACTGCACGCCCGGGCCCGCCATCCCGACCTCCTGGTGGTCGATCAGTTCCTCACCCTCCTTCAGCGCCCTCTGGAGGACGTTGATAAGGGCTCCTTCGGCGATCGAGCCGAGGCGCAGCGCGTCCCGGACCTCCTGCGGCCGGACGTCGGAGACGAGTTGGCACAGTAGATGGTGCGGCACCGACTCCGCGAGCTGCCGCATGGAGTCGGGATTGAAGCTCATGAAGCTGACCTCGATACTGCCCAGCATCGACGACTCCGGGTTCCAGCCCTCATCCATGAGGAAGGCGATCAGGGCCTCCTCCAGCCGCAGGCCGAAGGGGCTGGGGTGCTTCAACTCGACGGCGAGCCGGATCGGCCGGCCCGCCCGGCGCAGGAGGAGCAGGAGGTCGGCGAAGGAGAGGAACTGGTCCGACACGTCCCCGTACTCCGACGGGAGGGCTGTCCGCTTCCAGGACGACACGTCGAGCTGCTGCAGTTCGGCCAGCGTCAGGTCGGCGACGTCACCCGAACCGTTGGTGGTGCGCTCGAGTGTGGTGTCGTGGATGCAGACCAGCTGACCGTCGCGGCTCAGGTGCACGTCGCACTCCACGCCGTCGGCGCCGTCGGCGAGCGCCTGCAGATAGGCCGCCCGCGTGTGCTCGGCATAGGTCCCGCTGCTGCCTCGATGAGCGAAGATCACAGGAGGCACGGGCATCCCTTCGGGTCGTCGGTGGTGTCCCTATCACGGTACGTGAGAGCGTGATCCGCACACCATCGACGCCCCGGCCGCCGGTGCAGGCCGGAGCCTCGATAGACTCGGGGAGATGAATGTTCAGATGACCAGCCCCGACGCGGAGCGGGCGGCCGCCCTCCGTCGCATGAAGCTGCTGGCGACCGGGCTGCTGGCGGTGCTGGCCGTCATCTTCGTGGTGGCCTTCGCCCTGCAGGACGCCTATTCCTGGCTCCAGTACGTCCGGGCTGCGGCCGAAGGCGGGATGGTCGGCGCGCTGGCCGACTGGTTCGCCGTGACGGCCCTGTTCAAGCACCCCATTGGCCTGAAGATCCCGCACACGGCGATCATCCCGCGCAAGAAGGACCAGATCGGAGAGTCCCTCGGCCAGTTCGTCGAGGAGAACTTCCTGTCCGAGGACGTGGTGCGCGCCAAGCTGGATTCCGCACGGATCGCGCAGAAAGCGGGCGCCTGGCTGGAGAAGCCCGAGAGCGCGGACCGCGTCGCCGTGGAGGGCGCCGCGCTGATCCGGGGCATGTTCACCGTCCTGAACGACGACGCCGTGCAGGGCGTGATCGAGTCCATGGTCCGGAAGCACCTGCTCGATCCGCCGTGGGGCCCGCCCATCGGCGGCATCGCGGAGCGCATCTTCGCGGAGGGCCACCACCACCGCCTCGTGGACCTGCTCGTGGACCGCGCGGGTGACTGGGTCGATGCGAACTACGCCGTGGTCACGAGGGTCGTCGCGCAGCGCTCGCCCACCTGGGTCCCCCGGCTCGTGGACGGCGTCGTCGGCGACCGGGTGCACGCCGAGCTCTCCAAGTTCATCCGGGCCGTGCAGGACGATCCCCAGCACGACGTCCGTCTCGCCATCGACAGGTACCTCCGCGACCTCGCACAGGATCTCCAGCACAAGCCGGAGACCATCGCGAAGGCCGAGGAGATCAAGGGGCAACTGCTCGACGACCCCCGCGTGCGCGACCTCACGGCCCGCACCTGGGCCACGATCAAGTCGGCCCTCCTCGAGGCGGTCAATGACCCGCAGAGCGAGCTGACCTCGAACTTCAAGGCAGCCGTGCGCGACTTCGGCTCCCGCCTGACGAGTGACGCGGAACTGGCCGGCAAGGTGAACCGCTGGATCGCCGACGGCGCCTCCTATGCGGTCCGCACCTACCGCAGCGAGATCGCGGGCGTCATCTCCGAGACGGTGGGCCGCTGGGACGCGGAGGAGACCTCGCGGAAGATCGAGCTGCAGGTCGGCAAGGACCTCCAGTTCATCCGGATCAACGGCACCGTGGTCGGCTCACTGGCCGGTCTGCTGATCTTCGCCGTCGCCCACGCGATCTTCGGTTAGGCCCGCTTCTCGCCGTTTCCCGGCCTCGGAAGCTGCAGTTCGTCGGCCAGTTCGCCCGGGATGGTGTGGGGCAACGGCCCGAACGCCTCGTGGGTGGTCCGGATGACCGCCTTGCCCATGAGGTGGTTGCCGGTTCCGCCCACGATCGCTCCGGCCCCGAAGGGCAGGGCCCGCCCAAGCATGAAGCCGCCCTGCCGAGCGAGGAACTTCTTGAGGAAGCGCCGCTGGATCGACTTGGTGAGGGACTTGACGAGCGAGTTGGGCGCCGACTTACTGACCATCTGGCCCCAGTACTGCGGGGCGCCCTGGCCGGCGGAGGCACCGAGGATGGACCGGATGAGCGCCGTCCCTTCCTCCCCCATGAGGATCGCCATCACCATGGCCCGCGAACGCTCCGGGTCCTCGGTGTTGATCCCGTGCAGTTCGGCGACGGACTCCGCGTACAGGGCCGTCGCCTCGAGGAATCCGATGGTCGCGGCGGCGGAGAGCCCCAGGGAGGCGATCGTCCCCACGGCCGGCACGGCAGCGGTAGCTCCGACAGCAGCTCCGGCGGCCGTCGTCGCCCGCAGGTAGTCGCGCTCCAGGAATCGCGCCAGTTCGGCCGGCGACGCTTCCGGATGCCGGCGCCGGAGCCGGTTCAGGTTCGAGAGGATGAAGGGTCGCTGGATGTCGAGGGCCCGTTCGATGCCCCGGAGGATCCCGGGTTTCGGGTTGCCGTCCTTGTCGAAGAGCGTTCCGTTGGCAGCCTTCACGGCTGGGTTCTCCTTGTTTCGGCCAAACATCATGGTCCTTCCGCGGCTGGATCATCTGCCGTCTGGATCGAGTCTAGGTGGGGCGCAGGCCCGTGGGTCAGGTTTTCCTGCTGGCGCGAACGCTGGTGCGACCACGCGCGGCAGGGGCGGGGAAACGGCCGAAGGGCGCCACCGGGATCCGGTGGCGCCCTTCGGCAGCTGTTCCCCGCAGGGTTCAGCGGGCAGTGCTGGTTAGACGCGCGATCCGCGGCGCTTGGTGACGGCACCGTAGATGGCGAGCACGATCAGGGCGCCGATGACGGCGAAGAGAATGGACATCAGCGAGAAGGTGCTGCCGAGGTTGACACCGAGGATGCTTCCGCCGATGAAACCGCCGAGGAAGGCGCCGATGACGCCGAGCAGCATCGTGATCAGGATGCCGCCGCCCTGCTTACCGGGCATGATCAGCTTGGCAAGGGCGCCTGCGATGAGGCCGAGGATAAGAAAACCGATGAAACTCATAAGATGCTCCTTGAGTGATTTCAGCCACCCGTCCGAGGACGGGCCACTGGCTAATGTTCCGATGCACCGGAGTGCAGCTTTACCGACCGTACTTCATCAGCATGCTTAGGGTGCAATCCTAACACCATGCTAACCCTGCTTATCAAGTCCCTCGGGTGAATCTTTGCCGAACTGATGCCGGCCGCGCTCTGCAGGGCGCGTGACGCTGACGACATGGCAAAAACGCAGGATCGCGGGGATCCTGCAGCCGCGCTGCCCTCAGAGGGGCCGGCGGCCGGCGGCCGTGGCCACACCCGGCGGAGAATTAGTCCGGGCCGGCCGGACCGGTTAATCTCCGAAAGTTTGTCCAATAGGAATCATTTCAGCGCTTTTCTAATTGCACTCGTGCAATTCCCGCTTTTCCCCTTTTCCGCCGGCCGGACGGGTACCTGCCGGCCGGGGCGCCCCCTCGGACTGCCTCCTACTCCCTGGTGCCCGGCATGCCCCGACGGACAGGCGAACCGGGAGGCCGAACCCTCACTCGCGCACCACTCCATCTGTGTTTGGTTTTGTCCAGCAGGAAAAACCCTTGACCGAGGGCAAAAGCGGAGATAGAGTCACCCAAACAAAGATAAAACCACACGCTGCGGGATCCATCCCCAGCTGAAGACAACGGGGTCCTCATGTTCGCGGAAGAGCGCTATCGCCAGATCAGCCACCTGGTCTCCGCCGACGGCCGCGTCACGGTAGCCGGCCTGTCAACACGCTTCGGCATCACGAAGGAAACGGTCCGCCGCGACCTTGCTCTCCTCGAGAACGACGGCGTGCTCCGCCGCGTCCATGGAGGCGCTATCGCCGGAAGCGGCGCGACGACGAACGAGCCGAGCCTGACCAGCCGGTCCTCCCAGCACTCCCTCGAGAAGAAGCGCATCGCGCAGGCCGCCCTGACCATGACACCCATGACCGGCGCCGTCGTTCTCGATGCCGGCAGCACCACGGGAGAGCTCGCCGCGGTGCTGGCCGAGGAGTCCCGGTCCGAGCTCGCCGTGGTCACCAACTCCGTCTCGATCGCGGCCCTCGTCTCCGGCGCCGGCGGAAGCGTCGAACTCGTGGGTGGCCGTGTACGCGCGCTGACCAGCGCGGCGGTCGGCAGCAGCACCGTGGCGCACTTCTCACGCCTGCGCGCCGACATCGCCTTCGTCGGAGCGAACGGCATCGCCGCCGGTTTCGGCCTGAGCACACCCGATGTCGATGAGGCCGCCGTGAAGACCGCGATCGTCCGCTCGGCCCGGCGCGTGGTGCTCCTTGCCGACTCGTCGAAGTTCAGCGAGGAAACCCTGATCAGCTTCGCCAACCTGGAGGATATCGATGCACTCATCACCGACCGCGCACCCCGGGGCTCCCTGGCGGATGCACTCTCCGATGCCGATGTGGAGGTGATCGTCGCGTGATCCTGACCCTCACAGCGAATCCGAGCATCGACCGCACCGTCGAGCTCACCGCCCCCCTCACCCGCGGCGCGGTCCAGCGCGCAACCTCCGTGGTGCAGGAGGCAGGCGGGAAGGGCGTCAACGTCAGCCGCGCCCTGGCGATGTCGGGCATCCGGACCCTCGCCATCCTTCCGGGCGACGACGACGACGCCGTGCTCGCGGGACTGCGCAGCGTCTCCGTCCCGTTCCGCAACGTGCCCATCGGTGCGGGCCTGCGGACCAACACGGCGATCACCGAACCCGACGGCACGACGACGAAGATCAACGAGCCAGGCCCCGAACTCTCCCCCGCCGAGCTCGAGGAGCTGCTCGCCGTCGTCGTCGCCGAGAGTGACGGCGCCAAGTGGCTCGTCCTCGCCGGGTCCCTCCCACCGGGAGTGCCCCCGACCTTCTACACGCGGGTCACGGCCGCGGTCCGTGAAGCCTATGGACCGTCCGCGCCCCTGATCGCCATCGACTCCTCGGGAGAACCGCTCACCGAGGCCGCCGCCGGCGTTCCGGCACCGGACCTGCTCAAGCCCAATGCCGAGGAGCTCAGCGAGCTCACCGGCATCGGCACGGGGGACGAGCTCGAGCAGGATCATGAACTGGCCGCGAAGGCCTGCGCGGTGCTCATCGCCGCGGGGGTGGGAGCGGTCCTGGCGACCCTTGGATCCAAGGGCGCCCTGCTCGTGACGGACGCGGGGGCCTGGCACGCCGTGCACCCGCCCGTCATCGCGCGTTCCACCGTCGGTGCGGGAGACTCCGCCCTGGCCGGTTACCTGCTGGCGCACAGCGCAGGCGAACTCCCGGAGAACTGCCTGCGCCAGGCCGTTGCCCACGGATCGGCGGCTGCCGCCCTTCCGGGTTCCACCGTTCCATCGCTCGACCAAACAACGCCGGCCGCCGTCGCGGTCGCTCCCCTCATGGTCACGCTGCCCGTGATCGAACCAAGCGCAACCGGGTCCACCGCAGGGCCCCTCGCACAGGAGGAATTCTGATGTCCGATCTCATCACCCCGGAGCTCGTCACTCTGGACAAGGACCTGGGGACCGAGCGTTCCTCGGTGATCCGCTACCTCGCGGAGCAGGTCGCCGCGCAGGGCCGCTCCACGGAAGTCGACGGCCTCTACGCCGACGCACTCGCCCGGGAGCAGAAGACCTCCACCGGAGTTCCCGGTGGCATCGCCATCCCGCACTGCCGGTCCAAGGCCGTCACGGTCGCGACCCTCGCCATGGCGCGACTGTCCCCGCCCGTGGACTTTGGCGCCAAGGACGGTGCGGCGGACCTCGTCTTCTTCATCGCCGCTCCCGACGGCGCCGACCAGGAGCACCTCAAGCTGCTGTCGAAGCTCGCCCGTTCACTCATCAAGAAGGACTTCACCGCCTCGCTGCGCGCCGCGCAGACACCGGCCGACGTCGTCGCGCTCGTCAACGGCGCCCTCGGCATCGGTGACGCCCCCGCCGGGACCGCGGGTGCGGGCGCCCACGCAGCCGGTGCAGCCGGGTCCGCCGAGCAGTCCGCCGGCGCCCGGGCGAGCGAGGCAGCCGCGACACTGGGCACCTCGGGAACCGACACCACGGGACCGGCACTGGACGGCGGACGCGCCACGGACACGAAGGTACGCCGCCTCGTCGCCGTGACCGCCTGCCCGACAGGCATCGCGCACACCTACATGGCCGCCGACTCACTCGTCGCAGCCGCCAAGGAGCGCGGCGTCGACCTCCAGGTCGAGACCCAGGGCTCGTCCGGGGCCACCCCCCTGGACCCCTCCGTGATCGCGTCCGCGGACGCCGTCATCTTCGCCGTCGACGTCGACGTCCGCGACAAGCACCGCTTCGCCGGGCTCCCCGTCATCAGTGCGCCCGTCAAGCGCGGCATCGACGAACCGGGCGAGATGGTCGAGGAAGCCCTCGCCGCCGCGCAGAACCCGAACGCCCGGAGGGTCGCCGGGACCGGCAGTGACCAGACCGACGACGACGGCGGCCGGGACAGCATCGGCGGGACGCTCAAGCGGGCACTGCTCACCGGTGTCAGCTACATGATCCCCTTCGTCGCCGGCGGCGGTCTCCTGATTGCACTCGGCTTCCTGCTCGGCGGCTACCTGATCACCGAGACCGCCAACACCGTTGTCCTCGAGAACAGCCTGGCGAACCTGCCCGCAGGGGGCCTGGGCGAATACCTCGGGGCGGTCGCCTTCAAGATCGGCCAGCTGTCCCTCGGATTCCTGGTTCCCGCCCTCGCCGGCTACATCGCCTACGCCCTGGCCGACCGGCCGGGCATCGCTCCCGGTTTCGTCGCCGGTGCCGTCGCCGGTTTCATGGGAGCCGGCTTCCTCGGCGGCATCGTCGGCGGTCTGCTTGCGGGCTACGTCGCCATGTCGATCGGGCGTCTCTCGGTGCCGCGCTGGCTGCGCAGCCTCATGCCGGTCGTGATCATCCCGCTCGTGGCGTCCATCGTGGCCTCGGGCCTGATGTTCCTGCTGCTCGGCGGACCCATCGCGGCCCTCACTGCCGGGCTCAACAGCTGGCTCTCCGGCCTCACGGGCACGGCAGCCCTCGGCCTCGGCGTCATCCTCGGGCTCATGATGGCCGTCGACCTGGGCGGCCCCGTCAACAAGGTCGCCTACTCCTTCGCGGTGGCCGGCCTCGGTGCCGGATCGGTGGACAACCAGGCCCCATGGCAGATCATGGCGGCCGTCATGGCGGCCGGCATGGTGCCGCCCCTGGCCATGGCACTCGCCACCACCCTCGACCGCCGGCGCTTCAGCCTGGCGGAACGCGAGAACGGAAAGGCGGCCTGGCTCCTCGGCGCCGCCTTCATCTCCGAAGGTGCCATCCCCTTCGCGGCAGCCGACCCGCTGCGCGTCATCCCCGCGTCGCTCCTCGGATCCGCCGTCACCGGTGCGATCGTGATGGGCACCGGCGTCACATCGCAGGCACCCCACGGCGGCATCTTCGTCTTCTTCGCCATCGGCAATCTGTTGATGTTCGTCCTCGCGATTCTCGTGGGCACGGTCATCTCGGCCCTCGCGGTGATCGCCCTCAAGCGCTACGCCTCCAGCAAGAAGAACACCGCCGCCGCCCAGCCGGTTGCGGCCTGACCCTCGCGTCCGGTTGGCTGTACGGGGAACCCATCCACGAAAAGGAGCACATCATGGCAGAACGCAAGGCAACCGTGGCGAGTCGCGTCGGACTGCACGCCCGCCCGGCCTCGATCTTCGCGGAAGCGGCAGGTGAGCTGCCGTTCGAGGTCACCATCGCCATGGACGGCGAACCCGCCGAGGAAGCCATGGACGCCTCGAGCATCCTCTCGCTGATGAGCCTCGGGGCATCGCACGGTGACATCATCGTCCTGCGTGCCGAGGCCGACGGCGCAGAGGACGCACTGGAGAGCCTGGCGCGGATCATCGAGACGGATCACGACGCCGAGTAGCACCAACCACAAAGGGCACCATCCGCCGTCTATACCTGGCGGATGGTGCCCTTTCGCGTCCCCAGCGCTGCCAAGCAGGAGGGTCCACCCGTTCTAATGGACACACCTGCCTGCCGGATAACGATCCGCTGACCCCCCACGGACAGCGGCAGTTACATAATCATTATTTTTACACACCAACATGAAAACGTGAATCCCTTTAAGGACACAATCGGGTTTCTTTCGCCCGTCAGGACCCGCATGCGCCCGGGGACCGGGAGCAGGAGTACTAGGCCAGCCTGTTGGAGCGCGCGCGGCGTCTCCTGCTCCGGGTATGGCTCAACCAGATCAGGCCGAGACCCAGCACCGTCAGCATGATCGCCAGGAACGGCAGGATAATGTCCCAGGCTCCGAGCTGGATCGGGGTCAGCCTCAGCAGCACGAAGACCACAACGAGGGAGAATCCGCCCGCCAAGAAGGCGCAGGCGGCCCGGTGGATCGCCCGGGCGTGCTGATCGAATACCGCTGCAGCGGCCGGGGCAACCAGGCACGCGGCGACGTACCCGGGATAGAGCCGCCCCAGGGCCGCATACTGCTTCACCGTGTCCTGATCCATGAAGCGGCGCAGACCGGTGGAACTCCCCTGGAGTTCACTGGCGATGAAGAAGTACAGCGTCGCCGCGACAGTCAGGCCTAGGATTGCGAGACCGAACGGACCGACGACCAGGCGCCGGGCGAGCGGCGAATCGAACGCTGCGGCCATCCTGGCGCCGAGGAGTACGAAGACCGCGTACAGGGCCAGCCGGAGCAGGAGGTTCGCAACGTTGACCCCGCCCAGCAGGCCGTCCACTGCCGTGTAGATCGGAGCGACCGACAGGCCGACGGCGACCGTCAGGAGCACCAGGGCGGTGAACACCGCACGTCCGCGCCCCCTCCGCACCTCGGGTACCCGTACGGCCGCCCCCACGGCGCAGAGGCAGAGGGCAACCCACTGAATGGTCATCGCGGTCATCCCAGGTTCTCCCATAGTGCGCGGTCCTTGCCGTCGTCGAGCTCCGTCCGCCGGATCTGCTTGCCGAGGACGTCGAGCCGGTCGCGCGCAAGGAAGACGAGGTCGAGATCGGACAGAGCGCACAGGGCCCTGAAGCGGCCGCCCTCCGGCCAGCCACCCTCCTCGGGGGTGAGCAGTCCGGTCACCACCAGCCCACTGGTCAGCGAGACCCCGGCGATCCGTGCGGCCTGCACAGCGATCGCGGGGGCGAGCCGGCCGGCGGTGAGCTGGGCCGAGAGGTTCTGCCGGGCTACGCCGGTGCTCGCTGCCAGTTGCTGGCGGAGGTCACCGGGGTCTATGGCCTCGATCCATGCGCGCACCGAGTTGCGATGGGGGAAGGGCGCGAGGTCGAGGTGCGGATCGGCTCCCGCCTCCTCCCTGTCCTCGCTGCGTGCCACCAGAAGCCGCAGGATGTCGATGTGCGAGACCTGGCTGACCAGCTCCGCGTCCGTGGGCTGTCGGATCCCCCCGGGCAGGTCCTCGTACCCCTGGAACACGGCGAGCGCCTCGACGGGCGGAATGCCGTATCCCCGGGCGATGGCGACGACGGTCTGCACCGACACCTTGCCCCGGACGAGCTGCTGCGCGAGGGTGGATCGCTTGATGCCGGCGACCCTGCAGACATCGGACACGGTGTCCTGCGGAGCGACCTGGGAACGCCACAGCTGGAATGCCTTGGCTGTGACGGACATCATCACCTTTCGATTGGACTTTTCGGGCTGTTGTCGAAGTATACTGAGATCGCTGGCTCCGATTTCTGCGATTCCCCCATACGCAGAACTCGGAGCCAGCTCCACTTTAACGGCCGTTCATCACCCTGCGGCGGGCGGCGCGGCGCCTACCAGCGCACCTTCTTCTCCTTCTTGCCCTGCTTGCTGCTCTCATGCGCCGCCTTGGCGTGGCCTCCGCCGGGCGCCGCCGCCGGGTTCCCGGCCTGGTTCTTCTTCGCGAGCGCGAGTTTCGCCCGCGGGTCGTCCTGCAGTTTCCGGGACGCGGTGTCCTTGGCCGGGGTCGGGTCCCCGTCGGTCAGGGACGGATCGTTCTCGGGTGAGCTGGTCATGGTGTTCCTTTCGGGAGGGGCGCGCCGCGGGCCGGAACAGGACAGCCCGGTGCACCGGGAGCGTGCTGAGGACTGCGAGGACCGGAGTAACCGAGGAGGCGCGCTTGGAGCGGTGTCATCGACAAGTGGCGCTGGGCCGGCGGAAGCCGGCGCGATTACTGGGAAGGGATCGTCTCCATGCGTTGGACCGTACACCCGGCCGCAGTGCCGCGACAAGGTGCGCCGTCGACACGCACGCCCGTGGCCAGTACAGCTAGCGCAGCCTGACGCCGTTCACGGTGACGTCCGCGTAGACCAGCCGGTGGTCGCTCGTGGGGAAGGGGAAGATGCCCGTCAATTCGGAGCCGGGCGTGCCGGCCCGGGGCCAGAACACACCGGACGCGGAGACCTGCAGGTTGCGTGACGGCAGCACGTAGTCGGCGCGGATGTTGCCCGCGTTCCGGTCCTCGAAGTCGGCGGTGTCGAACTGCGGATCACTGCGGTGCTCCGCGTTGGCGCCACCCTGGAGGGCCGATGCCTCGGTTGCACCGCTCGAGGACGGCAGCGGATCCTGGATCAGCCTGTTGCCCAGCAACCGTCCGATCGCACCGTCCCGGGCATCGCCGTCCAGGGGATCGCTGTTCTGGTCGCCCAGCACGACGAACCGCTCTCCACGCCTGAGCCCGCCTGCGGCACCGTCGTCGTCATGGATGTAGGACGCGTCGGGGCCGCCGGTCACGTAGTCGGACCAGAACCGGATCTCGTCGCTGTTCCGCCTGCCGTTGCGGTCCTCCTCGCCGTCGAAGACGGGAGGAGTGGGGTGGCTCGCCAGGACGTGGACGGCCTTGCCGCCGACGCTCACCGGGATGTCCCAGTGGGACTTGCTGGAGAGGGGCAGGACGGCGAGTTCGTCGGAGGAGTACCAGTCCGCCGGCGCCTCCGTGGCGGGGTTGTCCGGGAGCAGGGCGCCCGGCATGTCCTTCCAGAGGAAGTTCCGGAACGTCCGGACCGCCTCCGTTTGGATGGGGTACTTGGAGTAGACCACCATGCCGTACTGCCCCTCGAACGCGCCGAAGCCGAGGGCGTCGCCGGCGCCGCCCACCGTGCCGTCGTTGTCGAGGTCGTAGCCGCTCGGGACGCCTGTGTTGGAGGGAGCGGTGTAGACGTAGGGATAGTCCAGCGCCGCCCTGCCGTTCTGGCTGACGCGGAGGTAGTTCCGGTTGAACAGGTCGGCGGCCCTGTTGCCCGGGGCGTAGTCGAACTCGTTGAGGAGGACGACGTCGGGCCGGGTGACCTGCAGGACCTCGGCGATGGCGCGGGCCTGGGCGTTCGCGGGGGTGCTCAGGTCCCGGACCAGGTCGCCGGGGGCCGTCCGGTTGAGGCTTGCGTTGTAGGTGGCGAAGCGGACGTTCTGCCTGTTCCCCTGGTCTCGAACCGGGACCATGGTCCGGGTGTCGTCCGGAGGACCTGCGAGGGCAGCCGGTGCGGTAGCGACGAGCAGGGATGCGGCCAGGAGGCCGGCCGAGCAGCGCGCCGGTAGTCGCATGGTTCCCTTCCTCGGATCACGGGGCCGGCAAGCGGCGGACGGACAGCAGCAGTAGTTCGCTGCGGAAACTTAAGCCTAAGCGCGGGGATCGCCTCAGGGCAGGCTGGAGTGTAACGATTCACAGACGACTCGGGACGGCCCGGTGACGTCCGAGGGGGGCGCCGATGTCCTGCTCGGCGAGGGCGAGAGCGCGCTCGAGGCGGCCCACGGCGTCCGTATAGCCCCGCATCTCCCCGGGATCCGTCTGGGGATCCGCCATCGGGCCGGGCCCAGCCCGCCGTTCGACGCCGGCTGCCCGCAGCGCATGGATGACCGACCTCGCCGCAGGGTGGGTGGGATCGTGCATGCCCGGGTAGCGGATCGCCTTGGCGGGATCGACGTCGTACTCCGCCCAGCGCCGGACGACCGCGTCGTGGCGCCGGCAGAGGTGCTCCCAGGCGGCCGTACGGGCCGACTCCCGGGCCGCACGCACCCTTCGCTCGTGGCGCCGCCGGACCCAGGTGACGGCCGCCAGCGGGGAGGCGATCCCGACTCCCACCGCCATCGCCGCTCCCGGCCCGCCCAGGGCCCCGGCCACGACTCCCGCCCCCAGGATGACGAGGACCCCGCCGAAGGCGGTCCAGAAGTAGTCGTCGGCCGCTCCGCCGCGGCGGGAGACGGCGTCGATCCGCCAGCCGGTCAGGGCAGCGGCTCCGGCCATGACGGCGCATGCGGCCAGGCTTCCGGCCAGGACGGCGGCGTCCATGGATCTACCTCCGCTCGGGGCGTCGTCGCGCCCGCAGTTCTCCAGTTCCTGGTACCAGTGCAGACGAGGGACGACCGCGAGTCAATCCCCTCCGGGCCGGAACTTCGGGTGCAGGCATCCAGCCTTCCTGTGGCAGGCTTGGCGGAGTTTTTGTCCTTACCGTCTCGAGAAGGAGCAAGGTCCCGTGCCGCTGTGGCTGCAAGCATTCCTGTGGGGAGCGATCGCCGGAGGAGCCCTGCTCGTCGGGTCGGCGATCGCGTGGAAGTGGAAGGTGCCACCGCACATCGTGGCCTTCGTGATGGCGTTCGGAGCCGGCGTCCTGATCTCGGCCCTCGCGTTCGAGCTCGTCGGTGAGGCGCAGGAGGCGGGCGGGCTCCTACCCACGGCACTCGGGTTCCTCGCCGGAGCGGTGATCTATGTCGGCGCAACGCCCTCCTCGCCCGGCAGGGCGCCCAGCACCGCAAGCGATCGGGCGGCCAGCAGCCCTCGGAGGAGGAGGATTCCGGCAGCGGCAACTCCATTGCGCTCGGCGCGCTGCTCGACGGCATCCCGGAGTCCGTGGTCCTCGGTCTGGGGCTTGTGGCGGGCGGCGCCGTCAACCCTGCCGTCCTCGTCGCGATCTTCATCTCGAACGTGCCCGAGGGCCTCTCGAGCACCGCCGGCATGAGGAACGCCGGACGCAGTTCGCGCTATGTCTTCGGTCTGTGGGGCGGGATCGCGCTGGTCTCCGGCCTCGCGGCGCTCGCCGGGTACTCGCTGCTGGCGGGCGCTTCCGGGGTGACGGTCGCCTTCATCACCGCCATCGCCGCCGGGGCGATCCTCGCGATGGTGGCCGACACCATGATCCCCGAAGCCTTCGAGCGCCAGCACATGCTCACGGGACTCATCGCCGCGCTCGGCTTCCTCACCGCGTTCGTCGTCCATGAGGTGTCCGGCTAGGACGAAGAAGACCCCGGGACTGACGTCCCGGGGTCTCCTGCAGGTGGGCCCTGTGGGGCTCGAACCCACGACCCACGGATTAAAAGTCCGTTGCTCTAGCCAACTGAGCTAAGGGCCCACTCCACCGGCCACGCCCGGCGCATCCGAAGACCGCCGTCGTGGTGCGATGACCCGCTTACTTTATCGCAATCGCCCCTGCTCCGGAGACAGCACAGGGCCGCGCTGTACGGCCCGAAATCCCGCAGGAGTATCCTCGTTCCATGGACGGCGAATATACGAACAACAGCCCGCGGCCCCATAAGCCGAAGCCATTCGCTCCCGCGGACTTCGAGGTTTTCGCGGGCGGAGTCGACCCGTCGCGGGTCTCCGAGGCCGCCCACATGGCCGCGCACGCCCTGGTGCACCACGGGCGCGGCGCCGACGATCCGGACGTGACGCGCCGTCTCGTGGAACTCGCCGACCAGCAGGGCCTCGAAGCCATCGCCGAGATGTGGGCAGAGAGCCCTGCCCGGTCCCTGCCCGGCGCCCTGTGGCGACTGTACGCCCTGCGGGCGGCCACCCAGCAGAACCCGGAACGCATCGCCGCCTACTTCGCCTCGGGCAAGGAAGTGGCCCAGGTGTCGAAGGTCGTCGCCGGCGTCGCCGAGCCGCCGGGTGCCGTGGAGATGGCCACGATGGCCGACACCATCCTGTCCGGCGCCTTCGAGGGGGACTTCGACGTCGCCCTCGAACGATTCGCCGCATTCTGCCGCGTCGTCGCCCTCGGCCAGGCCAACCACGCCGACGACGCCGAACTCGCCAACGGCCCGCACGCCTCCAAGCTGACCCGCAATTCGCATCAGCTCATCAAGACCGCGGAGGACCTCGAACACGCCGCGGAATCCTGGCGGCGCGGAGAGCTCGACTGAACCGCCCGCGAGGGCCGCTGTTGACAGCGGCTCCGGGGAGGGCAAGACTTAATACGGCGTCGGACCGTGGAACCCCCGGGCTTCAACACTCAGCCGCTTCGAGCGGCCTTCCGCCGAGAGGCGCTCCCGGTTCGACGCCACTACTATGCCCACCGGCAGACAGTGCGGCCTCTGTTCGGCCGCCGGTCCCTTCATATCCTCCGAGGAAGACTCCGTGAAACTACGCCTCTTCCCGCAGGAGAACGCTGGGCTCGAACTGCTCTCCCGCATGGCCCGGCAGCTCGTGCTCGGCGTCGGGACGATGTCCGCGATCCTCGGCGCGTCCACCGAGGAGTACGACCGCCTCTCCGAGGAACTGCACCAGCACGAATCGGCGTCGACGGACCTGCACTTCGCCCTCCTGACGTCCATGCGGACCTCCTTCATCAACCCGCTCCCGCGCGAGGACCTCTACGTGCTCTCCCGGCTGCTCAACGAGGCGATCGAGAAGCTCGACGGCGCCGGAGAGCTCATCGCCCTGTATCGACTGAGCAAGCTGAGCCAACGGGCGGCCGACCAGCTCGAGGTCATCAACCGGCAGGCCGAGCTGACGGCCGTCGCCATGCAGCGGCTGACGTCGATGGAGGACCTCGAGGAGTACTGGATCGAGATCCTGCGCCTGGCACGGCGTGCCGAGCGCACGCACCGCAGCTGGTGCGCCGAACTCCTGAACGACCACAAGCCCCTCGTCTACGCGCGGCACCGCGACGTGGCGAACCAGCTCGTCGACGTCACCAAGGACATTCGGAGGGTCGCCACCCAGGTGGGCAGCATCCTCGTCAAGGAATCGTAGGTGGAGCCCCTCCTCCTCGGTATGGTGGTCGTCATCGCCGGTGGCTTCGCCTTCCTCAACGGCTTCCACGACGTCTCGAACTCCGTGGCCACAGCGGTGCGGACGCGAGCACTGACGCCGACCATCGCCGTCCTGCTCGCCGCGCTGTTCAACCTCGTGGGCGCGCTGCTCAGCACGTCGCTGGCGCTCTTCTTCACCGATGCCGGGATCGGCCTCCCGCCCGGGTCGACGGGGCTGGGGATCCTCGTCTCCGCGCTGCTCTCCGCCTGCCTCTGGAGCCTCGTCACCTGGTACCGCGGCAAGCCGTCGTCGTCGACCCACGCGCTGCTGGGCGGGATCATCGGGGCCGGCGCGGCCTCGCAGCTGACCAACGGCCCTGCGATGAGCGGCGCGGGGGAAACCCTCCTGCTGCAGATCGGGCTGCCGCTCGTCCTCTCGCCGGTCGTCGCCTACCTCCTGGCGTACGCCGCGGTGTTCCCGGCGACGTGGCTGCTGCGCCACGGTTCTCCGACGAGGGTCAACCGGGGGAACCGCATGGCGCAGTCGGTGCTGGCGGGTGCCTTCGCCCTCGGCCACGGGCTCCAGGACGGTCAGCGGACCATGGCGGTCATCCTGCTCGCCCTCGTGGGTTCGGGCTACGCGGTGGGATCCGGCATACCCCTCTGGGTCCAGGTGTTCGCCGCCGTCCTGCTGGCCACCGGATCCCTGTTCGGCGGCTGGCGCATCACGCACACCCTGGGCAACCGGCTGGTGCACATCGACCCCCTGCGCGGCATGACCGCCCAGGGCGTGAGCTCCGTGATGCTGTTCGTCGGCGCCATCTCCCTGCACTTCCCGCTGTCGAGCACGCACACCATGACGTCCGCGATCGTCGGGGCCGGGGCCAACCAGCGGTTCGCCTCCGTCCAGCGGCCGCGGGTGGCGCGTATCCTCGCCGTCTGGCTCGGCACCGCGCCGCTGACCGCACTGGTGGGAGCGGTCTTCTTCCTGGCGCTGAGCCCGCTGCTGTAGCCGTCGGGGGCCTCGGCCTTCCGCTGAGGGGGTGCCGCCGCGCCGGGTGCCCAGAGCCGGGGCGGCGGTCGGCCGGGTGGGGGCCGCCGCGCCGGGTTCACCCCCGTCCACCGTCAGATGCTCCGGAAACGACGACGGCGGCCCCCCTCCGGGAGCCGCCGTCATCATGCCGCCCGTTCCGGCGGCGCGGGAGCAGGTGCCTATCCGAAGCGGCCGGAGACGTAGTCCTCGGTCGCCTTCTGCGCGGGCTTGTTGAAGATCGTGGTGGTGTCGCCGTACTCGATGAGCTTGCCCGGCTTGCCCGTACCGGCGATGTTGAAGAACGCCGTCTTGTCCGAGACGCGTGCCGCCTGCTGCATGTTGTGCGTCACGATCACCACGGTGTACTCGGCCTTCAGCTCGTTGATGAGGTCCTCGATGGCCAGTGTGGAGATGGGGTCCAGGGCGGAGCAGGGCTCGTCCATCAGGATCACCTGCGGGGACACCGCGATGGCGCGGGCAATGCAGAGGCGCTGCTGCTGGCCGCCGGAGAGGCCCGAGCCGGGGCGTCCGAGGCGGTCCTTCACCTCGTTCCACAGGTTCGCGCCGCGGAGGGACCGCTCGACGAGGTCGTCGCCGTCGGACCTGCTCATCCGCTTGTTGTTGAGCTTGACGCCGGCCAGCACGTTGTCGCGGATGGACATCGTGGGGAACGGGTTGGGCCGCTGGAAGACCATGCCGATCTGGCCGCGCACGGTGACGGGGTCCACGGCGTCGGCGTACAGGTTGTCGCCGTCGAGCAGCACCTCACCCTCGACGCGTGCACCGGGGATGACCTCGTGCATGCGGTTGAGCGTGCGGAGGAACGTGGACTTGCCGCAGCCCGACGGACCGATGAACGCGGTCACGGAGCGGGCTTCGATATTGATGTTCACGTCCTCCACGGCAAGGAACTTGCTGTAGTAGACGTTCAGGTCCTTGACGTCGATTCGCTTGGACATTGCTTCCTTATGGGTCGTTACCGCGGATGGTCAGCGGCTGGTCTTGGGGGCGAAGATGCGGGCGACGAGGCGGGCGACCAGGTTGAGCAGCATCACCATGAGGATCAGCAGGAGCGCTGCGGCCCAGGCGCGCTGGGTACTCGGATCCGGCGACGTCGGGGAGGTCGGGGTGAGGATCTGGTAATAGATGAAGGTGGGGAGGGTGCTCATCCACCCGCTGAAGACGTTCCAGTTGATGGAGCTCGCGAATCCCGCCGTCACCAGAATAGGTGCGGTCTCACCGATGACGCGCGCGATGGACAGGGTTACGCCAGAGGCGATACCCGAGATCGCCGTCGGGATGACCACCTTCGTGATGGTGCGCCACTTGCGCACCCCGAGCGCGTAGGACGCCTCGCGGAGTTCGTTCGGCACGATCTTCAGCATCTCCTCCGTGGAACGCACCACCACGGGGATCATGAGCACGGACAGCGCGACGGCCGCCACGAAGCCGGTGCGGGTCCCGGGGCCGAACAGCAGGGCGAACAGGGCCGCGGCGAACAGGCCCGCGACGATCGAGGGGATACCCGTCATCACGTCCACGAAGAAGGTGATGGCCTTGGTGAGGCCCTTCCCCGAGCCGTACTCCACGAGGTAGACGGCCGTGAGCAGGCCGATCGGCACGGAGATCAGCGTGGCCCACAGGGTGATCTGGAGCGTGCCGAGCACCGCGTGGTACGCACCGCCCAGGACCGGAGTTCCACCCTCGACCGCCTCGTTGTCCACGGCTCCCGTCACGCCGTTCATCGAGGTGAAGAGGAAGTTGTAGCTCAGCCCCGGCACCCCGCGCTCCAGGACGGTCCAGAGCACCGACACGAGGGGAAGCAGTGCGATCAGGAAGGCGCCGTAGACGAGGAACGTGACGAGCCGGTCCTTGGCCTTCCGCTCGCCTTCGGCGACGGCGGTGACCAGGGTGGCCGCGAGGACGAAGACGACGGCGGTGATGATGGCCCAGCCGACGACGCTGAAGCCGATCAGGGAGGCCAGTGCGGCCCCGAGGACCACGGAGGCCGCCAGGACGACCCACACGGCGTACGAGGGGAGGCGTCCTCGCGTGAGGTGGGACTGGCGACGCTGAAGCGTCTGGTGCGCTGACATCTAGTTCGCTCCCGAGAATTCTTTGTGCCGGGTGATGATGAAGCGGGCGATCATGTTGACGGCCAGCGTGATGACGAAGAGCACGAGGCCGGCCGCGATCAGCTCATTGAGCCGGAGGCCGAAGGCCTCCGGGAAGTTCAGTGCGATCTCGGCGGCGATGGTCTGGTTGCCGGACTTCACGAGGCTCGCGACGAGCGCGCCGGGCGAGAGGACCAGCGCCACCGCCATGGTCTCCCCCAGGGCGCGGCCGAGGCCGAGCATCGTCGCGCTGATGATTCCCGGCCGGGCGAAGGGCAGGACCGCCATGCGGACCATCTCCCACCGCGTGGCTCCCATCGCGAGCGCGGCTTCCTCGTGGAGGTTGGGCGTCTGCAGGAAGATCTCCCTGCTGAGCGAGGTGATGATCGGGATCACCATGACCGCGAGGACGATGCCGGCGGTGAGGATGGTCTTGCCGGTCTGACTGGCGGGGCCGGCGAAGATCGGGATCCAGCCGAGGTTCTCGGCGAGCCAGGTGTACACCCGGGCGAGCTGCGGCGCGAGGATGATGTAGCCCCATGCGCCGTAGATGACCGAGGGGATGGCCGCGAGCAGGTCGACGACGTACCCGAAGGCCCTCGCCAGCCTGCGCGGCGCGTAATGCGAGATGAAGAGCGCGACGGCGATACCGATGGGCGTCGCGATCAGCAGCGCGATGGCGGCCGCGACGACCGTGCCGATGACGATCGGCAGGATGTAGGGGACGAAGCCGTTGCCGCCGGTGACCTCGGTGGGGTCGGCGGTGAAGATCGGCGCAGCCTGTACGAGCAGGAACAGTGCGACGCTGAAGAGGACGGCCAGGATCAGGATGCCGGCGGCCAGGGAGATGCCGGAGAAGATCTTGTCGCCTGCGCGGCCTCGATCTGCCGACGCTTTCAGCGAGCTGGTCGACGCTTTCAGCGAGTTGGTTGACACGTCTTTGCCTTCCAGGCGGTCGATTTCAGGTGCAGGATCGGCCCGGGTGCCGGGCCGACAGGGAAGGTCACTGCTCATTCAGCCGTGAACGGCGGACGGTCCCGTCCGGTCTCCATTAGACCAGACGGGACCGGTGGGCCTTCGCTAGGAGGCGACCTTGATGGAGTCGATGGCCGTCTGTGCCTTCTCGCGCAGGGCCTCCGACAGCGGGGCGTTCCCGGCAGAAGCCTCGGCCTCTGCCTGGCCGTCCTCGCTGATCACGTAGGAGCCGAACGCCTTCACGAGGTCGACGGTCTCCTGGCTGTCATAGGTGGTGCAGTAGATGTGGTAGCTGACCAGGACGACGGGGTAGGCGCCGGATTCGGTGGTGTCGCGCTCGAGGTCGAGAGCCATGTCGACCTCTGGGCGTCCCTCCACCGGCGTCGCCACGTCGACAGCCTTGGCTGCGGCGTCCGAGCTGATCTCGGTGTACTCCTCGCCCACCTTGACCTTGGCCTTGCCGAGGTCTCCGACCGCGGAGGCGTCCGCATAGGTGATGGCGCCGTCGGTCGAGGTGACCGTCTGGACGACACCCGAGGTGCCCTTGGCGTTCTCGGACTCGAGCTCGGCCGGCCAGGCGCCCGCAGCCTCGTAGGTCCAGTCCTCGGGGGCCGCAGCGGCGAGGTACTCGGTGAAGTTCTCGGTGGTGCCGGACTCGTCCGAGCGGTGCACGACGGTGATCGCGGTGTCGGGGAGCTCGACGCCCTCGTTCTGGGAGGCGATCGCGGGATCGTTCCAGGTGGTGATCTCCTTCTTGAAGATCTGCGCGATGGTGGGAGCGTCGAGGTTCAGTTCGGTGACGCCTTCGAGGTTGAAGGCGATCGCGATCGGGGAGATGTAGACCGGGACGTCGATCGCACCCTCGGGACCGCAGACCTCCTGGGCCTGGGTCAGCTCGTCGTCCTTCAGGTAGGCGTCCGAGCCGGCGAACTGGGCGCCGCCGCTCAGGAAGGCCTTGCGGCCGGCACCGGATCCGTCGGGCGAGTACTGCACCATGGCGCCCTGGTTGGCGGCTTCGAAGCCGGCCTTCCAGGCTTCCATCGCCGAGTTCTGCGCGGACGAGCCGATGCCGGTGAGGGTCCCCGTCACCGCGGAGCCTGCAGCGGAGGATGCGCCTCCGGTCGCCGCGGGCTGACCCGTGGCATTGTCGGAACCACACGCGGTCAGCGCCAGCGCAGCTACGGAGATAACTGCCGCAGCGCGGCCAAAGCGAAGAGCCTTCACTAAATTTTGCCCCTTCCAGGGATGCGTTCATCGGTGCGCGAGAGGCACTCGGGAGAGATGTACACGTTCCTGTACACGTTCCACGCTAGGTACCGCAGGTGAAGAGAGTGGCCGAGGGACATGAACGGAAGGTGAACAGCGCAGGACCATTGGCCCGCGGCACCCGTGGCCGCTGGCGGAAAAGACGAAAGTCACCTCCCCCCTCACCTCCTAGACTGGGAGCATGCCGCCGCGCCAGGGAGTGTCCGCAACCCTCGCCTTCCTGCGCAAGCGCTCCCGCATCGGTTTCAAGCGCAGTTCGAACTCCGTCGTCAATGCCGTGCAGATGACGGTGTGCGCCGTCGGCGCCTACGCCTTCGCCGAGGAGGTCCTCGGGCACAGCGGCCCGCTGTTCGCGGCGACGTCGTCGATGATCTCCCTGGGCTTCTCGAGGGACCCGCGGCTTCGGCGCGTCCTCGAGGTGGCGATCGGCTGCACCCTCGGCATCTCGGTGGGAGACCTCCTGCTCACCTTCTTCGGCACGGGGCTCTGGCAGGCCGCCGTCGTGCTGTTCGTCTCGATCCTGCTGGCCCGCTTCCTGGACAGCGGCACCATCTTCACCACGCAGCTCGGACTGCAGTCCCTGCTCGTGGTCCTGCTCCCGGCGCCGCAGGGCGGGCCGTTCACGCGCAGCGTCGACGCCGTCGTGGGCGGGCTCTTCGCGCTCGTGATCACCGTGCTGCTGCCCCGCGATCCACGACGCGAGCCGAAGACGAACGTCCGGGGCCTGCTGGGCGAACTGTCCGGCGTCCTCCGTGACAGCGCCTCGGCACTCCGCCAGAGTGATTCCACGCTGGCGTGGCACGCCCTGGTTCGCGCACGGAACTCCCAGTCCCGGCTCGACGCCCTCACGGGCAGCATGAGAGCCGCGCAGGAGGTCGCCCGGATCTCGCCCGCCTACCGGCGCCACCGCGACGAGCTCGGCTCCCTGCGGAGCGCCGTGGAATCCATCGACCTGGCCATCCGCAACAGCCGTGTCTTCTCCCGTCGCCTGACGTCCGCCATCAACCACGCGGCCCTCACGGACGAGGCGATCGAGAGCCTCGGCCAGTCGCTCGAGGACACGGCCGACGCCGCGGATGCGCTCAGCCGGGCGCTGTCCGCCGGAGACTCCGCCGAGCGTCGCCTCAACCTGCGTCAGGCACGCAATGAACTCGCTGCCGTCGCCACCGACCTCCACCCCGAGACCCTCGACATCGGAGGCCTTGAGGGTGAGGGGCTCGTGCTCCTCCTGCGCCCCCTCGTGGTGGACCTCCTCGAGGCCACGGGCCTCTCCCACGAGGACGCCGCCGGATACCTCCCCCGGCTCTGACGACGGCGACCGGCTGTGTCGGTGCCCGCCGGTAGCCTGAAGGAATGGCCACGAAGACCTCCCCTGCCGCGCGCTCGGCACGCAACAACGCTCCGAACTACCGCTGTGCGGAATGCGGCTGGACGACGGCGAAGTGGGTAGGGCGCTGCGGTGAATGCCAGGCCTGGGGCACCGTCGAGGAGACAGGCCAGGTGATCGCACGCACCACGGCCGCCACCGCAGTCACCACCCCAGCCCGGCGGATCGCCGAGGTCGACGCCACACTGTCCGGATTCCAGCCCACGAAGATCGATGAGCTGGACCGCGTGCTCGGCGGCGGACTGGTGCCCGGGGCCGTGATCCTGCTGGCCGGCGAGCCCGGCGTCGGCAAGTCGACGCTCCTGCTCGACGTCGCCGCGCGGGTCGCGCGCCTGGGCAAGGATGTCCTGTACGTCACGGGTGAGGAGTCCGCAGCCCAGGTGAAGCTCCGCGCGGACCGGATCGACGCCGTCGCCGATTCCCTGTACCTCAGCGCGGAGACGGATCTGGGCCAGGCCCTCGGCCAGGTCGAGAAGATCGATCCTGCACTGCTGATCGTCGACTCCGTCCAGACGCTCAGCAGTGCGGCGGTCGATGGAAGCGCCGGCGGTGTCACGCAGGTCCGGGAGGTCGCGGCGTCGATCATCGGGGCGGCGAAGGCACGGGGCATGACCACCCTGCTCGTCGGGCACGTCACCAAGGACGGCTCCATCGCCGGCCCCCGGCTGCTCGAGCACCTCGTCGACGTCGTCTGCCAGTTCGAGGGTGAGCGTCACTCACGCCTCCGCCTGCTGCGGGCCGTGAAGAACCGGTACGGCCCGACGGACGAGGTGGGATGCTTCGACCTGACGGACGGGGGCATCGAGGGACTCGCAGACCCCAGCGGCCTCTTCGTGTCCCGCACCAAGGACCCCGTGTCGGGAACCTGCATCACGGTGACGCTCGAGGGCCGTCGCCCACTGCTCGCCGAGGTCCAGGCGCTGCTGGCGGAGTCCCCCAACTCGCAGCCGAGGCGGGCGACGAGTGGCCTCGACAGCTCCCGCGTCGCCATGTTGCTCGCGGTGCTGCAGAGCCGTGCCTCGGTCAGCGTGAACAAGGACGACAGCTATGTGGCGACGGTGGGGGGCGTCCGCCTGACCGAGCCCGCCACGGACCTCGCCGTCGCCCTCGCCATCGCCTCCGCGAAGACCGACCATCCCCTGCCGGCCCGGCTCATCGCGTTCGGGGAGGTGGGCCTCGCCGGGGAGGTGCGTCCCGTCCCCGGCATCGGACGGCGCATCCAGGAGGCGGAGCGGCTCGGGTTCACGCACGCGATCGTCCCCGCCTCCCCCGGCGGCACAGGTCCTGTGCCGAAGGGATTCTCGGTGCGGGAGGTATCCACCCTCGCGGAGGCGCTGGCCCTGCTGTTCTAGGCGCTGCTGATCCGGGTGCACTCGGGGCAGCACCGGTCCACGACGGGGACCGGTGCGGAGGATTTCGCGCACGCCAGTAGTATTATGTTCGGCTGCGCGGCTAGAGGCGCCGCCACCGACCACCGTCCGAGACTCGACGGCGGCCGCCCGACTGCGCCGGGCCTTCAACAGCGCGGGCGGTGAAAGGATAGGCCCATGGTTCGTAGTCCGGAGGACTCACTCAAAGCCACCCTTGCCAGAGTAGCCCCAGGAACACACCTGCGCGACGGTCTTGAGCGAATCCTGAGGGGACGCACAGGTGCGTTGATCGTGCTCGGCTTCGACCGCACGGTGGATTCCATCTGCTCGGGCGGCTTCGACATCGGCATCGAGTTCTCACCCACGCGGCTGCGCGAACTGGCGAAGATGGACGGCGCGATCGTGTGCGACAAGGATGCGAGCCGCATCCTCCGCGCCGCCGTGCAGCTCGTGCCCGACCACACCATCGAGACGCAGGAATCGGGCACCCGGCACCGCACCGCCGAGCGCGTCGCGAAGCAGACCGGCCTCCCCGTGATCAGCGTCAGCCAGTCCATGCAGATCATCGCCCTCTACATCGACGGGCTGCGGCATGTCCTGGAAGGTTCCGAACCGGTGCTCGCACGCGCCAACCAGGCCCTCGCCACGCTCGAGCGCTACCGGGCTCGACTCGACCAGGTCACGAACTCGCTCTCGGCCCTCGAGATCGAGGCCATGGTCACCATCCGGGATGTCGCCGTCACACTGCAGCGCCAGGAGATGGTCCGCAGGATCTCGGAGGAGATCTCGCAGTATGTGCTGGAACTCGGCGTCGACGGCCGCCTGCTGTCCCTCCAGGTGGAGGAGCTCACCACGGGCCTCGGACCGGGCAGCGAGATGGTGCTGCGGGACTACATGAACCTCGGGTCCAGCACCGCGTCGCTCGACGAGCGGGTAGCGACCCTGCAGGGCTTCAGTTCGGCGGACCTCATCGACCTCGGAACCATCGCGAGCGTCCTGGGCTTCAATCCGTCCGTGGACTCGCTGGAGGCTGTCATCCAGCCGAAGGGCTACCGCCTGCTGTCCGGCATCAAGGCCGTACCACCTGCCGTCGCCAACCGGTTGGTGGACCACTTCGACGGGCTGCAGAACCTCATGGCCGCGAACATCGACGACCTGATGGCGGTGGACGGGATCGGCGAGCAACGTGCCCGGACCGTCCGTGAGGGGCTCTCCCGGATCGCCGAGACCAGCCTCCTCGACCGCTTCATGTGAGCTCCGGGCGGTGCACCGCCTCCGCCGGCCGGACGGTGCTCCCACGGCACACAGGGCTGCGACCTTCGCGGGCATGCAGCGGCGGGGACGCGGCTGCGGCCTACTGCAGCGTGAAGTCCACGGGGCTGCTGCTCCTGGCGCCGAGCCGGGTGGTCAGGGCATACGTCCCGGGCCCGGGGTCCTCCGCCACGGCGCAGCCCGGGGCCGTCCGGTTGCGGGACCATTCGAAGGTCGCGCGTTCCTCGCCGCCCGGCTCGATCGTGCGCTCGAGGTCCTGCGAGTCGTGCTGGCAGTCGGTGGAGGAGAACACGCGCTCGTCGGCGCTGGTCAGCACGAACTCCATCTGGGACGTACCCACATTCACCGTGCAGGCCTCCGGCCCCTCGTTGCGGACCACGAGGGACAGGACAGGATCCTCTCCCGGCCCGTAGCTCTGCCTGTCGGTCTCGGCGGAGACCACGACGCTCGCCGGATCACAGCCGTCGTCCGATGCGGAGGGCGACGCGGAGGGCGACGGGGAACGTGAAGCGGAGGTGGCGCCCGGCGAGGGAACCGGTGATGTGGAAGGCGCCGTGGATGGCGTCGGGCTCGAGGCGGCCGGGCTGGTGGTCGCGGAGGAACCGGCTTCGGGCGTGGGCGGTTCGCCCGCCGCAGCATCGGCGCCCTTCCCGAGCACGCCGGCCAGGACGAGGCCCGTGATGGCGAGGGCCGCGATCACCAGGAGCGCGAGGATGGTCACCGCCAGGCGCCTCCGGCGGTAGACCGCAGGGCTGTGCCCCCGCCTGCTGCCCGTGCGCCTGCCCGTTCCGCGATCGCCCGTGGATGCCATCCATCAAGGGTAGGGAAGGCCCCCGCATTACTCCGGCCACCACGCCGGTGGATAGAGTATTCCCGACGATGACTCAGGAGCACCCATGATCCCCGGCAACGGACCTACGACGGATCCCTCGCGCCCTGCCGGTGCTGCCCGGGACGCCGGTGCTGCCGGTGCTTCCCGGGACGCAGGGAGGCTCGACGGACTCCATGCCCGGATGGCGGACTGGTTCGCCGGGACGGCGCGGGACCTGCCCTGGCGCGATGCCGACTGCTCACCGTGGGGCATCCTCGTCAGCGAGGTCATGCTCCAGCAGACCCCGGTGGTCCGCGTCCTGCCGGTGTGGCGTGAGTGGCTCGAACGATGGCCCTCCCCCGCCCACCTCGCCGCAGAGCCCTCGGGTGCCGCCGTCCGGCACTGGGGCCGCCTCGGCTATCCCCGCCGGGCCCTCCGCCTGCATGCCGCGGCCACCGCCATGGTCGCGGACCATGGCGGCGCCGTGCCGACCACCTACGACGAGTTGCTGTCCCTGCCGGGGGTCGGCACCTATACGGCTGCCGCGGTGGCCGCTTTCGCGTTTGGGCGGCGTGAGACCGTCGTCGACACCAACATCCGCCGCGTGCATGCCCGCGCCTTCGGTGGGAGCGCGCTCCCGGCCCCGGCGCTGACGGCCGCGGAGATGAAGCGCGCCAGGGAACTCCTGCCCGCCGAGAACACCCTGTCGGTGCAGTGGAATGCAGCAGTGATGGAACTGGGAGCCGTGATCTGCACCGCCCGGTCCCCGCTCTGCGACGCCTGCCCCATCCTCGACGCGTGTTCCTGGGTCGCGGCGGGACGGCCTGCTCCCGACTACGTCCCCAAGGGGCAGTCGTGGGCGGGCACGGACCGGCAGGTGCGCGGCGCGATCGTCGCCGTATTGCGTGATGCCGAGATGCCCGTCCCGCGATCCATCCTCCTGGAGTCCCCGGTGGACCTCAGCATGGGCGTGCCGGCCGCCCCGGGTCAGGCGCTGCGTCCGGCCGCCCTGGCCACGCTGCATGGCCTGCAGGCGCCGGCCGAGCAACTGGAACGCGCCCTGGCCGGGCTCCTGGCCGACGGCCTGGCCGAGGACGCCGACGGGGGCATCCGCCTGCCGGGCTAGAACCTGCCCGTCAGGCAGGCTCGCCGAAGCCCGATTCGACCGCCTGCCCGATGAAGTCCACCGCTGCCTGAGCGTCCGGGCCGCTCGCCTCGGCCGTGACCGTGCGGCCCTGACCGAGCCCGAGGCTCATGAGCAGCATCACCGACTTTCCGTCGACGCCGTTCACCGTGACGTCCGCGTCGAGGTCCGCCAGTCCGGTGGCGAGCGTGGCCGCGGGCCGCGCATGCAGCCCCATCTGGTTGGGCAGCGTCCAGGAACCGCTGGCCGTCCGGCCCCCGGGCGATGGGCCGGGAGCCGCATCGCTCCCCGGAGCCGCTGCCGCGTGGCTGACGAAGGGCTCGAGTTCCTCGGGCCGGATGGAGACGACGGCGGCCTCGGCTGCCCGGACCACCTCGTCCAGGGAGGATCCTCCCTGGGCCTGGACGGCGGCCGCGACCGCGCCCTCCACGAGTGCGGCCTGGGCGAGGCGGACGGACGCGCGCTCGTCGGGATCGAGGAACTCGAGCACCATCTCGGCGGTCATGACGGCCGAGCCGAGATCGGTCAGGACCACGACGCCGTCGCCTCCGGACGCCTGCTGGATGCCTGCCTGTACGCGGTCGAAGCTCGTGCCGATGCGTACCGGGCCTCCGCTGTCCTCCGCTCCCCCGGCGGCGACGAGGACGACGTCGGGCGCCATCTGCGCGGCGAGTTCGACGACGCCCTCCGCGATCTTCGCGCTGTGCGACACGATGACCAGGCCGACGCTCATACGATGCCCTCTCCCGCGGCCTCCGCAGCGGCCTGGAGGATCAGGGCGGTCGACACGGCCCCGGGATCCTGGTGGCCCGCGCTGCGTTCACCCAGGTAACTCGCCCTGCCCTTGCGGGCGATCAGGGGCTCGGTGGCCACCGCTCCCGCGTGGGCCGCAGTGGCCGCGGCGGCGAGTACCTCGGGCGGGGTCGCTCCGGCCTGCGCCGCGGTCTCGGCCGACTCGGTAGCCGGTGTCCAGGCGTCCACCATGGTCTTGTCGCCGACCTCGGCCTTGCCGCGGGCCACGATGCCGTCACGGGCGGCCCTGATCATCCCGGCCGCTGCGGCCGCGTCGATCTCGCCGGTGTCACCGAGCGAGGTCGCCGCACGCAGGAACGCCGTCCCGTACAACGGACCGGCAGCACCCCCCACGGTGGACATCAGGGTCATGGCGACCTGCTTGAGCACGGCCGCCGGAGTGGCGGGAGCATCACCGGAGTCGAGCTTGGCGACGACGGCGCTGAAGCCCCGGTCCAGGTTTTCGCCGTGGTCGGCGTCGCCGATGACCCTGTCGAGTTCGATCAGGAGGGCACGGTTCTCGGCCACCACGCGGGCGGTCTCCTGCACCCACCGGAGGGCCCACTGCGTATCGAGGGCAGCGGCCATGCTCATGCCCCCCAGCGCAGGGCTGCCGTACGGACGGGTGCGTCCCACAGTTCCAGCATCTCGTCGTCGACGCGCAGGATGGTCAGCGACGCGCCCTGCATCTCGAGGGCGGTGATGTAGTTACCCACGAGGGACCTCTCGATCGTGACGCCGAGGCCCTCGAGCAGTTGTGCGACCTTCCGGAACACGATGTACAGCTCACTGGCGGGAGTCCCGCCCATGCCGTTGACCATCACGAGTGTCCTGTCCCCGGCGGTCAGCCTGAGATCGGCGACGATCGGCTGAAGCAGCCGCTGCGTGATGCCGTCGGCGTCCTCCATGGCGATCCGGTGCCGACCGGGCTCCCCGTGGATGCCGATGCCGATCTCGATCTCGTCCTCGGCCAGGTCGAAGCTGGGGACCCCGGCGTGCGGAACGGTGCACGCGGCCAGGGCCACACCCATGGAGCGCACGCTGTCCACGACGCGCTGGGCGACGGACGCAACGCCGTCCAGGTCGTCGCCGCGTTCTGCTGCGGCGCCGGCTATGCGCTCCACGAAGACCGTTCCGCCGACGCCGCGCCTGCCCGCCGTGTACAGCGAGTCCTCGACGGCGACGTCGTCATCGACGAGCACGGACCGCACGGTGACGCCCTCCGCTTCGGCCATTTCCGCGGCCGTCTCGAAGTTGAGGACGTCACCGGTGTAGTTCTTGACGATGTGCAGGACGCCCGCGCCGCCGTCGACGGCCGTGGTGGCGGGGATGATCTGGTCCGGCGTCGGAGAGGTGAAGACGGCGCCCGGCACCGCCGCGTCGAGCATCCCGAGTCCCACGAAGCCCGCGTGGAGAGGTTCATGGCCGCTTCCACCCCCGGACACGAGGCCCACCTTGCCCTGCACTGGAGCATCCCTGCGGGTGACGAACAGGGGGTCCGGATGGACGGTGACGATGTCGGCGTGGGCGATCCCGAATCCTTCGACGGACTCGCTGACCACGGCCTTGGGGTCATTGATGAGCTTCTTCACGGCGACTGCTCCTTGACTGGGAACGGACATCTGACAGCCTGCAGCCCGTCCCTCGTGGACCACCCCGGCCACTGGACACGTTACCGTCCGTTCCTGCCGCTGCCTATAGGCCGGAGGCAGCCCCGGCGCAGGTCGACGACCGGCCGGAGGACCGGCCCCAGGACCCGACCCGGAGACCGCTGGAGGGCGGTTCCGGCGGACCGGTTAAACGCCCGAGGGAGGGCCCCCGGCAGGGTGCCCTCCCTCGGATCGCCGGGCCGCACGATCAACCGTGCGGCCCGGATGGATCAGCGTCCCTTGAACGCATCCTTGATGTTCTCGCCGGCATCCTTGAGGCTCGAGCTGGCCTGGTCCTTGTGGCCTTCGGCTTCGAGGTTCTCGTCCCCGCTCGCCTTGCCGAGACCTTCCTTGATCTTTCCGCCCAGGCCTTCGCTCTTGTTCCCGATCTTGTCATCCAGTCCCATGATGCGGACCTCCTTCGACTCGGTGTACAGCCACCGGTTCCGGTGGCCTGCCAGCATCTCGAACGCGATGCTAAGTAGTCTTACTATATGCACGGAGGCCTGCCGATTGCCAGCCTGCGGCGGGAGGGTCTTCAGAGCCGCCGGATCATCCGCGTATTGCCGAGGGTGTTGGGCTTGACCCGGGCCAGGTCCAGGAACTCGGCGATACCCTCGTCGTGGGACCGGAGGAGCTCGGAATAGGTCTGGGGGTCGACGGCGGACTGGTCGGCCATGACCTCGAAGCCGTGGCGCCGGAAGAAATCGACCTCGAACGTCAGGCAGAAGACCCTGCTCACGCCGAAAGCCCGCGCCTCCTCGAGGAGTTCCTCCACGAGCGCGTGGCCCACGCCGTGGCCGCGGGCTGCGGGTGAGGTCGCGAGGGTGCGCACCTCCGCGAGGTCCTCCCAGATGATGTGCAGCGCCCCGCAACCGAGCACCTCACCGCCGTCGGACTCCGCGATGCGGAACTCCGGGAGACCCTCGTAGTAGGCCACCGTCTCCTTCGCGATCAGGATGCGCTCCTCGGCGAGCGGCGCGACGAGCGACTTGATGGCGGGGACGTCCGCGGTACGTGCGGGACGGATGGTGAAGGGCAGCGTCATTCGACCCACTCTACAAACCACCGCCCCGCCCGTGCCTACAGGCCCAGCTCCGACGGGAGTTCGCGCTCCTCCCCGAGGACGTGGGAGGCGAGGAAGGCCTCGACGACCCCGTACCAGATCCGGGCGTGCTGGGGCTTGAGGATCCAGTGGTTCTCGTCCGGGAAGTACAGGAACCGGTGGGGCGTCCGGCCCTCGTCGTCGGCCGGGAGCTTCGACGCGGAGAGCAGCTCGTACCAGAGCCGCAGCCCCTCGCCGATCGGGACGCGGTAGTCCTTGTCCCCGTGGATGACGAGCATCGGTGTGCTGATGTTCGCCACGTGGTGGTGCGGGGAGTTCTCGCTCATCATCTCCGGCGTCATCTCCCGCTCCCAGTAGTACGCGACGTCGGTCGTGGGCCCGAACTGGTCCAGTGCCCACAGGCTCGCGTGCGTGACGATCGCCGCGAAGCGGTCGGTGTGCCCGGCGACCCAGTTCGCCATGTAGCCGCCGAAGCTGCCACCCATGGCGGCGACGCGGGTCCTGTCGATGTCGTCCCGTGCCATCAGGCCGTCGGTGGCGGCCATGAGGTCGGTGTAGGGGGCGCCGCCCCACTGGCCCCACCCGCGGTCCACCATGTGCTGGCCGTATCCCGTGGACAGCGCGGGATCGGGCAGGAGGACGGCGTAGCCCCGGGCTGCCATGATCCAGGGCGACCAGCGCCACGTCCAGGCGTTCCACGAACCGATGGGGCCGCCGTGGATCCACAGCAGCGCCGGGACCGGGGCGTCGGCCGAGGCGCCGTCGGGCAGCACGAGCCAGGACCTCACCGGCTGGCCGTCGTCCCCCGCCGACTCCACGCGTTCGAGCGAACCGGGGAGCTCGGGGCGTTCCGCCGGGTTGGGGAGCCGCTCGGTGGCTCCGGAGGCGAGGTCGATCCGGACGACCTCGGGCGGGAACAGGTAGGAGCTGCGGAGGGCGTACGCACTCCTGCCGTCCGGGGACACCCGGACGTCCGTGTAGGCCGCGCCATCCGCCGTCACACGGCGCACGGCACCGGTGGCGACGTCGATCACGAACACGGGGGCGGACCCGTCGTCATCCGCGGTGACCACGAGGGCCGAGCCGTCGGGCAGCCATGCGGCAGGAGACGGCCAGCGATCCCACTCCCCGGCGAGTTCGGAGGGATCGCCCCCCTCGAGGGGAAGCAGCAGCAGGCTCGTGCGGGGTGCGAGGTCGGCCCTGGTGCGCCGGTCCCTGATCACCGCGAGGTACCGGCCGTCCGGGCTCACGGGACCGGGCGCGTAGTCGTTCCCGCGGTCGTCCAGCAGGATGACGGATTCCTTCGTGGCGACGTCGACCCGCACGAGCACCGTGCGCTGGGAGCCGCGCTCCTCCGGAACCGTGAGGGAGGTGAAGAGCGCGGAACCGTCGGGGCTGAGGACGGGGTGGGCATCCCGGAGGCCGCCGCGCGCGGAGGGGACGAGGTCCGTGAGCGACCGGTCGCCGTCCTCGCCGAGGTCCTGCAGCCCGAAGTACCGCGGCTCCTCCGGCCCGAGGTCGGCGTCCCAGTACCGGACCGGATAGCCCGAGTGGAGGACCGCGGCGACGCCCGTCTCCTTGCGTGTCTTGCGGCGCTCGGCGTCGTCCTCCTCGTCCGCCGAACCGGCCAGGACGGCCGCGGTGACCACGACGACGTCGGCCGCCTCCGCGGTGGCCACCCCTGCCACACCGCCCTCGCGCGTCAGGAGCAGCGAGGCCTCACCGCCGGACGCGGGCAGGCGCCACAGGGCCGGGCGCTTCTCGCCGTCGGCGTCGTCCGGGTCGGGACGCGCCGAGGTGAAGAGCAGGTCCCCGCTCGGGAGGAACGCCGCGCCGGACTCGCCCTCGGAACTGCGGGTCAGACGGCGGGCGGGCTGCCCGCCGGTCGGGTCGACCTCCCACAGCGCCGTCTGGTACGCGGTCTTCTTGGGGTCGAGGGTGGCGACGGACGTGACGAGGCGGGTGCCCTCCCGGTTGAGGACGAGCCCGCCGAGGCGGGGCAGGGCGACGAAATCCTCGAGGGAGGAGAAGGGGGTGGTCATGCGTCATCTCTACCACCGCGGAGGGGCACCGTTCCACCTTTCGGGGGAATCCCGTTGCCGGGGGCACCGATTCTCCTGCTCCCGTGAAACGAGGGAACCCGCCCTGGTGACCAGGACGGGTTCCGTCGTAGCTCAGATGCTGCTGGTACTACTCCAGGACGGTGGCCTCGAGCGCGGCCGGAGCGTCCTCGATCTCCTTGGGGGCGCCGTGTCCCACGAAGGTGAAGCGTGCATCCACGCCCTCGCCCTCGACGTCCACATCGACGCGCTCTCCCGACTTCAGCTCGCCGAAGAGGATCTTCTCCGAGAGCTGGTCCTCGATCTCGCGCTGGATGGTGCGGCGCAGCGGCCGCGCTCCCATCGCGGGATCGTAGCCGCGGGTCGCAAGGAGCACCTTGGCCGCGGGGGTGAGCTCGATCGTCATGCCCTTGTCCGCCATGCGGCGGCTGAGACGCTCGAGGAACAGGTCCACGATCTGGACGATCTCGTCCTGCGTGAGCTGCGGGAACACCACGGTGTCATCGACACGGTTGAGGAACTCGGGCCGGAAGTGCTGCTTGAGCTCCTCCTGCACCTTCGCCTTCATCCGGTTGTAGCTCGTCTGGGTGTCGGTGCCGGACTGGAAGCCCGTCATGACGCCCTTCGAGATGTCGCGGGTTCCGAGGTTGGTGGTCATGATGATCACCGTGTTCTTGAAGTCCACCATGCGGCCCTGGCTGTCCGTCAGGCGGCCGTCCTCGAGGATCTGCAGGAGCGAGTTGAAGAGGTCGGCGTGTGCCTTCTCCACCTCGTCGAACAGCACCACGGAGAACGGCTTGCGGCGGACCTTCTCGGTGAGCTGTCCGCCCTCCTCGTAGCCCACGTAGCCCGGAGGGGCACCGAAGAGCCGCGAGACGGTGTGCTTCTCGGAGTACTCGGACATGTCGAGGGTGATGAGGGCGTCCTCTTCACCGAACAGGAACTCGGCGAGTGCCTTGGCGAGCTCCGTCTTACCGACACCGGTGGGACCGGCGAAGATGAAGGAACCACCGGGACGCTTCGGGTCCTTGAGGCCGGCCCGCGTGCGGCGGATCGCCTGCGAGATCGCCTTGATGGCCTCGTTCTGTCCGATGACGCGCTTGTGCAGTTCTGCTTCCATGTTGAGCAGTCGCGAGGATTCCGCCTCGGTCAGCTTGAACACGGGGATGCCGGTCGAGTTGGCGAGCACCTCGGCGATGAGTTCCTCATCGACCTCCGCGATCTCGTCCAGCCCGCCGGACTTCCAGCGGCGCTCCTTGTCGCTGCGCTCGTCGTGGAGCTTCTGCTCCTTGTCGCGCAGCGCCGCAGCACCCTCGAAGTCCTGGGAGTCGATGGCCGACTCCTTCTCGCGCTTGACGTCCGCGATGCGCTCGTCGATCTCCTTGAGCTCCGGCGGCGCGGTCATCCGGCGGATGCGCAGGCGCGCTCCCGCCTCGTCGACGAGGTCGATCGCCTTGTCCGGCAGGAAGCGGTCCGAGATGTAGCGATCCGCCAGCGTCGCCGCGCTGGACAGGGCGCCGTCGGTGATCGAGACGCGGTGGTGCGCCTCGTAGCGGTCGCGCAGGCCCTTGAGGATCTCGATCGCGTGCGCCACGGAGGGCTCGGCGACCTGGATCGGCTGGAAACGGCGCTCCAGCGCGGCGTCCTTCTCGATGTGCTTGCGGTACTCGTCCAGGGTGGTGGCACCGATGGTCTGGAGTTCACCGCGGGCGAGCATGGGCTTCAGGATCGACGCTGCATCGATGGCGCCCTCGGCGGCACCTGCGCCGACGAGGGTGTGGATCTCATCGATGAACAGGATGATGTCGCCACGGGTGCGGATCTCCTTGAGGACCTTCTTCAGGCGCTCCTCGAAGTCACCGCGGTAGCGGGAGCCTGCGACGAGGGACCCGAGGTCCAGCGTGTACAGCTGCTTGTCCTTGATGGTCTCAGGGACGTCGCCGCGCACGATCGCCTGGGCCAGGCCTTCGACGACGGCGGTCTTGCCGACCCCGGGCTCACCGATCAGGACAGGGTTGTTCTTGGTGCGGCGGGAGAGGACCTGCATGACGCGTTCCATCTCCTTCTCGCGCCCGATGACGGGATCGAGTTTCGACTCACGCGCCGCCTGCGTCAGGTTCCGGCCGAACTGGTCCAGCACGACGGAGCCCGCGGGAGTGCCCTCCTGCTGGGGGCCGCCGGTCGCTGCCGGCTCCTTGCCCTGGTAGCCGGACAGCAGCTGGATGACCTGCTGGCGGACACGGTTGAGGTCTGCGCCGAGCTTCACGAGGACCTGCGCGGCGACGCCCTCACCCTCGCGGATGAGACCGAGCAGGATGTGCTCGGTACCGATGTAGTTGTGGCCGAGCTGGAGTGCTTCCCGCAGGGAGAGCTCCAGTACCTTCTTGGCCCGGGGGGTGAAGGGGATGTGGCCGGACGGGGCCTGCTGGCCCTGCCCGATGATCTCCTGAACCTGTTCCCTCACGGCACCCAGCGAGATGCTGAGCGACTCCAGGGCCTTTGCGGCAACACCCTCGCCCTCGTGGATCAGGCCAAGCAGGATGTGCTCGGTGCCGATGTAATTGTGGTTGAGCATGCGGGCCTCTTCCTGGGCCAGCACAACAACTCGACGGGCACGATCTGTAAATCTCTCAAACATGAGACACACACTCCTAGCTAACGCGTATTTCGATGCTACGGGTACGGGATGTGCTTTGGGTGCGTGTTCGCCACAGGCGAGATAACGCCGAAGGGCTTCCCCTCCGGCGCCGCCCGGGGGTGGTCAGCGCTGTGCGGCGCGGTATGCCTCGACGATTTCGCTGTTGACACGGCCGCGGGAGGAGACGTTGTAGCCGTTCTCCTTGGCCCACTCGCGGATCTGCGCGGCTTCCTGGTTGCGGGCCGGGGCCGGGGCGCTGGGGCGCTGCTGCTTCGAGGAGTTGCTGCGGCGGGCTGCGCCGACGTATTCGGCGAGGGCGGAGCGGAGTTCCGAGGCGTGCTCCTCGGAGAGGTCGATCTCGTATTGCACGCCGTCGAGGCCGAAGCGCACCGTCTCGTCGGCTTCTTCGCCGTCGATGTCGTCGATGAGAATGATCTTTACCTTCTGCGCCACAATGCTCTCCTAATTGGTTCCTCGATATCAATGCCCCTGAAATGAGTATGGGCCACTATTCAATCGAGGTCAAAGAAGGGCATTTCTATCCGGGGTCGATTTCCTGGTCGTCATTCTTTTCCCGCGTCGCCTCGCGGTTCCGCGCGTCCTCGGCGTCCTGCATTTCCTCCGCGCGCGCCATGGCCTCGCGCTCCGCGCGGTCCGCATTGAATATGGCCTTGATCACGAAGTAGAAAATCACCGCCAAGCAGGCTGATGGTAGGAGGACCGCAACATATTCCACGGCTACTGCCCCGCTTCGGGCTTGAGAATGGGGAAGAGGATGGACTCGCGAATTCCGACGTTCGTGAAAAGCATCACGAGGCGGTCGATTCCGAGTCCGATACCGCCCATGGGAGGCGCTCCGTATTCGAGTGCCCGGAGGAAGTCCTCGTCCAATTGCATGGCTTCGTCGTCACCGGCGGCCGCCTGGCGGGACTGCTGGGTCAGGCGCTCGCGCTGGATGACGGGGTCGATGAGCTCGGAGAAGGCGGTGCCGCGCTCCATGCCTCCGATGATGAGGTCCCAGGCTTCGATCAGTCGCGGATCGTCGCGGTGCGGCCGAGCCAGCGGCTGGGCGGAGGGCGGGTAGTCGTAGACGAACGTCGGCTGGATGAGCGTGGGTTCCACGATCTCCGAGAACAGCTCGAGCACCACCTTCTCGGCACCCCAGGCCGGGTCGAGCGAGACCTCGTGACGCTCCGCGATCGAGCGGAGGTCCTCGAGGCTCGTCTCCGGGGTGACGTCCTGCCCCACGGCGGCGGACAGCCCCGGGTAGACACCGAGCCACGCCCATTCACCGTCGAGGTCGATGGTGCCCTTCGCGGTCTCGATCGTGCGCGAGCCCAGGAGATCGGCGCACGCGAGGATCATCTCCTTCATGCGGTCCGCCATGACGAACTGGTCGGCGTAGGCCTCGTAGCACTCGAGCATGGTGAATTCGGGGCTGTGGGTGGAGTCGACGCCCTCGTTGCGGAAGATGCGCCCGATCTCGTACACGCGGTCGATCCCGCCGACGACGGCCCGCTTCAGGTACAGCTCCAGGGCGATCCGGAGGGTCATCTTCTGGTCGAACGCGTTGAGGTGCGTCTCGAAGGGACGGGCCGTCGCACCGCCGTGGATCAGCTGCAGGATCGGCGTCTCCACCTCGATGTAGTCGCGGCGGTTCAGTGTCTCGCGGAGGGTACGGGTGATCGCGGCGCGCGTGCGCACCATCTGGCGGGCTTCCTCGCGCACCATCAGGTCGACGTAGCGCTGGCGCACGCGCGTCTCCTCGTTGACGCCCGCGTGCAGGGTGGGCAGCGGCCGGAGGGCCTTCGACGCCATGGTCCAGGAGTCGGCCATCACGGAGAGTTCCCCGCGGCGGGAGCTGATGACCTCGCCGTGCACCTGCACGTGGTCGCCTAGGTCCACGAGCGACTTCCACTCGGCGAGGCTGTCGGCGCCGATCTCGGCGAGGCTGAGCATGACCTGGAGCCGCGTGCCGTTCCCCTCCTGCAGCGTGGCGAAGCACAGCTTCCCCGAGTTGCGGATGAAGACCACACGGCCCACGACGGCGACCTGCCGGCCGCTCGACTCCCCCGTTTCGAGGTCCGCGAACTGCTCCCGGACCTCCGCGAGCGAGTGTGTCCGCTCCGGCTTGACCGGATACGCCTCCGTCCCGGCGTCGAGCAGGGCTGCGCGCTTCTGCAGCCGGAAGCGCATCTGCTCGTTGAGGTCGTCCGCGGGGAGGGTTTCGTCGTGAGTCACGGAAGACAAGTTTACGGCCCCCTGCCGGGCCCGCGGTGTCGGCCGGCGGCGGTGTGGGTCAGGCCACAACGGGCAGGACGGTGTTGTCGATCAGGCGGACCGCACCCACCCGTGCCGCGACCACGGCGAGCGCTTCTGCTGCCCGGTCCTCCCCCCGGGGCGTGAACGACACCGGGTCGACGACGTCGAGGTAGTCGAGGTCCACCAGGTCCTCTGCGGCCACCCGGGCGCGGGCTCCCGGGAGGTCGAGGGGTTCGCCGCGGGCGGCACGGTCTCGCAGGAGGCCCAGCACCCTCGACAGCACGAGGGCCGCACGCCGCTCCTCGGGGCCGAGGAACCGGTTCCGGCTCGAGAGGGCCAGCCCGTCGGCGTCGCGGACGATCGGGACGCCCTCGATGCGTACCGGCATGTTGAGGTCGAGCACCATGCGGCGGACGAGCGCGAGCTGTTGGGCGTCCTTCTCCCCGAAGTACGCACGGTAGTCCGCCGTCGTCGCGGGCAGCCCGAGGTTGAGGAGCTTGGATACCACCGTCAGCATGCCGTCGAAGTGCCCGGGCCGCGACGCGCCCTCGAACACGGTGCCCATCAGGCCCGCGCCCACCCGGACCAGCGGCTCTCCGCCCGGGTACATGTCCTCCACCGAAGGGGCGAAGACGACGTCCACCCCGCATCCGCCCAGGAGCCGGAGGTCGTCGTCGAGCGTCCGCGGGTAGCGGTCGAGGTCGGCGGCGTCGCCGAACTGCAAGGGGTTCACGAAGATCGAGGCGACGACGACGTCGTTCGCGGCGCGCGCGGTCCTCGCGAGCGAGGCGTGGCCCGCGTGGAGGCCTCCCATGGTGGGCACGAGGCCCAGCGACGGCGGCCCTTCCGCCGCTCCCCGCCGGACCGCTGCCCGCTCGAGCAGCCGGGTCGTCGCCGCGCGGAGGTCCGCCGGGGTGGAGACGAGGAGGGGGGTTGCCGGGCGGTGGAGGCCGGTCGAGGTCACGGGGTGGTCCTTCATGGGTCGGGGCGGGCGCGGGAGGCGCAGGGGTGCTGGTGGGGGTGCTGGGCAGGGGTGCTGGACGGGGAAGCCGGTCCCGGGATCAGGACGGGGCGCCGGGGGCCCCGTCCTGCGGGCCGGGCGGTCCCGCGGTGCCGGGGGCGTCGGCGAGCGCGGTGAGGATGGCCTCGGCCTGCGCCGGCGTGAGGACGCCCCGCTCGAGCGCCCGCAGCGCCGTGGCGCGTGCCATCCCGAGGTAGGCCTGGCGGGTGTCGGGGGCGTCGTGCGCTTCGAGGGCGGCCCGGTGCGCGCGGACCGTCTCGGCGTCACCCCGTGCCACCGGCCCCGTCAGCGCACCTTCCCCCGAGGACAGGGCGTTCTCGAGCGATGCCTTCATGAGCGGCCCCAGCATCCGGTCGGGGTGCTGCACGCCGAGGTCGGCGAGGAGCTGCGCGGACTGCGCGGCGATCGTGACGAGGTGGTTCGAGGCGTGGGCGAGGGCCGCGTGGTACAGCGCCCGCGACTCCTCCTCGATCACCACGGGCTCGCCGCCCATCTCCACGACGAGCGCCTGCGCGATCGGCAGCACCGCGGACGGGGCGGTGATCCCGAACATGCTGTCCGGCAGGCGTCCGAGGTCCAGGCTCAGTCCCGTGAACGTCATGGCGGGGTGGATGGCCAGGGGGATGGCCCCCGCCGCGCGTGCCGGGGCGAGCACTCCGGTGCCGTGGCGGCCGGAGGTGTGCACCACGAGTTGCCCGGCCTGCCAGGCGTGGAGCTGGGCCAGGCCCTCGACCAGCGTCGGCAGGGCGTCGTCCGGCACCGCCAGCAGCACGAGTTCGGCGCGTTCGATGATGTCCGGGACCTCGAGCACCGGCACTCCCGGCAGGAGGTTCTCGGCTCGTTCGCGGCTCGCCTCGGACACTGCGGAGACACCGACGACGGCGTGCCCCGCGGATCGGAGGGCCGCGCCGAGGACCGCGCCGACCTTTCCGGCGCCGACGATGCCCACTCCGAGCCTGCCGGGTCGGCGGGACGCTTCAGCGCTGGTCATCTACGGGTTCCTCCCTGTGGGCGGCTGCGGGTACGTACACCGGCGCCTCGGGCAGGACGTCCGGGACGGGACCCTGCGCGGAGGGCTCCGCCGGGCGGGTCTTCATCCACTGCTCGGGCCCGCTGCGCCGCCGGGCCTCCGCTGCCCGCACCGCCTGGCCGTGGAACAGCTCCTCTGCGGCGGCGGAGTCGACCAGGGAGACGCGCGGGGTGACAGGGCCCGGGGTCGTCTGGAACTGCAGGTTCGACACCCGGAAACGGCGGTCGATCGGGCCCTGCTCGATCGACAGCGACTGGGTCCGCTCGTGCGGCACGACGACGAGTTGCCGCCACAGCACGCCCGAGCGCAGGAGGAGGGCCGTGCGCGTCACGGCGAAGCCGTTGCGCCGCCATGCGAGGGGTGCGAGCCATCGTGCGCGGCGCGGCGTGGTGGTGAAGCCCTCCTCGCCGTCGCGGCCCGTCATCCCGGCCGAGAAGATCTCGACTGGACGGGGTGTCCCGGGATCGGGCAGGACGAGGGCCAGGATCTGCAGCACCTCGTCACGGGTGCCGACGGGGAGCAGGGTTGTGCGTGCCTGCCCCTCGTTGGACGCGGACAGCCCGTACCCCGCCACGTTCCCCGTGACGCGGTACCACCCCTTCAGACGCCACAGCGGGGACTGCACGATGCCCAGTGCCTGCACCCGGCCGGGCGGAACGGTCTGCGCGCGGGTGTCCAGCAGGCCGTAGCGCAGGCGGATACCGTCGGGCGAGGTGGCTGCGCGGAAGTTGTAGCCCGTGTTCAGCGCGGACCAGTAGGAGCCCCCGACGCCGATGAGGACGGGGATGAACGACGTCGCGATGATGGGCGTGCGGAACACCACGCCGAGGGTGACGACGACGGCGGCCGCCACGACCAGTGCGATCGTCGTCCCGGACAGGACCGCGGCACCGAGGACGCGGGCGGATGGGATCACCACGACCTCACGTTCGGGGGCTTCGAGGGCCTCCTCCGGGTGCTCCGGGTCCGTGACGCCCGCTGCGCGCGCGAGGATGGTGGCGCGCAGCTTCCTCGCGTCGTCGAGCTTCAGGAACGCGAGGCGTACCGCGGATTCCCCCGCGTCGGCCACCTCGAACTTGAGCTCGGCGAGCCCGAAGATCCGGGCGAGGAAGGGCTGGACGATGTCGATGGCCTGGACCCTGTCCAGGCGTGCCTGCCGCTGCTGCCGGAACACGACGCCGGAGTGCACGCGCACGTGCTCGGCGGTCACCTGGTACCGCGTGAAGTACCAGGAGACGAAGAAAGCGGCCGCGATGACGAGGACCACGCCGAGCACGACCCCTGCGGCCAGGAGGAGGCCGACACCCTCGGGCAGGGGGCTGCGCCCCCTCGTCCCGGCGTCGAAGAGCCCCTCGAACCAGTCCCTGCCCACGAAGTAGAGGATGGCTGCCAGCGCGATCCAGCCGCGCACGAGCGGGGAGATGAAATGGACCCGCTGCCAGGCATCCCCGGGGTGGAGGTCGACGGGGCCCGGTTGTCCTGCTCCCTCGCCCCCCTCGGGTCCGGGAGCCGCCGGGAGCCCGCCGGACGGTTCGTGCGCGGTCACAGCCCGGCCAGCCGAGCTTCTCCCCGCGCGGACAACTGCTCGCGCAGCCTCGTGCCCTCCTCGGTGGGCAGACCGGGAAGGGAGGCGTTGGTGGCGGGGGACGCGGTATGGAGCTTCAGCGTGCAGATCCCGAAGGCGCGCTCGAGGGGCCCGACGGAGACGTCGACGTACTGCATGCGGCCGTACGGCACCACCAGGGTGCGCTGGAAGAAGACACCCGAGCGCAGGAGGAGGTCCTCGTCGCGCTCCGCGTAGCCGATCGCCGCGACCTGGCGCGGGAGCAGGAGGCCCCGCCAGAGGGCGATGACCAGCACGACGGCGGGCAGCCCCGCTGCCACCCCCAGGGGCGGGAAGGATTCCCAGACGCCCGTGAGGCGGAGGACCAGCGGGATGCTGCACAGGACCACCCAGACCAGGGACCCGATGAGCCAGCCGAGCAGCCGGACGCGCAGGTACTTCGGCGACACCCGGGCCCACCGGAGTCCGGAGGGGTCGATCGGTTCCCTAGGCATATTCCCCCTCGGTGTGGCCCGGAGCGCCCGTGCCGTCGTCGTCCGGAGGAAGTTTGCAGAAGTCCTCGACCACCAATCCCACCATAATCATCAGGGTCCCGCCCACCATGAGTGCCACGGATCCCCAGAGGGGTGCGGTGGTGGAGCGGACCGACAACAGGGTCAGCTGGTCTACGAAGATGCCCGCGTGCCAGCCGAGGCTCAGCGCGCCCGCGTAGGCGCAGGCCTGGGCGAGGACGAGGGTGCGGGTGGCGAGGATCGGGTCGAGGGGCCGGTCCCGCTTGCCGTTGCGCCACCGAAGGACGCGGCTCCCGAACACCAGGGTGATGGCGATGATCACGGCGGTGGTGACGAGGGACGTCAGCGGCAGGGTCGGCGTGCCGTAGCCGTTGCGGGTCGCGAGCCAGTTGACCAGCCAGCCGGCGAGTCCGGCCACCAGGCCTACCAGGGCCAGCCAGCGGAACCGAAGGGTGTTCACGGCGTCCTAGACTTCCTCGAAGGGCACCAGGCCGGCGATGTCCTCGGCTTCCGAGGCCAGCTCGGCCACGGGGCGGCCTGCCAGTTCGGCTCCCGCATCCATCCAGGCCCAGGGCTGCAGCACGAAGGCGCGCGACGCCGCGCGGGGGTGCGGGATCGTCAGGGACTCGTCGTCGGACGTCCAGGTCCCGTAGGTGATGATGTCCACGTCGAGCGTGCGGGGCCCCCAGCGCACCGTGCGCTTGCGGTGGTGCTTGTCCTCCACGGCCTGGCAGTGGGCGAGGAGCTCGTACGGGCCGAGGTCCGTCTCCACCTCCACCACCATGTTCAGGTAGTCGGGCTGCTCCGGGCCTCCCACGGGCTTCGTCCGCACCACGGGCGAGACCGCATGGAGGCGCACGTGCTCCGATTCCACGAGGTCGGCGACGGCCAGCATCAGGGTGTCGCTGCTGGCACCGAGGTTGCTGCCCAGCGCGAGCACGGACCGCACGGTGCTCACGCCCGGCTCCGGCGCAGGGTCACGGCGACGTCGCCGAACGGCACCGCGATGGGGGCCTTCGGCTTGTGGACGGTGACGTCGACGGCGGCGACCGGGAAGGAGCCCAGGACCGCGGCGGCGATGGTCTCGGCGAGGGCTTCGATGAGGTCGAAGGGTGCGCCCCCGATGATGCCGTGGACCAGTTCGGCGACCTCGCCGTAGTGCGCGGTGCGGGCGAGGTCGTCGCTGGTCCCCGCGGGCTGCAGATCCAGGTGGAGCACGAGGTCCACGACGAAGGGCTGCCCGTCGCGGCGCTCGTGGTCGAAGACGCCGTGGTAGCCCTTGGCGGTGATACCCGCCAGCTCCACCGTGTCGAGCAGGCCCGAGGGGGAACCGGTGCGGCCCGGCGCGGGGTGTCCGCTCACCGTCGCGGGCCTATGGCAGCGGCGACCTTGACGGCGTCGAGCGTCGCGGCAGGGTCATGGACCCGCACGCCCCAGGCGCCTGCCGCCGCGGCCAGGCCGGCGACGGCGAGCGAGGCGTAGTCGCGCTCGGCCGGCGCGGCGGCCTTTCCGGCCGAGGTCAGGAGCGTGCCGAGGAACCGCTTGCGGGACGCGCCGACGAGCACGCGGTGGCCGAGCGCGGTGAAGGCGTCGAGGTCCCGGAGGATCGCCCAGTTGTGCTCGTCCCTCTTCGCGAAGCCGAGTCCCGGATCGAGGATGATCTGGTCGGCGGCGACCCCCGCGGCGACGAAGCGGTCCCGCAGGTCGACGAGTTCCGCCGCCACCTCGGAGACGACGTCGTCGTAGTGCGCCAGGCCGTCCATGGTCGCCGCGGTCCCCCGGCGGTGCGTCAGGATGTACGGGACGCGGCGCTCGGCGACGAGGGCCGGCATGGCGGGATCGTACTCCGCCCCCGAGATGTCGTTGATGATGGCCGCCCCGGCGTCGAGGGCCTGCCGGGCGGTCTCGGCGTGCATGGTGTCGATGCTGACGAGGGCCCCTGCCTTCACGAGTGCCCCCACGACGGGAAGCACCCGGGTCAGCTCCTCCTCGACCGGCACCTGCCGGGCGTTGGGGCGCGTGGACTCACCGCCGACGTCGATGATGTCCGCGCCGCCGTAGTGCATCCGCAGGCCGTGGCCGATCGCGTCGTCGGTGGTGGCGTACCTGCCGCCGTCACTGAAGGAGTCGGGGGTGACGTTCAGGATCCCCAGCACGACGGCGCGGTCCGCGGGCAGGTCCCCGACGGCCTTGGCCACGCGGACGGGCCGGATCACCGGCAGCGGCGAGGTCGACGGCCCTGTTCCGGGCGCTGCGGCGAGAGAATCCATAGGGGTGTCCTACCTTCCGAGTATGAGGCTCATGGCCTCGGCACGCGTCGCCGTCTCGCGGATCTGGCCGCGGACGGCGGACGTGACGGTCTTCGCGCCGGGCTTCCTGATCCCGCGCATCGACATGCACATGTGTTCGCATTCGATGACGACGATCGCGCCCTTGGGTTTCAGGTGTTCCATCATCGCATCGACGATCTGCGTCGTCAGCCGTTCCTGGACCTGGGGGCGCCGCGCATAGACCTCGACGAGGCGCGCGAGCTTGCTCAGGCCGGTGACCCGGCCGTCCTCGGACGGGATGTAGCCGACATGGGCGGTTCCGTGGAACGGCACGAGGTGGTGCTCGCACGTGGAGTAGAACGGGATGTCCTTCACCAGCACGAGTTCCTGGTGGTTCAGGTCGAAGGAGGTCGAGAGGACGTCCCCCGCGTCCTGGTGCAGGCCGGCGAACATCTCCGCGTACGCCTTCGCCACGCGCCTCGGGGTGTCGAGCAGGCCGTCACGGTCGGGGTCCTCCCCGATCGCCGCGAGGATCTCCCGGACCGCCCGCTGGATGCGGTCCTGGTCCACGGGCGATCCGACAGCCACCAGGGCGGCTTCCACCACCTCGTCGTCGAAATCAGTCACGGGTCATCTCCCTCTGCTCGGGCACTGCTCACCGACGGCCCTGTCGCTGCCGGTGTGTCGCTGCGGGACTAGCTGTCCCGGCCGTCCCTGGGGCCGTCGCCCGATTCCGGCGACGGCAGCTCCGAGCCCTGGACGTCGAAGTCGCTGGGGATGTTCGCGTCGGCGATCTGGTCCTGCGGGGCGACGGACTCGGGGGCGGGCCGGCCGCTCTCGAGGGCCTCGGCGCGTTCCTTCGGGGAGGTGACCGGCGGGAGCGAGTGCACGGGGCGGGTCTGCTTCGACAGCCACACCTCGCGCAGGTCGCGCTTGCGGACGGTCGTGAAGACCTCCGCGATCTCGGCCTGGTTCAGCGTCTCGCGCTCGAGCAGTTCGAGGGCGAGACGGTCCAGCACGTCCCGGTTCTCGGTGAGGATCTGGTAGGCCTCGTCGTGGGCGTTGTCGATCAGGCGGCGGACCTCCTCGTCGACCACGAGGGCGATCCGGTCGGAGTAGTCGCGGTCGCTGCCCATGTCGCGGCCGAGGAACGGCTCGCCGGCACCCTGTCCGAGCTTCACGGCGCCGATGCGCTCGCTCATGCCGTACTGGGTGACCATCTTGCGCGCGGTCCCGGTGGCCTTCTCGATGTCGTTGGAGGCGCCGGTGGAGGGATCGTGGAACACGATCTCCTCGGCGACCCGGCCGCCCATGGCGTAGGCGAGCTGGTCGAGCAGTTCGTTCCTCGTCACCGAGTACTTGTCGTCGCTCGGCATGACCATGGTGTACCCGAGGGCGCGGCCGCGCGGCAGGATGGTCACCTTCGTCACCGGGTCCGTGTTGCGCAGCGCTGCCGCCACCAGGGCGTGGCCGCCCTCGTGGTACGCGGTGATCTTCCGCTCCAGCTCCTTCATCACCCGGCTGCGCTTCTGCGGTCCGGCGATGACGCGGTCGATCGCCTCGTCGAGTGCGCGGTCGTCGATGAGCTGCGCGTTCGAACGCGCCGTGAGGAGCGCGGCCTCGTTGAGCACGTTCGCGAGGTCGGCGCCGGTGAAGCCGGGGGTCTTCTTCGCGACGGCCTTGAGATCGACACCGGAGGTCATGGGCTTGCCCTTGGCGTGCACGCTGAGGATGTGCTCGCGGCCCTTCATGTCGGGGGCCTCCACACCGATCTGGCGGTCGAACCGCCCGGGTCGCAGGAGCGCCGGGTCGAGGACGTCCGGACGGTTGGTCGCGGCGATGAGGATCACGTTCGTGGTGGCGTCGAAGCCGTCCATCTCGACCAGGAGCTGGTTGAGGGTCTGCTCGCGCTCGTCGTTGCCGCCACCGATGCCGGCGCCGCGGTGGCGGCCGACGGCGTCGATCTCGTCCACGAAGATGATGGCGGGCGAGTTGTTCTTGGCCTGCTCGAACAGGTCCCGGACACGGGAGGCGCCGACACCGACGAACATCTCGACGAAGTCGGAGCCGGAGATGGAGTAGAAGGGGACCCCGGCCTCGCCGGCGACTGCCCGGGCGAGGAGGGTCTTGCCGGTGCCCGGAGGGCCGTACAGGAGGACGCCCTTGGGGATCTTGGCGCCGAGGGCCTGGAACTTGGCGGGTTCCTGCAGGAACTCCTTGATCTCGAGGAGCTCCTCGACCGCCTCGTCGGCGCCGGCGACGTCGTTGAACGTCACCTGGGGCATGTCCTTGGAGATGAGCTTGGCCTTGGACTTGCCGAACTGCATCACCTTGGAGCCGCCGCCCTGCATGCGGCTGAGCAGGAACCAGAAGATGACGCCGAGGATCAGGATGGGGAAGATCAGGCCGGCGAGGCTGAGCAGCCAGTTGCTCTCGGCGGGCTGGTCGGTGAAGCCGTCCGTGTCCGAGGTGTTGATGGCGTCGACCACGCTCTCGGCGCGGGCGGTGCTGTAGTAGAACTGGACACTCTTGCCCATGTCCTCGTAGTCCTCGCGCAGCGTGAGATCCACGCGCTGCTCGCCGTCGTAGATCTTGGCCTGCGAGACCTGGTCATCCCGGAGGAGCTGGAGCCCGACGTTGGTGTCGACGCGTGAGCTGCCCGTGCCGAAAAGACTCGGGAGGACCAGCAGGAGCGCCACGACTGCCAGGACGATCCAGAGGACGGGCCCCTTGAAGAGATTCTTGAATTTCATACGTCTCAGGGCGGCAAGCCCTGTCCCTCCTGCTGATGCAAGTAACAATGTGCGGGCGCACTGCTGTGCCGGTGCCCTTTAAGCACCTCAACATATACACCGTCTGCGATTCACCACGCGCGGATTGCGCCGATAGTTCCCTCTTGGCGTAGTACGGGCATGCAGCGGGGGAACGTCCTATTCGTAGACGTGGGGCGCCAGCGTGCCGATGAAATCGAGGTTGCGGTACTTCTCCGCGAAGTCGAGTCCGTACCCGACGACGAATTCATTGGGGATGTCGTAGCCCACGTATTTGACGTCGATATCGACCTTCGCGGCGTCGGGCTTGCGCAGGAGCGTGCAGATCTCGACGGACGCGGGGCCGCGGGACAGGAGGTTCGCCTTGAGCCAGGACAGGGTCAGGCCGGAGTCGATGATGTCCTCGGCGATCAGGACGTGCTTGCCCATGAGGTCCGTCTCGAGGTCCTTGAGGATGCGCACGACGCCGGACGACTGGGTCCCCGAGCCGTACGACGAGACCGCCATCCAGTCCATCGTGATGTGGGAGTGAAGAGCGCGGGCGAGGTCTGCCATCACCATGACCGCACCCTTGAGGACACCCACGAGGAGGATGTCCCGGCCCTGGTAGTCGGCATCGATCTGCTCCGCCAGTTCGTTGATCCGCTGCTGGATCTCCTCCCTGGTGTAGAGGACGTGCTTGAGATCTGACTGGACGTCGTTGGAATCCACCGATTACTCCTGGGTCGGACGACGCGACTGCTTCACGCCGGGGCCACTGTTGCTAAGGACAAGATTGCCATAGCTTGGTTCCCCCCGGAGAACCGCGCGCCCCCGCACCTGCCGGTGGACGCTCACCTTGCCGCCCAGTTGCACGGGTCCGGCCGAGCCCTTCCTGTCCAGCAGCGACTCGGCGGCCCGGAGCCGCTCGAAGCTCGGCTGGAAGGCTCCGAGCTCGAGGGCGGCGAGGGCGAGGACCCGCTGCCTCAGCGCCGCGGGCAGCACCTTCAGGCCCTCCTCCGGCAGCAGCAGGGTCCCGTCGTCCCCCTCGACCCTCAGGGCGGCGTACGCCTCGGAGCTCAGGTGTTCGAGGTGGTCGGCATCCTGCCCGAGGATGCGGGCGGTTCGCGCGAGCGCGGAGGCGATGCCGGGGCCGAGCTGCTCCTCGAGGAACGGCAGGACCTCGCCGCGCACCCGCGACCGGGCGAAGGCCGGATCGCGGTTGGTGGGGTCGTGCCACGGGTCGAGTCCGTAGAAGTCGCAGATGGCCTCGGTGTCGGCGCGGCGCAGCTCGAGGAACGGACGCACGTAGAGTCCGCGGCGTGGCGGCATGCCGGCGAGCGACCGCGTGCCGGACCCGCGGGCCAGGCCGAGGAGCACCTGTTCCGCCTGGTCGTCGAGCGTGTGCCCGAGCAGGACCGCCGATGCCCCGAGCCGCTCCGCGGCGTCGTCCAGCGCGGCATAGCGGGCGCTCCGCGCCGCGGCCTCCGGGCCCATGCCCTCCCGGTCCACGGCGACGCGGTGCACCTCCACCGGGTCGAGGCCCAGCTCCCGTGCCGTTCGGGCGGCCTCCGCTGCGGTGGCGGCACTACCGGGCTGAAGGGCGTGGTCGACGACGACGGCGCCGACACGGCACTGCGCGGTCCGCGCGAAATGTACCGCCACGGCCGCGAGTGCGAGCGAGTCCGGGCCGCCGCTGCAGGCGACGAGGACGAGGGGCAGGCCGGTCGGATCCGAGGCATGGTCGCCGGCGGGCGGGCCGGCCGCCTCGCGCGCGGCGGGGGCAGTCATCGCGTCGCCGGTCCCGCGGCGCCGCTGTACCGGATCGGCCAGGAGCCCCTCGAGGCTCGCTGCGAGCAGGTTGCGCGCGGTGCCGACCGCGGGAAGCAGGCGCGGGCGCCTAGCCACGGCGCAGGCTCATCCTGTCGATCCATTCGTCGGGGGCGTGGATCTCGCGCTCGGTGGGCAGGTGCTCCGCGGAGTCCCAGACCGCGTTGAAGCCGTCCATGCCGGTCTGGCTGACGACGCGGCGGACGAACTTGGCTCCGTCGCTGTACTGGCGCATCTTGGCGTCCAGCCCCAGGAGCTGCCGGATGACCTTCTCGAGCGGGCCCCGGGACTTGCCGCGGGCGTTGAAGCGGCGGCGGATGGTCTTGACCGACGGGACGATGCTCCCGTCGACGCCGTCCATCACCACGTTCGCGTGTCCCTCGAGGAGGCTCATGACGGCGGTGAGGTGCGACAGGCGCGCCTTGTCGTCCGGGTCCTGCAGGATCGACAGCACCCCGATGTCCTGCGCGGGCGGACCGTCCGGCGTCGTGCCCTCGCCACGGGCACGCGCCCTGCCGGCCGCGATGTTCTTCACGGCCGCGCCGAGTCGCTCCGAGAGGGAATCCGCCTTCTCCATGAGGCCCGAGGTGAGCTGCCCGATGGAGCTGGTCATGTGGTCCTTCAGCCAGGGCGCGGCGGCGAACTGCACGCGGTGCGTCTGTTCGTGGAGGCACACCCAGAGGCGGAAGTCGGACGGATCCACGTTCAGTTCCCGCTCCACCGAGATGATGTTGGGCGCCACCAGCATGAGCCGCCCGCCCTGCCCGTTGCGGGAGGGCACGAACGGATCGTACTGGCCGAGTACCTTGCTCGAGAGGAAGGCGAGGATGGCTCCGAGCTGTGCCCCGGTGACGGTTCCGCCGAGGGCCAGGGACGCGGACTTCAGGACGTCGGGGCGCGATGCCGCGAGCTGGTCGAGGGCCGGTTCCATCAGGGTCCGGAAGCTCTGCGAGTTGGCCCTGGACCACGAGGCGCGGTCCACGATGAGCAGCTCGGAGTCCCGGAGGTCCCGTGCGGCGTCGAGCCTCGAGATGGTGTGGACGTGGCCGACCGATGCGTCCGCGAGCTCGCGCATGTTCTGGACGGCGCGTGCGATCTCCGCCGGCTTCATGGTGGGCCCTGCGGGCGTGAGGGAGGCCGCGGTGGAGGCCGCGACGTCCCAGTTGACCAGCTGTGGGCGGGGTGCTGCGGGCTCGTTCATGCGCCTATTCGATCACATCCTCCTCCCGGCAGGGCCCAGGGATCGGGCGGAGGCCGTGCTTCATCTGCTGGCGAACGGGCTAGCGGCAGCCGCATCCCGCCAGGAGGGCGGCCGCCCGGTCCGCAGCGTCCCGCGCCTCTGCCGTGGTGCCCTCCAGTCCTGCGGCGAGGAAGGAGAACACGAGCAGGCGCCCGTCGGCGGTGACGACGTGGCCGGTGAGGCCGGTGACGGCGTTGAGCGTCCCGGTCTTCGCACGCACGGTCCCCGCGCCACCGGCCGTGGGCCCGTCGTCGGCGGTGAACCGCGTCGCCAGGGTCCCGGTGAGGCCCGCGATGGGCAGGGAGCGGGCGACGGCGGCGAGCCCGGGCTCGTCCGACGTCGTGGTCCCGCGGACGAGCTCCGCGAGCTGGGCCGGCGAGACGGCGTTGCGGACGGACAGTCCGGCGGCGTCGCCGATGCTGAGCCCCTCCTCGGGAACTCCCAGCCGGGCAGCGGCGGCGGCGAGGGTGTCGGTGGCGCCACCGAAGGACGCGGGCCTCCCGCTCTCGGCCGCGGCGACGCGCGCCAGGGCCTCGGCCAGGTAGTTGTCGGAGACCTCCAGCATGTGGCGCATCTGGTCGGCGAGCGGCGCCGAGTCGACGGCCGCCAGGGATTCCGCCCCCTCGGGGGCCGGCCTGCGCTGCACGTCGGGACGGACGGTGATGCCGCGTTCGGCGGCGGCCGGAACGAGGGCGGCGGCGAAGGTCCGGGCGGCGTCGAGGGCTGCATCCTGCGAGCGCGGGCCCTCGGAACGCCCCTCCTCGAGCCACGCCGAATTGACGGCGAGCGCGTACAGCGGCGCGACCTCACCGGACTCCACGTCCCCCTCCGCCCAGGTGGGGCTGAGGGTGCCGCCCTCGAGGAAGGTGTCGTCGAGGTAGACGGTGTAGGGCCCGGACCCGTCCGGCAGGGCGGCGGCAGTCCCGGCGGCGAGCGTCCCGAGGCCGGCGCGCCCGACCACGGCGCCTGGATCGGACAGCCCGGAACCGAGGAGGACGTCACCGCCCCCGCGCAGGTAGAGCGCTTCGGGGGCGTCCTCCGAGGTGAGGACGGATGTCGCCAGCGTCTGCCCGGGCCGCGCGTAGGTCATGGCCGCGACGGCGGTGAACAGCTTGATGTTCGATGCGGGAGGCTGCAGGCGGTCGGCATCCCTGGCATAGAGGACCCGCCCGTCCGCGGAGTCGACGACGGTGCCCGCGAAGCTGCCCGCGCCGGGGATCTGCAGCGCCTCGTCGAGCTGCGGGCCCAGCACCGCCGGGTCCGGCGCGGGCGCCGAGACGGAGAGGGGTGTGACGACGTCGGGCACGGCGACGGCCGTCGGCGGGACCTGCAGCCGAGGGGGAACCGGAGGCGGGACGGACGGCTGCGGATCGACCACGGCCAGGACGGCCGGCGTGAGGTGCGTGGCCAGGGGCACCGCGGCCGCCACCATCACCAGGACCAGGAGGAGGCCCCCCAGCAGGCGGAGCGGGCGCATGGTGTCCTTTCGCAAGGCGTTGCGGAGCAGCACTGAAACCACGAGGAAATGCTCTGGTACCGGGGGCCGACCGATATGTTAGGGCTGACGATTAAACAGTAGACCGGCAGCGCGCCTCCCGCGGGAGCCGCTGCCGGTCTACTGCCCCACCCATCCCCAGGAGTTGCCATGAAGCTCGACGTCACCATCGAGATCCCGAAGGGCTCACGCGTCAAGTACGAGATCGACCACGACACCCACCGGCTGCGCCTCGACCGCGTCCTGTTCACGGCCATGCAGTACCCCACGCACTACGGCTACTTCGAGAACACGCTCGGCGAGGACGGCGACCCGCTGGACGCGCTGGTCCTGCTGCAGGACTTCGACCTCATCCCGGGCGTCCTCGTCGAGTCGCGCCCCATCGGCGTGTTCAACATGACCGACGACGGCGGCGGAGACGCCAAGGTCCTGTGCGTGCCCGTCGATCCCCGCTTCGACCACATCCGGGAACTGTCGGACGTCTCGGACTTCCTGCTCGACGAGATCAAGCACTTCTTCACGAAGTACAAGGACCTCGAGCCGGGCAAATGGGTGGAAGCCGCCGACTGGGCGGGCCGCGAGGAGGCCGAGGCCGAGGTCGAGGCGTCGCTCAAGCGCTTCCAGGAGATCGGCGAGGCCAGCGCGCAGGACGAGCCGCAGGGCCGCAGTGTCGACGTCGAGGCGAGGAACGCCACGGAGACCCCCGAGGGCCGCTAGGAACACCGGTAGCACCAGCGCCATCAGGAGTTCCCGGACGCCCGCAGGGCGGGTGCCGGGAACTCCTGATGGTGCGGGGGAAGGATCGGCGGGGTGCCTGCGGGCGGAGCGGGCTCCAGCGCTCCGGCACAGAGCGCCACGGGGTCGGCACGAACCGGCGCGGGAATCAACGCAAAGAGGTTGATTCGTCCATCCGGCGTCCATACTGATGCCATGCACTACGTCCTGACCATCAACCAGCGCGATTCGCGCGAGGTCGGCGACCTCGTGGACGACCTGCTGAAAGTGCTCCGGCACCTCCCGGCCGCGGTCCCGTTCCAGCGCTCGGTCGGCGACGAGGTGCAGGGCGTCGTCGATTCGGCGTCCGTCGCCGTGGAGGCGGCGCTGAGGGCCATCCGCTCCCGGCGCTGGCACGTGGGCATCGGGGTCGGCGGCCTCACCCCGCCCGTCCCCGAGCGCCTCGTGGACGCGGAGGGCTACGGGCTCGTCTACGCGCGGCGCGCCGTCGACCGGGCCCGGAAGACCGGCGAGCGGATACCCCTGGCGGTGGAAGGCCCCGACGGTGAGATCGCGGCCGAGGCCGAAGCGGTCCTCCGGCTGCTCGGGCAGATCGTCTACACGCGCACCGACGCCGAGTGGGCCGTCCTGGACCTGCTGACCCCCGGCGCCCGCGGCCAGCAGAAGTACATCGCGCAGGAATTGGGTATCACTCCGCAGGCCGTCAGCCGCGCGGTCGTTCGGTCCCACTGGATGGAGGAGTGGGCCACCCGCCCCGCTGCGGCGCGCCTGCTTGACCTCACGTACGGCCCGGCGTCCCTCCCCGAGGCGAGCCTCGCGTACTGAGCCGGATCCCGGCGCGGTCAGACGAGGGAGCGCAGTACCTTCGCGGCGCCGTCGTCGTACACGCTTCCCGTGACCTCCGATGCGGCGGACCGGACCTCGTCCGGGGCCTGCCCCATGGCGACACCGCGGCCGGCCCACTGCAGCATCTCGACGTCGTTCCGCCCGTCGCCCACGGCGACGGTGAGGCTCGGAGCCGTCCCGAGACGCTGCCGGAGGGCTTCGAGGGCGCTGGCCTTCGTGACGCCGGACGCGGCGATGTCCAGCCATGCGGTCCAGCCCACGGAATAGGTCACGCCGTGCAGTCCGATCGACGCGACGGCCTCACCGAACTCCTCGGCCGAGCTGTCGGTGCTGAAGACGACGACGCGCACGGCGCGGCTCTCGACCATCTCCTCGAAGTCCACGCTCTGGGCCTCGGAACCGAAACTCGCGTCCTGGAAGCTCTCCGTGGACAGGAACCTGCCGCGATCGTCCTCCAGGGCGTACTTCGCGGCGGGCAGCCGTTCGCGGAGCGCGGTGAGTGCTGGCTTCGGATCGAAGGTGACGCGCTCGAGGACCTCGAAGCCCTCGGGCAGCGCATCGTCGATCCGAAGGGTGACTCCCCCGTTGGAGCACACGGCGTAGCCGCCCCTGATGCCGAGGAGCCGGATCACGGGCAGCGTGGCCCCGAGGGACCTGCCCGTGGCGATGATGACGTCGTGCCCGGCTTCGATGACGGCCTGCGCGGCGTCGCGCACCTCCTCCGTCATCGACCCCTCGTGATCCACGAGGGTGCCGTCGACGTCGAGGGCGATGAGGTGACGCTTTCTGTTCTCCTGCTGGTCATCGATGCCAGCATTGATCAAAGTGCTCATGGTTCAGTGAACCAGACCTCACCGAGTTCCCGGTAGGGGCGGCGCCTACAGTACCGGAAGGATTTCCAGTCCGTTAAGATACGGCCGCAGCGCAGCGGGCACGGTCACGGAGCCGTCCGGGTTCTGGTGGTGCTCGAGGATGGCGACGATCCAGCGCGTGGTCGCCAGCGTGCCGTTCAGCGTGGCGACGGCCCGCGTGCCCTTCTGGCCCTCCCCCTCCTGGCGCTCCCGGATGTTCAGGCGCCGGGCCTGGAAGGTGGTGCAGTTCGACGTCGAGGTCAGTTCGCGGTAGTCGCCCTGCGTCGGGACCCACGCCTCGCAGTCGAACTTGCGCGCGGCGGACATCCCGAGGTCGCCGGCGGCGGTGTCGATGACGCGGTAGGGCAGCTCGACCTTCGCCAGCATCTCCTCCTCCCACGCGAGCAGTCGCTCGTGCTCCGCGGCGGCATCCTCGACGGTGGTGTAGGTGAACATCTCCACCTTGTTGAACTGGTGGACGCGGATGATCCCGCGGGTGTCCTTGCCGTGCGACCCCGCCTCACGGCGGTAGCAGGAGGACCAGCCCGCGTACCGCACGGGCCCTGCGGCGAGGTCGATGATCTCGTCCGAGTGGTATCCGGCGAGCGCTACCTCGGAGGTTCCGACGAGGTACAGGTCGTCCTCCGCGAGCCGGTAGATCTCGGCGTCGTGCGCGATGTCGAAGCCGGTGCCCTGCATGGTCTCGGGGCGCACGAGGGTAGGGGTGATCATCGGCGTGAAGCCGGCCCTGATCGCCTGGTCGAGGGCCATCTGCAGCAGGGCGATCTCGAGGCGGGCGCCGACTCCCTTGAGGAAGTAGAAGCGGGATCCGGAGACCTTCGCGCCGCGCTCCATGTCGATCGCGCCGATCAGTTCGCCGATCTCGAGGTGGTCGCGGGGCTCGAAGCCCTCGGCGGCGAAGTCCCGGGGCGTGCCGACCTTCCGGAGGACCACGTAGTCGTCCTCGCCGCCCTCGGGCACGCCCTCCTGCACGAGGTTCGGCAGCTTGCGCAGGAGGGTCTCCTGCTCGGCCTTGGCGTCCTCGGAGGCGGCCGCGGCGGCCTTGACGGCGGCGGCCAGTTCCTTGACCTCGGCCAGGAGGGCCTGCTTCTCCTCGCCCTTGGCCTGCGCCACCTTCTTGCCGAAGGCGTTCTGCTCGGCGCGGAGCGTCTCGTACGCGGTGACGGACTCCCGGCGCTTCGTGTCCGCCGCGAGGACGGCGTCGATGAGCGATTCGTCCGCCCTGCGTGCGCGCTGCGATGCTCGGAACTGCTCGGGGTTTCGGCGGAGGTCGTTGACGTCAATCACACGGCCAAGCCTACCGAAACCCCGGGGCACGGCAGCCCCGGCCCGCAGGCGGGCTATTGTGGGTGACCATGCGCCGCAAACTGCTCGCCGGAACCGCTGCGGCGTCCGCGGCCGCCGCGTCCCTCCAGTCGTACTGGTCGGTCCGGCGCCTGCAGCAGACCCGTACGCCCACCGCCTCCGTCCATGAACCGGTTCCCGTCGCCGAGGGTCCCCAGCGCGTCGCGCTCGTCCTCAATCCGACCAAGCTGCAGGCCGATCTCACGCGTGTCCTCGTCGAGCAGGCGTGCGCGGACGCCGGCTGGGAGCCGCCGCTCGTCCTCGAGACGACCATCGAGGACCCCGGGAGCGGTCAGGCCTCCCAGGCGCTGCACGCCGGGGCCGACGTCGTCATCGCCGCGGGCGGCGACGGGACCGTGCGGGCCGTGGCGGAGGCCCTCGCGCACCAGCCCGCCGCCCTCGGACTGCTGCCGCTCGGCACCGGGAACCTGCTGGTGCGGAACCTCGGACTGCCGTACAACGACATCGCCGGCTGCCTCCGGCTGGCCCTGCACGGCTCCGAGCGGCGGATCGACATGGCCCGCATCACGCTGGGCAACGACCGCACCTCGGTGATCTCCGAATACCCGTTCCTGGTTATGGGTGGCATCGGTTTCGACGCGAACGTGATGGCCGACGCGAAGCAGGACCTCAAGGACAAGCTCGGCTGGCTCGCCTACAGCGAGGCCGGCGTGCGGCACCTGCCCGGCAGGCGGCGGCGCATCTCGATCAGCCTCGACGGCCAGCCCCCGCAGAGCAGGAAGGTCCGCAGCCTCCTGGTGGCCAACTGCGGGAAGCTGCCGGCGGGTGTCGACTTCGTGCCCGACGCGATGATCGACGACGGCTCCCTCGACGTGGTGGTGCTCAGTCCCCGCAGCCTCCTGGGCTGGACGTGGATGGCCGCGAAGATCCTCCTGCGCCACCGGGGGACGATACCCGTCATCAGCTACTACCGGGCTCGGGAGGTCACGGTCTGGTCCGCGGACCCGATCGACACCCAGCTCGACGGCGACCCCTCGGGAGCGGTCACCTCACTGACCGCCCGGGTGGACCCGGGCGCACTGATGGTCCGGGTGCCGGCGTCGGCTCCCGGACCATCAGGGCCTCCGCTGCCGATCCCCGACTGGCACAGGAGCTGGCAGCAGGGCCTGGATCGGATGCGGCGGGGTTCCCGGCGCTGACCCCGGCGCTCCGCCCGCGCCGACCCGGCACCTTCCCGCCCGGGGTCCTACCGGTCGCGGTCGGTGTACTCGCCCTGGCCCTCGGGCTCGTCGATGAGCGGCTTGTCCTTGTCGGTGTATTCGCCCTCTTCCTCGGGGGCCTGCGAGGAGGTGTAGCCCCCGGATGCCCCGGCCGGCTCGGTGCTGGTGTACTGGCCCTCTTCCTCGGCGGCGTCCACGTCCACCGACGTGTCGCGGTCGGCGCGGCCGGCCTGCTCGTTGATGAGGGCCTGCTCCTCGGCGAAACGGACGTCGTTACCCTGGTCGCCGATGTCGCCCCGCCAGTTCGGATCGGACGTCGAGCCGTCACCCTCGTTGGGGTTCACGATGTGTCCTCCATGAGCGTTCTCGGTCATGATGCTTCCTTTCGTCGGAGGATGCGCTCCTCGTTGGGCGCCCGCTGCCAGCGTACTGACGAACGGGAAAGTTGAACATGCGGGTCGTCAGTCGCGGAGGAGTTCCTGCACGGCCTTCTCGGAGGCGGAATACGTGGTGATCGGGATGACCTCCCCGCTCATGAAGCGGTCCACGAGCCGGGGGTCCACGTAGGAGCTCCGGGCGACGGAGGGGGTGTTGCCCAGGTGGTCGGCGACAGCCTTCATGGTGGCGCTGACGGCCTTCTGGCGCGCCGTGCGGCTCGTCGCCTTCAGGTCCTCCTTCGCCAGGGCCATCGCCGCGACGACGGTCGCCTGCCAGGTCCGGAAGTCCTTCGCGGTGAAGGGCCCGCCGGTGACCTGCCGCAGGAACTCGTTGAGCTGCGAACCGTCCACGTGGTGCCACTTGCCGTCCTCCGACTGGTAGGCGAGCACGGTGTCGGCGTCCTCGCGCTCCATCATGGGTCGCAGGGCATGGGCGAGGTCCTCGTCCTCCAGGCGCGTGCCCCAGTGCTGACCGCTCTTGCCGGGGAAGTCGAAGATGACGAGGTCCCCCTCGATGGTGCAGTGCTCCACGAGGAGCGTGGTCACGCCGAAGGACCCGTTCTCCTCCGCGTACTGCGCCGACCCGATCCTCAGCGCACCCGAGTCGACGATCCGCAGTGCCGCCGCGAAGGCGCGTTCACGGTGGACGCCGTCGCTGCGCAGGTGCTGCGTGATGACGCGGCGGGCACTCGGCAGCTTCGCACCGAAGTCCAGGGCGCGGTCGAATTTCTCCCGGTCCTTCTGCTCACGCCAGGCGGGGTGGTACATGTACTGGCGCCGCCCGGCGTCATCCGTGCCCATCGCCTGGACGTGTCCGTTCGGATAGGGCGCGATCCACACGTCCTTCCACGCCGGCGGGATCACGAGGTCCCGGATGCGCTCGATCTGCTCACGGTCCTGCAGCAGTTCCCCGTTCGGCGCGCGATAGCTGAAACCCTTGCCGTGGCGACGACGGGTGATACCGGGCCTGCGCGTATTGCTGCGGCGCAATCGAGCCATCGTGGAACCAGCCTTCGTAGGGGACCTTCGATAGTAAGCCTACTGTGCTTTCGGCCCTCCCCGTATAGCCCCGCTACCGGCCCCGAAGGATGTCGCCGAGCCAGGCGTCGGCTGCGCCGAAGGCGTCGTCGGACGTGTGCCGCTCGACGGCGGGCGTACGGCGGTCGGCGCGCGCGTAGGACCCGAGGAACCTCAGCCCCGGGCTGATGCGGTGCAGGCCCTTGAGGGCATCGGCGACGCGGGCGTCCTCGACGTGGCCATCGGCGTCCACGCTGAAGAAGTAGTCGCCCAGGAACTGGCCGGTGGGCCGGGACTCGATGCGGCTGAGGTTCACGCCCCGGGCCGCGAACTGGTCGAGGATCTGCATCAGCGCGCCCGGGTGGTCCTCCGGCAGCGGGATCACGAGGGTGGTCTTGTCCGCTCCGGTGCGCGGCGGCAGGGCATCCGGCCGGCCCACGAGCACGAAGCGGGTCACGGCGTCGGTGACGTCCCCGATGTCGGTCGCGAGGACCGTCAGCCCGAGGCGCCCGGCCACGAGGGGCGAGCAGATCGCGGCGTCATAGCTGCCCTCGCCGTCGACCAGCCCGTAGGCCGCGGCCGCGGTCGACGACGTCGGGAAGTATTCCGCATCGCGTACGTTGGTGTCCACCCACGTGCGGCACTGCGCCCAGGCGTGGCCGTGCGTCCCGATCCTGCGGACGGCCTCGAGCGTGGTGCCGGGCCGGACGGCGAGCACGAAGGTGATCGGCACGAGCTCCTCGCGCAGGATCCGCAGCGGCGCCCCCACCGCGATGGCGTCCAGGGTCGCGCTCACCCCGCCCTCGACCGAGTTCTCGATCGGCACCATCGCGGCATCGACGGATCCGGACCGGACGGCATCGAGGGCGGCACCCACCGTCGACGCCGGGACGCGCCGTGCGGACTCGGCTCCCGGCACCTGCAGCAGCGCAGCCTCCGTGAAGGTCCCCTCCGGCCCCAGGTAGGCATAGGAGGAAGTGGTGGCACCGCTCACAGGACGGTGGGCTCGCTGCCCGTCTCGGAGACCATCGGCTTTCCGGCCTCGAGCCAGGCTCCCATGCCGCCGCTCACGTTGATGGCCGTGTAGCCGTTGCCCTCGAGCCACTCGGCAGCCCGTTGGGACCTGCCGCCGCTGCGGCAGATCACGTGCAGGTCCTCGTCCGGGTCCAGCTCGCCGAGGCGGGCGGGAAGCTGGTCGAGGGGGATGTGCAGCGCGCCGTCGGCGTGGCCCGCCTCCCATTCGTAGTCCTCGCGGACGTCGAGGAGCCGCGCGTCGTCGGGCACGGCAGTCACCGGTACGTTCTGGAGTTCGCTCATGTGCCTACCTTTTCACGCGCCGGCCGGGCACCGCCATTGCTACGGGCCCATCCGGGACCGCGCTGCGGCATAGTGGTCCTTGTCGTCTTCCGAGGGGCCTCCGGCGCAGCGGGTCCCGTAACTGCCCGCCTCCGACTGGGAGTCCCCATGGCCGAACTGCACGAACTCTCCGCCCTCACCCTTCGGGACGCGCTGGCGCGCGGGGCGGTCGGCGCCCGCGAGGTCACCGAGTACTTCCTCCAGCGGGTCGACACCCTCAACCCGGACCTCGGCTCGTTCCTCACAGTCACCCACGACGACGCGCTCCGGGCCGCCGACCACGCCGACCGGCTGCGCGCCTCCGGGGTGGCCCTCGGCCCGCTCCACGGCGTGCCCCTCGCGCACAAGGACCTCACCGACGTCGCCGGCGTGAGGACGACGCTGGGCACGGCGGCCCTGGATCACGCCGTGGCCGAGAAGGACGCCCCGCTCGCCGCGGTGCTGCGGCGCGCGGGGGCCATCAGCCTCGGCAAGACGCAGGTCCCCGAGTTCGGTCTGAGCTGCTACAGCGAGAACCGCATCGCCCCGCCCGCCCGCAACCCCCTCGACCGGCGGCTCAGCCCGGCCGGCTCGTCGGGCGGCAGCGCCGCGGCCGTGGCCGCGCGGATGATCCCGTTCGCACCGGGGACCGACGGCGGCGGATCCATCCGCATCCCGGCGGCCGCGACGGGGCTGGTGGGCCTCAAACCGAACCGCGGCCGCGTCCCGTCGGGTTCCGGGCAGGCCGACCTCGGCCAGTTCGTCGTCGCCGGCCCGCTCGCCCACTCGGCCGTCGACGCCGGACTGCTCCTCGACGCCCTCGTCCGGGAGCCGAACTACCGCCCCACGAGTGCGGCGTCACGCTACCAGGGCTCCTTCACCGAGGCCGCCCTCCGCGCCGAGGGGCACTTCCGCATCGGCGTCAGCACGGCGTCGCCCTTCTCCGGCGCACTGGACATCAGCTTGGACGGCGCCGCGACCGACGCGTTCTCCGCCGGCATCCAGGTGCTGCAGCGGGCGGGCCACGACGTGGTCGAGGCGGACCTGACGTACGACCGCCGCTACCACGACGCGTTCCAGCTCGTCTGGACGGCGGGACTCGCCACCGCGCCGATCCCGGACGAGCGCGAGGACCGGCTGACCGACATCACACGGGTGCTGCGCCGGAGGGCGATGGGACGCACCGCGGCACAGCTCGCCGCGGCCGTCGACATCCTGCGGCAGTTCGAGCAGGAGACCATCGAGCAGTATTCCCGCTACGACATGGTCCTGACCCCGGCGGTGGCCATGACGCCGCGTCCCCTCGGCTGGTACACGGACGCCGACGGCGACACCGACTACCTCCGGCAGTGCCAGTACTCCCCCTACACGTCCATGGTGAACGTCTGCGGACTGCCGGCCGTGACCGTCCCGACGCTGCGCCTCCCGGATGGCCTGTCGATGAGCGTGCAGCTCATCGGCCGCCCCGGGGAGGAAGCGCAGCTCCTCGCGGTGACAGCCCAGATCGAGGCCCTCCGGCAGTAGCGGCAGGGCACACTGGCAGGAGGCAGGGCGACCCTGTTGCGTGCGGGTTCCCGATCGCACAGAATGCTACCCACCGGTAACTTTCCTACCGTGCTTGTGCTGCAGGACATCGAAGATCAAAGGAGATCGCGTGTCGAACCTCGCCAACAACCTCGTGGCCACCGCAACGAGGAGCCCCTCGGCCGTGGCCATCAAGCTCGACGACGTCGAGGTGACCTTCGGGGCGCTCGAGGTGCTCAGCCAGAAGGTGGCGACGCTCCTCGCGGAACTGGGCGTCCGGCACGGTGACCGCATCGCCCTCATCATGCCCAATATTCCGCAGATGGCATTCATCTACTACGGCGTCCTGCGGGCCGGCGCCGTCGTCGTGCCGCTGAACCCGCTCCTCAAGGGACGCGAGGTCGCCTACCACCTCACCGACTCGGGGGCGAGGGTCGTCTTCGCTTGGGAGGGCATCCTCGCCGAGGCGGAGGCGGGCGCCGATGCCTCGGGCGCCGAGACGGGGACCGACGTTCAGGTGGTGACCGTCGACAGCGGCGCCTTTATGCAGCGCGTCTCGGCCGCCGAGCCGACGCCGGGCGTCGTGGAACTCGACGCCGAGGACACCGCCGTCGTGCTGTACACCTCCGGCACCACCGGGCGGCCCAAGGGAGCCACGCTCTCCCACGCCAACCTGTCCCGCAACACCGAGATCTCCCGGGACCTGATGGGGACCGCGGAGGGCGAGGTGCTCTTCGGCGGGTTGCCGTTCTTCCACATCTTCGGGCAGACCTGCGCCCTCAACGCGGCCGTCCTGACCGGCGCCACCGTGACGCTGCTGCCACGCTTCGAGCCGGGCAAGGCGCTGGAGATCATCGCGCGGGACCGTGTCACCGTCTTCGAGGGCGTGCCCACCATGTACATCGCGATGCTGCGCCACCCGGACGTCACCTCCACCGACCTGTCCTCGGTCCGCGTGGCCGTCTCGGGCGGCTCCGCGCTGCCCGTCGAGGTCCTGCACGAGTTCGAGCGCGTCTTCGGCGCGGACCTCCTGGAGGGGTACGGCCTCTCCGAGACGTCGCCGATCGTCAGCTTCAACCGCGTGGGCCACCTCCGCAAGCCCGGCTCCATCGGCACGCCCGTGGACGGCGTCGAGGTGCGCATGCTGGACCCCGAGGGCCACGAGGTGCCGCAGGGCGAGGTCGGCGAACTCGCCGTCCGCGGCCACTGCGTCATGAAGGGCTACTGGGAGAACCCGGAGGCCACGGCAGCGGCCATCCCCGACGGCTGGTTCCGCACCGGGGACCTCGCGCGGGTGGACGAGGACGGCCTGCTGTACATCGTGGACCGCAAGAAGGACATCATCCTCCGCGGCGGCTACAACGTGTACCCGCGGGAAGTGGAGGAGGTGCTGTACGAGCACCCCGCCGTGGCGGAGGCGGCCGTGATCGGTGTACCGGACGAGCTGCACGGCGAGGAGATCGTCGCGGTCATCGGGCTCAAGGCCGAGCACGCCCCGGCCGACGACGCAGCCCGGGAGCAACTCGCGACCGAGATCGCCGACTTCGCGAAGGACCGCGTCGCCGCCTACAAGTACCCGCGCCGCGTGGTGCTGGTCGATGCCCTGCCGAAGGGGCCGACGGGCAAGATCCTGAAGCGCGAGATCAGGGTCTAGCCGTTCGGCCGCCTGTCCCCTGGCCGCGGCGTCCGCCGAAGACGCCGTAGACCTGCGCGGCGGCGTCCTCCATCAGCGCGGCCGCGCCCCCGATCAGCTCCTCGAGCGCCATGGGCCCGGTGGCGATGGAGAACGCCGCCGCCAGTCCGGCGTCCTGGACCTGGGCCGCGCTCAGCTGCACGCGCCCCGCGATGGCGACGACGGCACAGGTGGCGGGGGCGTTCTCGACCACGGCCTGCACCACCTTGCCGCCCAGGGACTGCGAGTCGAAGGACCCCTCCCCGGTCAGGACGAGGTCCGCGTCCGCCAGCGCAGCGGCCAGCCCGACGGCGTCGGCCACCAGGGCCGATCCGGGGACGATCTCCGCGCCGAGGAACGGCACGAGCACGGCAGGCAGGCCGCCTGCAGCGCCGGTCCCGGGCACCTCCAGGACGTCGACGCCGGTCTGCGCGGACACGACGCGGGCGAGGTGCGCCAGGCCCGCATCGAGGACCGCGACGTCGTCCGGTGTCGCCCCCTTCTGCGGACCGAAGACCGCCGCCGCACCTCGGGGGCCGCAGAGGGGATTGTCGACGTCGACCGCGATGCGCCAGCGCACCCCGCGCGCGCGGGGATGCAGATGGGCGGTGTCGATCGTCCTGAGGGCCGCGAGGCTTCCGCCGCCCGGGGGCAGAGGGTCCCCGCCGGCATCGAGGAAACGGGCGCCGAGCGCCGAGAGCAGGCCGGTTCCGCCGTCCGTCGTCGCGGATCCGCCGATGCAGAGGAGGATCTCCTCCGCGCCGTCGTCGAGCAGCTGCGTCGCGATCTCGCCCACGCCGTAGCTGGTGGCCGTGAGTGCATCGAGGGGAAGGTCGGCGACGAGGGGCAGGCCGTTGGCCTCCGCCGCCTCGAGGACGCCCCGCACCGGAGGCCCGCCCGCGCCGTCCTGGGGCGCGGAGATGCCGTAGCGCGCGGTCCGGGCACGGCCCGCCGCGTCGTGGCACCGGGTGGTCCGGGGTTCAGCGCTCCAGGCCGCGAGGAGCGCGTCGAGCGTGCCCTCACCACCATCGGCGAGTGGGGCCAGCACGACGCGCGGCGCGGGATGGCCGAGCCGGGCCGCGGCACCCGTGACGCCGGCAGCCATGGCGAGGGCAGCCTCCGCTGCGGGAAGGCTGCCCTTGAGGGAGTCGGGGGCGATGACGATCCTGAGGGGGCGCGGGGCCGCGGTCGTGGTCACCCGTCCACCCTAGCGGGCAGTCCTGCCCCGGGACCCGCCCGGGTCAGGGACCTGACCGGACGGGTCGGGTGCGGGTCAGTCGGCCGGGCCGCTGCCGTTGTCCGCCTCGAAGTCGGGAGCGATCTCCTCCTCGGTTCCCGGGCCGCCGTAGCCGCCCGCCATCTGCTCCTCGAGCTTGCCGGCCTCCTCCGCGCCCTTCTCCTCGGGATCGCCGCTCGGGTTTCCGCTGGGGTTCTCGCTCATGGTGCCGCCTTCCGGAATGCCTGTGCCCCCTGGCTGGGTGCTGATACTCAGCTTACTGATCGTCCGGGTGCGGGCAACCGTACCCGAGGACCGGCCCCCGACGGGGACGGGACGGACCGGCCCGGGGTAGCGGGTGTAATCGGGCGCATTCTTTGGCATGCTGGGGCCATGGCTAACCGAGCGGGCACTGTAGCCCTCCCCAGCGACCTCGTAGACGTGACCAGACTGCTCGACGCGTATTTCGACGTCGAGCCCGACCTGGGGGATCCCGCGCAGCGCGTGGCCTTCGGAACGTCGGGGCACCGCGGGTCGTCGCTGAAGTCGTCCTTCAACGAAGGGCACATCGCGGCGATCACGCAGGCGATCGTCGAGTACCGTGCCGGGCAGGGCATCACCGGCCCCCTCTTCATGGGCAAGGACACCCACGCGCTGTCCGAGCCGGCACAGAACACCGCCCTCGAGGTCCTCGCGGCCAACAGGGTGACGGTCCTCGTCGACGCCCGGGGCGCGTACACGCCCACCCCCGCCGTGTCGCACGCGATCCTCACGTACAACGCCGTCAAGGTGGAGCAGGCCGACGGCATCGTCATCACGCCGTCGCACAATCCCCCGGGCGACGGCGGCTTCAAGTACAACCCCCCGCACGGCGGCCCTGCCGACTCGGACGCCACGAACTGGATCGCGAACCGTGCCAACGAACTGCTCGAGGGCGGTCTCCGCGACGTCCGGCGGATGCCCATCGCGCAGGCCCGGACGGCCGAGGGGATCGGCTCCTACGACTTCCTCCAGAACTACGTGGACGACCTCCCGTCGGTGCTCGACCTGGACGCCATCCGCTCCGCGAACGTCCACATCGGCGCGGACCCGATGGGCGGCGCGTCGGTGGACTACTGGGGTGCCATCGGCGAGCGCCACAACCTGAACCTGACCGTGGTCAACCCCACGGTCGACCCGCAGTGGGCCTTCATGACCCTCGACTGGGACGAGAAGATCCGCATGGACTGCTCCTCGCCCTCGGCCATGGCATCACTGATCGGGAAGGCATCGCAGTTCGACATCGCGACGGGCAACGACGCCGACGCCGACCGCCACGGGATCGTGACACCGGACGCGGGCCTGATGAACCCCAACCACTACCTCGCCGTCGCGATCCAGTACCTCTACGCCCACCGTCCCAACTGGCGCGCCGACGCCGTGATCGGCAAGACCCTGGTGTCGTCGTCGATCATCGACCGCGTCGCCCTCGACCTCGGCCGCGTGCTGCAGGAGGTCCCCGTGGGCTTCAAGTGGTTCGTGCCCGGCCTGCTGACCGGCGACCTCGCCTTCGGCGGCGAGGAGTCCGCGGGTGCGTCCTTCCTGCGCCACGACGGCACACCCTGGAGCACGGACAAGGACGGCATCCTGCTGGCCCTGCTGGCCTCGGAGATCACCGCCGTCACCGGGAAGACCCCGTCGCAGCACTATCTCGGGCTGACGGAGCGGTTCGGCGCACCCGTCTACGCGCGGATCGACGCCGCGGCGACCCGCGAGCAGAAGGCCGCACTCGGGAAGCTCTCGCCGTCGGACGTCACCGCCACGACCCTCGCCGGCGAGGAGATCACCGCCCGGCTGACGGAGGCACCGGGCAACGGCGCCCCCGTCGGCGGGCTGAAGGTCACCACGGAGAACGCCTGGTTCGCGGCACGGCCCTCGGGCACGGAGGACGTCTACAAGATCTACGCCGAGTCCTTCCGCGGCGAGGAGCACCTCAAGCAGGTGCAGGCCGAGGCAAAGGCACTGGTGGACGGCGTCATCAGCTGACCCCGCTCAGAGGAGCCTGCGCAGCAGCCTCCTCTTGATCGGGCCGAAGGGTGGGTACGCGAGGCGCAGCGTGTCCACCCTGGTCGGCTTGGAGAACACCGGCTGCACGTGGCTGAACGTCTCGAAGGACTGCCGGCCGTGGTAGCTGCCCGTGCCGCTCGCGCCGACGCCGCCGAAGGGCAGCCCGGGGACCGCGAGCTGGATGGTGCACACGTTGTGGGCCAGCCCGCCCGCCTGCACCCGGTCCGTGAAGGTCCGCAGGTGCTCGTCCCGATCGCTGAACAGGTATGCGGCCAGCGGATGGGGCCGCGCGCCGATGAACCGGATGGCCTCCTCCAGGTCCGCGACCTCGAGGATCGGCAGGAGCGGACCGAAGATCTCCTCCTGCATGAGCGCCGACCCGGGGTCGACGTGGCGCAGGATGGTCGGCTCGATGTAGCGTTCCGCGCGCTCGTGCCGGCCGCCGGAGACCACGGTGCCGCCGTCCATCAGGCCCACGAGACGGTCGAAGTGGTGCTCGTTGATGATCCGGCCGTAGTCACCCGAGGTCCTCGGATCGCTGCCGTAGAAGTCCCGGACGGCGGCCGCGAGCGCCTCGGCGAGGATCGGCGCGGCGGCCGGCGTGGTCAGGACGTAGTCGGGCGCCACGCACGTCTGGGCGGCGTTCAGGAATTTGCCGTGGACGATGCGGCGGGCCGCGGCGCGCAGATCCCCGCCGACGACGACGGCCGGGGACTTGCCGCCCAGCTCGAGCGTCACCGGCGTCAGGTGCTCGGCCGCCGCCTTCATCACGATCTTCCCCACGCGCTCACCGCCCGTGTAGAACACGTGGTCGAACGGCTGCGCGAGCAGGTCGGTGCTCACCTCGGCTCCCCCTTCGACGACCGCGACGGCCTCCTGGTCCAGGTGCTCCGGCACGAGGCGTGCGAGCACCCGGGAGGTCGCGGGCGCGAGCTCGCTGGGTTTCAGCACGGCCGCGTTGCCCGCCGCCAGCGCGCCGACGAGCGGCGCCAGCACGAGATTCAGCGGATAGTTCCAGGGCCCGATGATCAGCACGACGCCGAGGGGCCGGGCCTGCGACCAGGCGCGGCCCGGCTGCAGCGCGCCGGGAACGGCGATCCTCTCCGGCGCCATCCAGCGGTCCAGGTGCTTGAGTGCGTAGCGCGCTTCCGCCCGGACCACGACGACCTCGGAGAGGAAGCCCTCCGTCCGGCTCTTGCCGAGGTCCTCCTCCAGGGCGCCCGTCAGCTCGTCCTCGCGTTCGGCCAGCAGCCGCAGGAGGGCGCGGAGCTGGTCCCGGCGCCACGCCGCGGTCCGGGTGGCCCCGGAATCGAAATACCGGCGCTGGTCCGCCAGCAGTGCCGCCGCAGCGCTCATCGGTCGTCCTTCCCGTGCGTCCCAGCGCCACTGGGGCGCCCTGTGAAGTGGTCCATGGAGCTGTACACCCGGAAGACCTTGTCGGCGACGACGTCCCAGGCGGGCTGCGGAAGGAGGTTGCGGAGCGTTCCGGCGAGCTGCACGGTCCAGGGGAGCTGGACGCGCGCCTTTCCGGCGAGCAGCGCGCGCCAGGCCTTGTCCACCACGTAGTCCGGCTCCATCAGAGGGGTCAGCAGGGGTCCGCGCGCCCCCTCGAACATGCCGGTCTTGATGTAGCTGGGGATGAGGGTCGTCACGGCGATGGGGTGACCCGCCGACGCCAGTTCGAGGCGCAGGGAATCGCTCCAGCCGATCACGGCCCACTTCGATGCCGCATACACACTCATCCGCGGGACGGACAGCGTCCCGGATGCCGACGCCACATTGAGGATCCGGGCGGGAGTGGCACGCTCCATCATGGCCGGCAGGAAGGCGCGGGTGACGTGCATCGGCCCACCGGTGTTCACCCGCAGGGTGAGGTCGATGTCCGCATGGTGGTCGTGCTCCCAGAAGTACTTCCCCCGCACGATCCCGGCATTGTTGACCAGCACGTCCGGCACGCCGACGTCATTCAGGACCGCACCTGCCGCGGCCTGGATGGACTCGACCGATGCCACGTCGACCACGTAGCTATGGACGGCCGCCGTGCTCGAGGCCAGACCCGCGACGACGTCCTCGAGGGCGCGTGCGTCGACATCCCACAGCACGACGGCGGCGGCCCCCTCCCTGGCGGCACGTTCGGCATAGAGCCTGCCCATGCCCATGCCTGCGCCCGTGACCAGCACGGTGCGTCCTCGAACCGTGAATACCATCGTGGAACCCTTTCCCTCGCGGACAAGCAACGTAACATCCCGGGTCCGTGCTGCGGATAGGATTCTCGAAACCCCCCGACTCCCCTGGAAGGCATACGCATGAGTGCACGAGGCATCGGATGGACCCTCCACGGGGATGGCAGGAACGTGCGGCCGGGCGGATTCGTCGCCCCCGAGGAACGGCTCAGCTGGCCTCGGACCATCGGCATCGGAGCGCAGCACGTCGTGGCGATGTTCGGTGCGACGTTCCTGGTGCCGCTCATCACCGGGTTCCCGCCGTCGACCACCCTGCTGTTCTCCGGGATCGGGACGATCCTGTTCCTCGTCATCACCGCAGGGAAGGTGCCGAGCTACCTCGGGTCGAGCTTCGCCTTCATCGCGCCGATCGCCGCCGCCCAGTCGCAGCACGGAGCAGCGGGAGCCCTCGGCGGCATCATCATGGCCGGGGCCGCACTGGCGATCATCGGGTTCATCGTCCACACCGCGGGTGCCCGGTGGATCCAGGTCGCAATGCCCCCGGTCGTGACCGGCGCCATCGTCGCCCTGATCGGCCTCAACCTCGCGCCGACCGCCAAGACGAGTTTCGAGCAGGCCCCCCTCACCGCACTGGTCACGGTGATAGCGATCCTGCTCGTCACGGTGCTGTTCAAGGGCATCCTGGGGCGGCTGTCCATCCTCGTGGGCGTCCTCGCCGGGTACGCCGTCGCGATGGTCCGCGGCGAGGTGGACTTCGCGGCCATTCGGGACGCCGCCTGGATCGGCCTTCCCGACTTCACCGCACCCGAGTTCCACCTGTCCGTCGTCGGGCTCTTCATCCCCGTGGTCCTCGTGCTCGTGGCGGAGAACATCGGCCACGTGAAATCGGTGGCCACGATGACCGACAGGGACCTGGACCCGCTCACCGGCCGGGCCCTGATGGCCGACGGCCTGGCGACGATGATCGCCGGTGCCGGCGGAGGCTCGGGCACCACGACCTACGCCGAGAACATCGGGGTCATGGCAGCGTCACGCGTCTACTCGACGGCTGCCTACTGGGTGGCCGGCATCGTCGCGATCCTCCTGAGCCTCTTCCCGAAGTTCGGTGCGCTCATCGCCACCGTTCCCGCGGGTGTCCTCGGCGGGGCCGGGGTGGTCCTCTACGGCATGATCGGCATCCTGGGCGTCCGGATCTGGGTGCAGAACCAGGTGAACTTCTCGAACCCGATCAACCTGTCGACGGCGGGGGTGGCGCTGGTCATCGGCATCGCGGACTTCACGTGGACCGTCGGTGACCTGGCCTTCGCGGGGATCGCCCTCGGGACGGCTGCAGCCCTTCTCATCTTCCACGGCATGACGGCCATCGCCCGGGTCCGTGGCAGCGAGCATGTCGCCGGTCCTGGAGAGCTGGAGGCCCGCGACTCCGGCAGCAGGCCCTCGAAGCTCGGCTGACGCGTGCGCGGTGGAAGAATGCACTCCATGCCCCGCTACGACGTGACCCGCGCCCCCGACGCCCCATGAGCAACCCCCGCGAGGTGTGGGCCTCCCCCGAGTGGCGGCAGCAGGCGGAGCAGTGGATCGACCTGGTGCTGGAGACCTTCGGCGTTGCCCGGACCGGACCGGTGGAGCAGCCGCGCATCCGCTTCTGGTCCACGCAGCTGACCGTTCCCACCGACCACGGCACCCTGTGGTTCAAGGAGAACAACCTCGGCCAGCTCGCGGAGGCGTCCATCCTGTCGCTCCTCGGCGAACTCGCACCGGACCACGTCGCCGCCCCCCTGGCCATCGAACCATCCCGGGGCTGGATGCTCACCGCGGACCACGGCGCCACCCTCGACAGCCTGGGCTCCGCGGACGGGCTCGTATGGGCACGCATCATGGAGAACTTCGCCGACCTGCAGCAGATCATCGCACCGCACGGTGAGCGCCTGTCCCAGGCCGGGCTCGTCCTCATGAATCCGGAGGTGGCAGCGAACTTCGTGGAGAACCAGCTGCTGCTGCACACGGGGCTGCCGGCCGAGCACCCCCTGTACCTGTCCGCCGAGGCGGCGGACGACATCGTCCGCCGTCTGCCGGCCATCGAGGAGGCCGTGGAGGTCCTGCGCGGCACGGCGGTCCCGCTCTCGCTCGACCACAACGACCTGCATGCCAGGAACTGCTTCCTGCCCGCGACGAGCGCCGAGCCGCTGCGGTTCTTCGACTTCGCGGACTCCTACTGGGCACACCCCTTCAGCGTGCTGCTCGTGCCGATCACGCAGATGCGCGAGCAGTGGAACACGACGTCGGACGACCCCAGGATCCAGTCGGTGGTCACCGCCTACCTCGATCGATGGACCGGCTACGCCCCGATGCCGGAACTGCGGGCAGCCCTCGAACCCGCCCTGCGGCTGGCGGGGGTGCATCGGTACGGCTCGTGGCTGCGCCTCCTGGTCTACGCCGACGACGAGTCGATGCGCGCCTACGCCCCGGCAGCCCTGCACTACCTCAGGACGCTGACGGACCCCGTCCTCGGCTAGGGCCGGCCGGCGGCGTCCGGAAGCGCCGCATGAAGTACGGACGAACGGTCCTTGACGGGCCGCAGTGCGGCGTGCAACTGTTCTACAACGATGTAGGCAACGATGTAAATCTGCAGGGTCCCAGCCCTCCCCTCCCGAAAGGTCTCCGTGATAATGACGTCACGCAGCACGTTCCGGTCGCGCTCCGCGTCGATCGCCGCCGTCCTCGCCCTCGCCCTCATGGGCGCGGCACTGCCCGCGACCGCAGAACCGAAGGCCCAGTCCGCCCTTTCGCAGCAGTCGGCCGCGAGCAGCCTAGATGACCTGGTGGGCGGCAAGTCGGTGGTCGGCGAGACGAGCCCCATCCACGACCCGGCCCTCATCATCGACGACGACGGCACCTGGTACGTCTACTCCACCGGGCTCCTGGCCCGCGAGAACGGCGGCACCATCCAGATCTGGTCCTCACACGACGAAGGCACCACGTGGGAGTACACCGGCACGGTGTGGGACGAGATCCCCGCCTGGATCGACGAGCGCTACTCGGACGGAGCGCTCCCCGAGAACCTCTGGGCACCCGAGATCTACGAGAACGACGGCACCTACTACCTCTACTACTCGGCCTCGCGCTTCGGCACCGACAACTCCCTCACCGCGCTCGCGACCAACACGACGCTCGATCCCGACGATCCGGAGTACGAGTGGGTGGACCAGGGTCTCGTCGTCGAATCGCCCGTCACGGGCCTTGATCCGAACAATCCCGGCAAGACCTTCAACGCCATCGACGCCGGCATCATCGAGGACGCGGACGGCAAGCCCTACATGTCCATCGGCTCCTTCTGGTACGGCATCTTCCTGGTGCCCCTCGAATGGCCCAGCGGCAAGCCGGTGGAGGACTGGCAGTCGCAAACCGTCAACATCGCGGACCGCTTCGTCCCGGGCAACCCCATCGAGGCGCCCTACATCATCCACCGCGACGGCTACTACTACCTGTTCACCTCGTTCGACTTCTGCTGCCGCGGGGCGGACTCCACGTACAAGATCGCGGTCGGCCGCTCGCAGTCCATCACCGGCCCGTACCTGGACAAGGAGGGCCGCGACATGTTCGGCGGCGGCGGATCGATCCTCCTCGAATCCCACGGCGCGATGAACGGCGTCGGCGGCCAGTCCGTCTTCGGCGACTACCTCGCGTTCCACTTCTACGACCGGTCCAACGCGTACGCCCCGACGCTCGGCCTGCAGAAGATGGGCTGGGAGGACGGCTGGCCCACGGTCGACCAGTCCGTCGAACTCCCGGCGCTCGTCGCCGCACCCCGGCCGGCCACGGCCCGCGAAGGACACAAGGCGCACTTCACGGCGAGCGCCACCGGTACTCCCGAACCCGTGGCCGTCTGGGAGAGCTCGGACGACGGCGGCGCCACCTGGCAGCCTGCCGATGTCACCCAGCGGGCCGAGCGGAACGGCGGCACGTACACGTCGGTGGCGGAGCTGAAGAAGGCGCAGGCATCTCAGGACGGGCGCCTGTTCCGCGCCACGTTCTCGAACCCCCACGGCTCGGTGACGACGGATCCCGTGGAGCTGACCGTCGAGCCGAAGCCCGGCAAGGGCCGCAGCTAGCTGATTCCACGCGGCGCCCGCAGGACGGGGGCCGCCCACCAGACTCGGTGCACCATCGGAGGCGCGATACCCCGATGGTGCACCGATACCGAGGGAACCCGGTTGCGGGAGTGGCCGCAACCGGGTTTCCGCATGCCCGGGGCCGCGCCCGGGCATGCCTGCTGACCCCTGTCCGGCTCCTCCCTGACGCGGGCCGGCCTACCCGTCGCGGGCACCGCGCTGCGGCCACGCGGACCGCGCGGTCATGCAGTCGGCGAGGACGTCGGCGGCGTCGGAGACGAGCCCGTCGACGCCGAGGTCCAGCAGCCGGTCCATCTCGGCACGCTCGTTGATGGTCCAGACGTGCACCTGGAGCCCCGCCGACCGGCAGGACCGCAGGAAGCGACGCGTCACCACCCGAACACCCCGGTAGGTCTCGGGAACCTGCAGCGCCTGGACGCCGGCGAGCCGGGCGGCCGACCCCGCCAGCCCGAGCGGCGCGAGCAGCTTCAGCAGGGCATTGACCGCCATACCGGCAGAGGACGCCGTCGGCCTCTCGAGCAGCCGCAGCACCGCGCGCCGCCGGCGGTCCGAGAAGGACGCGACGAGCACGCGGTCGTGGGCGGACAGGCGGTTGACGAGGTCCGCGAAGGGGCGCACGCAGTCGTCGCCCTTGACGTCGATGTTCAGGCGCAGGTCCGGCCAGCGCAGCAGGAGTGCCTCGAGCGTCGGGATACCCCCGTGGCCGCCCACGGACAGCCCGCCCAGGTCTGAGGCGGAGCGCCCGGCAACCGGGCCGTGCGCGTCGGTCACGCGGTCGAGGTCCTCGTCATGGAACACCATCACGACGCCGTCGCCCGACGCCCGGACGTCGATCTCGAGGTACCGGAAGCCCAGCTCCACGGCGCGTTCGAAGGCTGCCATCGTGTTCTCGCCGCCGCCGGGTGCGAAGCCCCGGTGGGCCAGCGCGAGCGGGAGGAGTCCGGGCCGGGTCCCGCGGTTGTCGAGGTAGGGGTAGCGCCCGGGATCAGCCCGTGCGGAGCGCCGCAAGGCGTTCCTCCAGGACCTGCGCCACGCCGTCCTCGTCGAAGGGCGGCGCCACGAGGTTCGCGGCGGCGAGCGCGTCGGGGTGTCCCGACGCCATGGCGTACCCGTGGCCCGCCCAGTCGAGCATCTGGACGTCGTTGGGCATGTCACCGAAGGCGACGACGTCGGCGGCGTCGATGCCGCGTTCCGCGGCGTACCGGGCGAGCGTGACCGACTTGTTGATGTGCGGCACGGCCATCTCGAGGAGCGCGATGGTCGGGGCCGAGTGCGTGGTCGAGACGAGGTGCGCGACGGCGGGCCGCACGGCTGCGAGGAACTCGTCCGGCGAGATCTCCCGCTCCCGCGCCAGGAACTTCACCACGTCCTCGCCGGGCAGGGACTCCTCGAAGGGCTCCGCGGTGATGCCGCCGAGGAGCTCGGAGGTGGCGGAGTCCGCGAATCCGGACTCGATCTTGAAGCCCGACACCGTCTCGGCGGCGAACGTGGCTGCAGGGAAGAGACCGCGGATGATGTCACGCGCGGCGTAGACGTCCTCCGGCTTCAGGAGCTTCGCGTCGAGGATACGGTCCGACTCGAGGTCGTACGTCAGGGCACCGTTGGAGCAGATGACCGTCCCGGTGTGGCCGAGCTGGTCCCGGAGTGGCTGGAGCCAGCGCGGTGGGCGGCCGGTCACGAAGACGACGTCGACTCCGGCGTCGATGCATGCGCGGAACGCCTGGATGGTGCGGTCGCTCATCTTGCCGTCGTTTCCCACGACGGTCCCGTCCATGTCGCTCGCCACGAGGCGCATCGGAAACTCCTTCAGGTCCTGGACCTCCACCCTACCGGCGGCGGCGGCCTCCGTCGGCCGGAGCGTGCGTGGCATGGGGCGTTCCTACTGCTCGAAGGTCGCGATCAGCCGGGCCCGGCCGAGGGTGTGCGAGAAGAGGGCGAAGCCGAGGTAGGCGGGCGACGCATCGGCCGGGATGCCGAGCGACTCGACGTCCACCGCGTGCACCACGACGTGGTAGTGGTGCGGACCGTGGCCCTCGGGAGGAGCGGCACCGACGAAGCCGGCGAAGCCGGCATCGTTCCGCAGTTGTACGGCACCCTCGGGCAGCAGGCTCCCGTCGGTCCCCGCCCCCGCGGGCAGGGACGTGGTGGTTCCGGGCAGGTCGGCCACGGCCCAGTGCCAGAAACCGCTCGCAGTCGGCGCATCGGGGTCGTAGACGGTCACCGCGAAGCTCTTGGTGCCCTCCGGGAAGCCGCTCCAGGTGAGCTGCGGGGACTCGTCCCTGCCGCCGGCCCCCATGATCCCGGACACCTGCGCGGAATCGAGGGGCGCGTTGTCGGTGATGCTCTCGCTGGTGAGTTCGAACGCGGGGACCTGCGGAAGGTCCTCGTACGGATCGCGGGTCATGGCTGTGCTCCTCTGGTCGTCATCCTTGGTGCTCCCTGGTGGTCACGGATCCCGGTCAGGCGCGTACCATCTCGTTCCGCGTGGGCGGATTGGCACCGGCACGGGACACCGTGATGGCTGCCGCCCGGGCCGCGTACTGCAGCATCCCGGTCAGCTGCCCGAGGTTGATTCGGAGCAGCTCGTCGCGGCGACGGGCGCCGTCGAGCTCGAGGTCCACGAGCGCGCCCACCAGGGCCGCCATGAACGAGTCGCCGGCACCCACCGTGTCCACCACGCTGGTCGGCGGCGCCGGGACGGACACCTCGCCGGCGCGGCATACCCCCCACGGCCCCTTGGAGCCACGGGTCACGACGACGACGGCGGCGCCGGCGTCCAGCCAGGCGCGGGCCGACTTCTCGGGGCTGCGGTCCGGGTAGAGCCACTCGAGGTCCTCGTCGGATGCCTTCACGACGTCGGCCAGGGCCACGAACTTCTCCGCCTGCCCGCGCGCGAACGCCCGGTCGCGGATGATGGTGGGCCTGCAGTTGGGATCGTAGGTCACCGTCACGAGGGGGTGGGCGGCGCGGACGAGGGACAGCACGTCGTCGGCTCCCGGTGCGAGCATCGTGGCGATCGACCCGGTGTGCAGGAGGGTGGTCCCGTCGAGGAGTTCCTCCGTGCGTCCGGCGAGGCCGGGGAGGTCCCAGACGAGCTGGAACTCATAGGCCGCCCCACCCGCGGGGTCGAGGCGGGCTGTCGCGACGCTGGTGGGCGCGCTGTCCGGCTCGACCGGGAAGGGCACGGAGTTGTCGCGGAGGTGCCGCTGGATCATCCGGCCGTAGTCGTCGTCGCCGTAGCGTCCGACGAACTGCGCCGGGTGGCCGAGGCGTGCGAGCCCCACGGCCACATTCATGGGGCTCCCGCCCACGTGGGCGCGCATGGACGCGGTGTCGCTGACCACTTCGTCGACAAGGGTTTCCCCGATTACGGTGAGCACTCTTTCAACGTACCAGCCCCCGCGCGGGGGGAAGCTCGGGGTTTCGGCCCTCCGCACCTGAGAGGTCGCTGGGAGTGTCCGAGCGCCTCCCCCGCCGCGGGTGGTTCCTGGGAGACACTTGTATCTCCCCTCCTCCCGGATCTGCACGCCTCGTGCGGGTCGAGTCCCCAGGACGCCCATGCCCTCTCTCACTGCACCACGCCCGGTCTCCCGCCCGGCCTCCGCCCGTAACCCGCTGTCCCGCGGGGTGCGGCTCTGGCGTGCCCTCACCACGCACGGTCCCTCCTCGAACCGCAATGCCCGCAACCTGCTGATCACCACGACCTTCGCGCTGGTGGCCATCGGCCTCCTGATGGTGCTGTCCGCGTCCTCGGTCGAACTCGTCGCTGCCGGGAAGTCGCCCTTCGACACCTTCCACAAGCAGCTCATGTGGATGGGCATCGGCAGCGCCGCGCTCGTCGTCTGCGCGTTCATCCCCCTTCGGACGTATCGGAGGCTGGCCTGGCTGATCCTGCTGGGTTCCTTCGTGTTCTCCCTGCTGGTGTTCACCCCACTCGGCGTGGAGGTGCAGGGCAACAGGAACTGGATCGGCATCGGATCCCTCACCGCCCAGCCGTCGGAGTTCCTCAAACTCAGCATCATCCTCTGGGGCGGTTCGGTCCTCACCCGGAAGGCTAAGCTGCTGGGCAACTGGAAGCACCTGTTCGTCCCGGTCGCGCCGGGTGCCATGGTCGCCGTCGGCCTCGTCGTCGCGGGCAAGGACCTGGGCACCGCCATGGTCCTGGCCCTCATCGCCGTCTCCCTGTTCTTCTTCGCCGGCGCCAGTCCGAAGCTGTTCCTCGGGGGCCTCGCCGTCGGCGTCGTCGGCACCACCCTCGCCGTCGTGTCGAGCCCCAACCGCATGCTGCGGATCTCGGCCTGGCTCGATCCGGCGGCCGAGGGCACCGCCGAAGGACTCGGCTACCAGAGCGCCCAGGCCCTCTACGGGCTCGCGGGCGGCGGGGTCTTCGGCGTCGGGGTGGGCCAGAGCCGGCAGAAGGTCAACTGGATCCCGGAGGCGCACAACGACTTCGTGTTCGCGATCCTGGGCGAGGAGCTCGGACTGGTGGGCGCGCTGCTCGTGATCGTGCTCTTCGCCGTCCTGGCGTTCTCGATCTACCGGATCTCCACGCTGTCGAAGGATCTCTACGTCACGTACGTCTGCGGCGGCATCCTCGTGTGGATCATCGGGCAGGCCATCCTGAACATCGCCGTCGTCACCGGCATGATCCCCGTCATCGGCGTCCCCCTACCCTTCATCTCCTACGGCGGGTCCTCCATGGTGGCCGTCCTCGCCGCCGTGGGGGTCCTGATCTCCTGCTCGCGGGCCACCGACCGGGACCTCCCGGCGGGCGCTCCGGCCTGACCACCGGTCCTGGCGGTCAGGCCTGGCTGCCAGTCCCAGCCGTCTGTCCTGGCCGGTCCGTCCTGCCCGTCAGTCCTGACCGGTGCTGTTGCCCAACCCGTCGAGGTGCCGGCCCAGGAGGGCGAGCTCGCTCCGCAGGGTGTCGGTGTCATCGGCGTAGCCGATCCGTGCGGTGCCCTCGATGCCGAACGCCGCGCCGGGTGTGAGCAGGACCCCCGTGTCCTCCAGCAGGCCCTCGCAGAACGCGTAGGACGGCATGCCGTGGGCGAAGCGCAGCAGGGCTGTCGTCCCGGAGGCAAGGCGGACGTGGCCGACGTCCGCCCGTGAGTCGACCCACGCGTCCAGCACGCCGAGGTTCCTCCTCGTGATCGTGCGTGCCCGTTCCAGGATCTGCTCCTTGGACTCGAGCGCGACACTCGCCAAGAGGTCGTCGACCTGCGAGACGCTGATGGTGTCGTAGTCGCGGTGCACGCCCACGCCGAGCAGGACGTCCTTCGGGGCGACGATCCAGCCGAGCCGCAGCCCGGCGAGGGAAAAGGGCTTGGACATGCTGCCGACCGCGACACCCTTCTCATACAGGTCCGCGATGGACGGGGGTGGAGCCGCCACCCTCCTGGTCCGTCCCCCGGTACACCTCGTCGGCCAGGATCCACGCACCAGCCGAACGGGCGATCTCCACGACGCGCTGCAGCGTGTCCGCGTCGAGCAGCGCACCGGTGGGGTTGTTCGGATTGGTCAGTGCGATGAGCTTCGTGTCCGCGGTTGTCAGGCGCTCGAGTTCCGCCAGGTCCAGCTGCCACCCGTGCTCCTCGCGGAGCGTCGTGGTGACGACGGCCGCGCCCAGGCTCTCGGGGATGGACTGGTGCTGCTGGTACGTGGGCAGGACCGACACCACCCTGTCCCCCGGGTCCACCAGCGCGCGGTGTACCAGGGAGTTCGCCCCGATGGCCCCATGGGTCACGACGACGTTGTCCGCACCCTGGTGCTCGTAGAGCCCGGCGATCAGGCTCCTGAGGCGGGCGGTTCCCTCGATGGCGCCGTAGGTCAGCCGGAGGCCGGTGAGTTCCGCCAGGACTTCCTCACGCCGGCCCGAGAACGCCAGGACCTCGTCGACGGACAGCGAGCGCACGCAGGTCTCCGCCAGGTTGTAGGCGCAGTGCGTCTCGTGAGCGTTCATCCACAGCTCGACGCCGAATTCCTCGATGCGCATCAGCAGGTCCTCTCAGGGCGACGTCAGGACGTCGGGACGCGGGACGTCGGGACGCGGGACGTCGGGACGTGGAACGTCGGGACGTGGAACGTCGGGACGTGGAACGTCGGGACGTGGAACGTCGGGAACAGGCACAGCAGACGGGCGCGGACCCTACTCTGAATCCGTCCCGACTCCGGGGGACTTCGCGGGCAGGGGATGCCCCCGGAACCGCCGGACGCTGTACGCGATCAGGGCGAGGGCGATGACCGAGGACACGATGAGGCTGACCCCCGTTCCGGTGCCGCCGAAGAGCCACCACCTGTCCTCGAGGAACCACCAGGACGGCACGGCGGGCTGCAGGATCCACGCCACGCCGAGGCCCATGATGACCAGGGCACTACAGCAGCTGACGGCGATCCGCGGGATCGTCTTCACCCCGAGCGCGGCGGCATGAAAGGCATTCGCCTTCAGCGGCGCCAGGTACCGGCGAGCCCAGTGGTACTGCTGGGACAGGACGGCGAGCCCTGCGGCGAGCATCAGGAGCCCCGGGCCGGGCAGCACGAGGGCGGCGATTCCGAGCACCACGAGGGTCCACCCGATCACCTCGATGCCGGTGCGGCGAATCCACCCCCGGATCCGCTCTCTCGCTGCCATGCTCACAGGATGACACAGGAAGCTGGGCACGCACGAAGCTCAGCAGGCTGGGTACCGCGCCCGGGACCGCTGCGGGACGAGAGGGAACAAATACCGATATACATGCGTTTGCATGGACATACCGGCCCAGGTGGACCGGAACCATCCGAGGAGGACAGCGTGACTGCACAAACCGAAGGTCTCCACCACGTCACCGCGATCGCCGGCGACCCCCAGAGGAACATCGACTTCTACATCAAAGGACTGGGCCTGCGCCTCGTCAAGAAGACCGTGAACTTCGACGACCCAGGCACCTATCACCTGTACTACGGAGACGAGTCCGGCCGTCCCGGCTCGCTGCTGACGTTCTTCCCCTGGCAGGGCATCCGCAGGGGGCGCGTGGGCAGCGGCCAGTCCACCACCACGGCCTTCTCCGTGCCCCAGGGCACCCTCGGGTGGTGGCAGGAGCACTTCAAGGCCCTCGGCGTGGAGTCCAGCATCTCCCGCGCCTCCTCCGAGGAGGACCGCCTCTCGCTACGCGACCCCGACGGCCTGCAGATCGACCTCGTCGCGTCCTCCATCTCGGACCCCCGCAACCCGTGGGACTCCGCCTCCGTCCCCGCCCAGTACGCCGTCCGCGGCCAGCACTCCTCCGTGCTGACCGTCCAGGACCCCACCCGGACCCTCGAGACCCTCACGCATGACCTCGGCATGACGGTCCTCGCCGAGAAGGACGGCCGTTACCGCCTGAGCACGCACAGCGGCGAGCCCGGGACCGTCGTCGACGTCGTCACGGACTCCCGCGGCGAGCGAGGCCTCGTGGCCGGGGGCACCGTGCACCACATCGCCTTCCGCGTGCCCGACCAGGCGACGCAGGAGGTGTGGCGCCAGGAACTGGCCGAGCGCGGGTACGGCGTCACAGCGATCCTCGACCGCCAGTACTTCACCTCCATCTACTTCCGTGAGCCCGGTGGAACGCTCCTGGAGATCGCGACGGACACCCCGGGCTTCGACATCGACGAGCCGCTGCTGGAACTGGGCCGCTCCCTGAAGCTGCCACCGTGGCTCGAGCCGAACCGCGAGGCCATCGCGCACTCGGTCGCCAAGATCGACCTGCCCGGCGAGAACAATCCCGCCCTCCAGGCATTCTTCAGGAGCTGACATGACCACTACGCACGAGTGGCCCCACCTGTTCGACGCGGGAGCAGCGGGCACCCCGGTACTCCTGCTCCTCCACGGCACGGGCGGCTCCGAGCACGACCTCCTGCCGCTCGCCGACCGCCTCGCCCCGGGCGCCGGCTACCTCGCACCCCGCGGGCCGGTGCAGGAACACGGCATGAACCGCTGGTTCCGCCGCTTCGGTGAGGGCGTGTTCGACGTCGACGACGTCTCCCGCCGGGCGGGTGAGCTCGCCGGGTTCGTCGACTGGGCGCGAGCGCACTACGGCATCGCCGACCGTCCGCTCGTCGCGGTCGGTTTCTCGAACGGCGCGAACATCGCGCTCGCCGCCGCCCTGCTCCACCCCGGAGCCGTGGCGAACGCGGTCGCCTTCTCCGGCATGTACCCGCTGGAGGGGCGGACGATCGAGGCCGACCTGTCCGGCACGGCCGTCGCCCTGTTCAATGGGAGATCCGATGCCATGGCCCCGATCGACAGCGTGGTCCGCGTCGGTTCGATCCTCGAGAGCCGTGGCGCCGAAGTAACCCGGAACGTCCGCGAGGGCGGTCACGGAATCCACCCCGGCGAGATCGACGGCGCAGCCGCCTGGATCGCCTCTACCCGGAAGGTTCGAAATGACTGACATTTCTCCAGGATCCAGCGATCTCGGCGCGAAAGCGGCGACCCTCGCGAGCCTCCACGCAGCTCCCGAGATCCTCCAGCTCATCAACGTGTGGGACGTCATCAGCGCGAAGACCGTCGCCGACATCCCCGGCACGAAGGCCCTCGCCACCGCGAGCCACTCGATCGCCGCGTCGCTCGGCTACGAGGACGGCGAGAACATCCCCGTGGAGGAGATGATCGCCGCCGTGGGGCGCATCGCCGCAGCGACGAGCCTCCCCGTCTCCGCCGACCTCGAATCCGGTTACGGTGATCCCGAGGACACCGTCCGCCGGGCGATCGGCGTGGGCATCGTCGGAGCGAACATCGAGGACCAGATGCGACCCCTGGCCGACGCCGCGGCCCAGATGGAATCAGCACTCAGGGCCGGCGGGTCCGAGGGCATCGACTTCGTGCTCAACGCCCGCACGGACGCCTTCGTGAAGGCCGGCGACCGTGACCCCGCGGACGTCCTGGCCGACGCCGTCGAGCGCGGCAAGACCTACCTGGCCGTCGGTGCCACGAGTGTCTTCGTTCCCGGGCTGCTCGACGAGCACGCTGTGACCACCCTCGTGGAGGCCTTCGGTCCGCAGCGCCTCAGCGTCATCAATGTTCCCGGCAGCCTTCCACCGTCCCGACTACAGGAGCTCGGCGTCGCCCGCATCTCCTACGGACCGTGGACCCAGCGCGTCGCCCTGACCGCGCTGGCCGACTCCGCGCGTGAATTACTCGCCGGCGGCGCACTGCCCGAGGGGACACTCCCCCTCAACTAGGAGTCGCGGTTCAGCGGACCCCGGCGAGCCCCTACGGGCGGCCGGGGTCCGCTGCGTCGGCGGCCGCCCCCAAGAGCGCCACGACGGTGTCCCACGCCGCGGAACCCGGGGTGATGACGGCGAAGTGGTCGCCGGGGACGAGGGAGAGTTCCGCCGTCCCGCCCGCCGCGGTCGCCGCCCGGACATAGCCCTCCGACTGACTGACGGGCACCGTCGTGTCCTCCGTCCCGTGCACCGCGTAGACGGGAACATCGAGCGGGACGGCCGTCATCGGATCCGCGAGCGCGTACCGTTCGGGGTCCCCGGGCACACCCAGCAGGTTCTCGACGGCGCCGTCGCTCAGGCCCAAGTCGCGTGCCTCGCGGAGGTTCAGCAGACCGGCCTGGCTGACGACGGCCGTCAGCGGCACGCCCGGCATTCCGGCTCCCGGCGCACCGGGCGGCAGCCCGGCCCGCCCCGCCGCCCACACGGCCAGGTGGCCGCCGGCGGAATGTCCCAGGGCCGTCGTCGTGCCGAGCCCGAACCCGTGCTCCCGAGCCGCGACGGCGAGGTGGTCGATGCCCGCGGCGACGTCGTCGAAGGTCGCGGGCCAGCCACCACCGTTCCCGGCGCGCCGGTACTCCAGGTTCCAGCACACGTAGCCGCGCCCCGCGAGGTCCTGCGCGAGCGGCTCGCCGAGCTCCGCGCCATAGGTGGACCTCCAGTAGCCCCCGTGGATGATGACGACGACGCCGCGCACCGGCCCGTCGGCACCCGGCAGGTAGAGGTCCGCGAACTGGCTCGGATCCTCGCCATAGCTGTAGCGCCGCGCGGGAACGAAGGGAGCATCGGCGGCGCCGGAGGCGGCCCCAGCGCCGGAGGGGGCCCGTGCGCCGGGCCGCACACCGCAGGCAGCAAGGACAGCCGTGCCGACGGCGGCCGCCAGGGCGAGGACGGCGCGCCGGCTGGGGTATCCACGATTCACAGGGGAAGCGTAACGGTCACCCGGGTTGGCTACGATGAAGTCTCTCCTTGGAAAGGCACGGCACATGGGAACGTGGGACGATCTCGACGAGCGGTTGAGGCCTGCCGTCGAGGCGCACACGAGGGAGTACGAGCGCGTGCGGCCGGCCCTCGACCGCGTGACCACTGCCATGCGCGACAGCATCTCGGCGATCTTCGACGGCACCGACCTCAAACCCCTCTTCGTCACGGCCCGCACCAAGACGGTCGAATCGTTCCGTGACAAGGCCTCGCGCACCCTGCCCTCCCCGGAGGCCGGCGCGCCGCCCGTGCTCGTCTTCCCCGACCCGATGCGCAACCTCACCGATCTGGTGGGGGTCCGCATCATCACCACGCTCCCGCACGAGGTGGACCTCGCGGCGGACCTGCTCAAGCGCCAGCGCAACGAGTTCGACTGCCGCGGCGACCGTGAGAAGGACATCGGGTCCATCGAGTCGGGCACGTACGGCTACTCCAGCCGCCACCTCATCATGCGCACCATCCACAACGACGTCGTCCGTGCGTTCCAGCAGGCCGTCGACCCCGACACCAAGGCTGCCGGGAGTTACCTCTTCGAGGTGCAGGTGCGGACGGTGCTGGCCCACGCCTGGTCGGAGATCGAGCACGACATCCGGTTCAAGGCGTCCAACCCGAAGGCCTGGAGCCCCTACTTCGACCGGCAGTTCACCGGGACGGCGGCCATGCTCGAGACCGTGGAATCGGCGTTCGCCGAACTGCACGAGCGATACGAGACCGTCACGGGGTTCTGGGACGAGGAGGGCGAAGGCAGTGCCCCCCTGACCCCGAACCGCATCCGGGACATCTGGCAGACGCTCCTGCCGCACGTCGACCGGAAGTCGGACGACAACTGGGGGTGGGCCGCAGAACTCCTCGCGGCCCACGGCCTGCGGACGACCCTCGAACTGGTGTCGCTCCTGCAGGCCGACACCATCACCACCGTCCGCAAGGCCCTGGACCACCGGTACTCACCCGGCCCGGATCGGCTCCTCGACGACATGCTGCTCTGGCACTACGGCGAACGGCACATCGACCTCACCGCAGAGCCGCGGGACGCCGAGGGCACCCCGCGGAGGGACAGCCTCCAGCGCCGGTACCGGCAGATGGAGATCTACCGGGTCCAGCACCCCGGCACCTAGCGGGACGTACCGCGGAAGGCCCGGCCGTGGCGGAGGAAGAGCCCGAGGAGCCGGACGGGCACGACGGGTAGAGTGGGACAAGGTGAGCCGGGAAGTCTGGTCGGCATGTTCTCTCGTCGACCCCGATTCCAGCAGGAGCCTCCCATGGCCGAAGAAACACCCGACCACTCACCCACCGCCGCACCTACCCCCGCACCCGGATCCGGGATTCTGGGCCGTGGCACCTATTCCGAGGTCCTGCGGATCGGCGAGATCCTCCGCAAGGAAACCGTCGGCGGGATCCTGCTCGTCGTCGCCGCAGCAATCGCGCTGGTCTGGGCTAATTCCCCTGCCGCGGACAGCTACTTCGCGTTGCGGGACTTCCGTGTCGGGTACGAGCCGTGGCATCTGGAACTCAGCCTCGGCGCGTGGGCGGCGGACGGGCTCCTCGCTGTCTTCTTCTTCCTCGTCGGCCTGGAACTCAAACGCGAATTCGTCGCCGGGGACCTGCGCAACTTCACCCAGGCAGTCGTACCGGTCGCCGCGGCCTTCGGTGGCGTCGCCGTACCGGCCCTCCTCTACACGGGAATCAACCTCGCCAGCCCGGAGACCCTGCAGGGCTGGGCGACACCGACGGCCACGGACATCGCCTTCGCTGTCGCCGTCCTCGCGATCGTCGGATCCCACCTCCCCAGCGCGCTGCGGATCTTCCTGCTCACCCTCGCGGTGGTCGACGACCTGCTGGCGATCACCATCATCGCTGTCTTCTACTCGGATGATCTGCACCTCGCCCCGCTGCTGCTGGCGCTGATTCCGCTGGGCTTGTTCACGGTCCTCGCCCAGAAGTACCGGCGCTTCTTCGGACTCAAACCCGCCGCCGCCTGGTTCATCCTGCTCCCGATCGGCTTCGCGGTCTGGGCGCTCGTGCATGCCGGAGGCATCCATGCCACGGTCGCAGGGGTCCTGCTCGGCTTCGCCGTTCCGGTCATCCGCAGCCAAGCGAGCGGAGGACCGGATGCAGGGCCGGGACTGTCCGAGATCTTCGAACACCGCTTCCGACCCCTCTCGGCTGGCTTCGCGGTCCCCGTGTTCGCGTTCTTCTCCGCCGGCGTCGCCGTCGGGGGGTGGAACGGATTCCTGTCAGCACTCTCCGACCCGGTGACACTGGGCATCATCGCCGGCCTCGTCGCCGGCAAACCTATCGGCATCGTGGGCACCACCTGGCTGCTCACCAAACTCACCCGCGTCAACCTCGATGCATCGCTGAAGTGGGTGGACCTGATCGGGGTCGCCCTGCTGGCAGGCATCGGCTTCACGGTGTCCCTGCTCATCGCCGACCTGAGCTTCGGTGACGGGGGGACGACGAACGATCATGCCAAAGTAGGGATCCTCACCGCGTCCCTGACCGCGGCTCTCCTGTCCTCGATCATCCTGCGCAGCCGCAACAGGCACTACCGGACCATCGAAGCCGAAGAAAGCATCGACACCGACGACGACGGCACCCCGGACGTCTACCAGCACCGATCCTGACAGGACCTTGTCCGCCTGCGAGAGCGGCGGCCGCCCGGTACCTCAGGAGACGAACCGGCTAGCCGTCCTGCGCGGTGCCCGCCCGGTACTTGCCCGCGCGCCGCGCCAGGCGGTCCGCCGCGGGAAGCCCCTGAACGCGGGCCAGTTCGTATTCGATGGCGACGGCCATCCGCTCGCAGAAGGCCCGCCCCTCCTCCGCGGCGTCGGGCCGCTCGTCGACCACGTGGTCGACGACGCCCCGCCCGACGAGGGCCGCGACCTTGACGCCCTGGGACTCGGCCATCTCGGCGGCCCGGTCCACCGTCCGGTGAACGATCGCGCTCGCCCCCTCGGGGGGCAGCGGTGAGAGCCATGCGTGCTCCGCGGCGATCGTGCTGTCGGCCGGCAGCAGCGCGAGGGCCCCGCCGCCCGCACCCTGTCCGAGCAGCACGGAGACGGACGGCGACGCGAGCCCGATGAGGTCGTGCAGGGAACGGGCGATCTCACCGGCCAGCCCACCCTCCTCCGCTTCCTTCGACAGGTCCGCGCCGGCGGTGTCGATGACGGTGAGTAGCGGCAGGCCGAGCTCCTCGGCGAGCTTCATGCCACGGCGCGCTTCCCGGAGCGACGCCGGCCCCATGACCGAATCACCCGGCTGGCGCGGCCGCTGATGGCCGAGCACGATGCACGGCTGCTCGCCGAAGCGCGCCAGGGCGAGCAGCAGCCCCGGGTCCTTCTCTCCCTGGCCCGTGCCGTTGAGCGGCAGCACGTCCCGTGCGCCGTAGGCGAGCAGGCGCCGGAGGTCCGGGCGCCTGCGGTTGCGGGAGATGAGGATCGACGTCCAGGCATCGGCGGTGCCGGGCCGCACGGACGCCGTCGACGGCGCCGGAGGCGTTCCCGACGGCTCGGCGACCAGGACGGTCAGGGCCCTGTCGACGATCCCCGCCAGGTGCTCCGGCGGCACGACGGCGTCGATCAGGCCCTTGTCGAACAGGTTCTCGGCGGTCTGGACGCCGGTCGGGAACGGCGCGCCGTACAGCGCCTCGTAGACGCGGGGGCCCAGGAACCCGAGCAGCGCCCCGGGCTCGGCTACGGTCACATGGCCCAGGGAGCCCCAGGACGCCATGACGCCGCCCGTGGTGGGGTGCCGCAGGTAGACCAGGTAGGGCAGGCCGGCCTGCCGGTGGGCCCGCACCGCCCCGGTGATGTCGACCATCGACAGGAACGCGGGTGTTCCCTCCTGCATGCGCGTACCGCCGGACGCCGGTCCGGCCAGGAGGGGCAGGCGCTCCCGGGTGGCCCGGTGGATCGCCGCGGTGATCCGGCCGGCGGCGGCACTGCCGATCGATCCGGCGAGGAACGTGAATTCCGAGACGATCACGGCGACGCGCCGGCCGTGGATAGAGCCCTCACCCGTCAGGACGGACTCGTCCACCCCGCTCTTCTCCCGGGCCCGCCGCAACTCCTCCTGGTAGGACGACGATGCGGAGGCGGGGATCGGGATCGGGCTGTCCCAGGAGCTGAACGACCCGGCGTCGAGCACGGCGTCGATGAGTTCCCGGGCCGTCAGGTGCCGCACACGGGCCTCCGCGCTCACGCCCGGGCACCGCCTGCGGGTTCGGCGAGCCAGGCGCGGATCGCGTCACCGTCGCCGTCGAGCAGGGGCGGCGCCGTATGGCTGGTGAGCGTGGTCTCGGCGGAACCGTCGAAGAAGCGCAGCGGCGGGCCGGGCAGCGCGATGTCCCCGAGGACCGGGTGCTGGACGGTGAGCAGCAGGCCCTGCGAGTGCACCTGCTCCCACGCGTACACCTCGTCGAGGGTCCGGACCTTGCCCGCGGGGATGCCGGCCTCGTTGAGCTTCGCGAGCAGGGGCTCCGCCTCGTAGGCGGAGAACGCGTCCTCGACGACGCCGATCAGCAGGTCCCGGTTCCGCACCCGGTCCGCGTTCGTGGCGAACTCGGGCCGGTCCGAGGGTATCCCGAAGGCCGAGGTGAAGGTGGCCCACAGTTTTTCGCTGCCCACGCTGATCTGGACCTTGCCGCCCCGGCAGTTGAACAGGCCGTACGGGGCGATCGAGGGGTGGTGGTTGCCCTGGGCCTGCGGCACCTCGCCGGCGACCGTGGTCCGCGTGCCCTGGAAGGCGTGGACGCCGATGATGGCCGCGAGCAGGGACGTGCGCACCACCTGTCCCCTGCCCGTCCGCTCCCGTTCGAGCAGGGCGGCGACCGCACCGTATGCCCCGTACATGCCGGACAGCAGGTCGGCGATCGGGACGCCGACGCGCTGGGGGTTGTCCGGATCGGGGCCGGTGACGGACATGAGGCCCGCCTCGCCCTGGACGATCTGGTCGTAACCGCTGCGCTTCGCCTCGGGTCCGTCGTGGCCGAAGCCGGTGATGGAGAGGATGACCAGCCCGGGATTGAGCTCGAGCATCGCGTCCGTGGAGAAACCGAGCCTGTCGAGGACCCCGGTCCGGAAGTTCTCGACGACCACGTCGGCGCGGCGCAGCAGTTCCGCGAGGACGGCCCTGCCGTCGTCGCTCTTGAGATCCAGGGCGATCGACTCCTTGTTCCTGTTGCAGGACAGGAAGTAGGTGGCCTGGCGGTCGTCCTCGGGGCCGACGAAGGGCGGGCCCCATCCGCGGGTGTCGTCACCGGTGCCCGGCGTCTCGACCTTGATCACGCGGGCACCGAGGTCGCCGAGCATCATACCGGCGTGCGGTCCGGCGAGGGCCCGGCTGAGGTCCACGACGAGGCGGCCCGCCAGTGGACCCCCGCGCGTCGCGGTGTCGGTGGTCTGCGCGGTGGTCTGCGCGGTGGTCTGCGCGGTGGTCTGCGCGGTGGTCTCGGCGCTCATGCGTCCTCCGGTGGTTCTGTCGGGGTCGGTCGGATCGGCGGGGTCGCCGGGAGGGTCAGAGCCAGCCGGGCACCACGAGGGCGAGCCAGGCGATGACGGGGCCGGCAGCCACGACGATGGCTCCGTAGCCGAGGATCTGCCGGTAGAAGCGGTCCTTGTCCGTGCCCTCGGGCGCGTTCGCCAGGACGAGTGCGCCGTTGGTGGAGAAGGGCGAGACGTCCACGATCGTCGACGAGACCGCGAGGGCGCAGACCACGCCGACGGCGCCCACGGCACCGGTCTCGAGGAACGGGATGGCCAGCGGGATCAGCGCCGCGAGGATCGCGGTGGATGAGGCGAAGGCGGAGACGACCGCACCGATGTAGCAGATGAGCAGCGCGGCGAGCAGGGGCATGCCGAGGCCGGCGACGCCGTTGGAGACGTACTCGATGGTGCCGGCGGCCTGGAGGACACCGACGAAGGTGAGCATGCCGCAGATGAGGAGCACCGTGGACCAGGCGATCTTGTTGACGGCACCGCTCTGGGCCTTCGGCGAGATCAGCGCGAGGATCACGGCGACGGTGATGGCGACGAACCCGACGTCGACCTTGAATCCGAGGGCGATCACGGCGAGCGCGATCAAGCCGAGGATGGTGGCTGTCTGCGAGATGCGGTCCTCACGGGACCTCACGGCGTCGACGCCGTCACCGGCCGGATCGCGGGGTCCGTAGGTTCCGCTGCCGGTCCCCTTGTAGGCGACGTCGGCCCTGCGGGCTCCGGGGCTGACGCTCATGCGGGCCTCGGCCGCTTCCTCGACGAAGTGGGAGATGCGCGAGGACAGGAGCGTGCGTCCACCCAGGACGACGAAGAGCACGACGGCGATCAGCAGGTTGAAGATGAAGCTCGACAGGAATACGGCGAGGGGGCTCGATTCGAAGCCGGACTCCCCGCCGATGTCGTTGACGATGACGCCGTACACGGCGATGGGCGAGAAACCGCCCGCCTGCGCACCGTGGACCACCATCATGCCCATGAGCAGCGGGGAGATCTTGTGGCGTGCGGCGAAACCGAGCGCGACGGGCGCCATGATGGCCACGGCTGCGGGGCCGAGCGCGCCGACGGCGGTGATGACGGCGGTGATCAGGAACATGACCCACGGGATGAGGGCCACGCGGTTGCGGACCAGCTTCACCGCACCCCGGACCAGCAGGTCGATGGTGCCGTTGTTCTGCGCGATGGCGAATAGGTAGGTCACCCCGACGAGGGTGAGGAACAGTCCCCCGGGGAATTCGGCGATGATGTCGTCGGTCTCCATCCCGAGGAAGACGGCACCGAGCAGGAAGGCCCCCACGAAGGCGAGGGCGCCCATATTGATGGGCAGCAGGGTGGCTATCAGGAACATCGCCGCAAGGATGATGATCGAGAGGAGTGGAGCGGACATCGTTATCCTCCAACGGGCTACGGAAAAGTGTGCTGGTCCTGTGACGTGAGTTACAGGACCACTGGCCTAGCCTGTAGGAGACTGGGTGTCCCTGTCAAACGTTCACCGATAGCATGGGCGCACCACTACATGGGGAGAGCCAGGATGACCGACGCCGCTGATCCGCAACCCTTGGGCCGCCTTGCGCGTCCGCGCCTGTACGAACAGCTCGTCGAGCAGCTGCTGGGCTACATCGAGTCGGCCCGGCTGCGCCCCGGCGACCTCCTCCCGGCCGAACGCGACCTCGCCGAGCGCCTCGGCGTCTCCCGGGCGACCCTCGCGCAGGCGCTCGTCGCCCTCGAGGTCCTCGGCGTCATCGACGTCCAGCACGGCACCGGCGCAGTCCTGCGCCACCGCGCGAGCGTCGCCAGCGTGATCAAGGGATTGCGTGAGCACCGGAGCCGCCTCCCGGACATCGTCGAGGCACGCAGCACCCTCGAGGTGAAGCTCGCGGCACTGGCGGCCGAGCGGCACACGGAGGAGGACCTCGCCGCGATCGCCACGGCGCTCGAGGTGATGAAGTCCGAGATCGACGACGGCGACCGCGGCGCCCACGGTGACGAGCTGTTCCACCAGGCCGTGACCGCAGCCGCCCACTCGCCCGTGATGGCGCAGCTCATGGCGTTCATCGGCGAGATGATCCTGGAGACCCGCCTCGAGTCCCTTGCCCAGCCCGGCAGGCCGGAGCAGTCCCTCGAATCGCACCGGGCCATCGCGCAGGCCATCCAGGCGCAGGACTCCGCCGCAGCAGCGGAAGCGATGCAGCGCCACATCGAGCTCGTCTCGGACGTCGCACTCCTCAAGTAGGGGGCTCCTCGCGCCCGGGGGGAGCCCGGTCGCCCGGACCAGATCCGCGGCGCACACCCGGACGCTCCACCGCTGGTGAAGGAGGACGATGAACGGCAGGAAGCTGCAGGACTGCGCGGCGGCGCGTGCCCAGGAGCTGCCCGGATCGGAACTGACCCATCCGTTCGGCGAGGACTGGGATGTGTACAAGGTGCGCGGGAAGGTCTTCCTGCTGCAGACCGCCACCCGGGGCGAACCGATCGTGGTCCTCAAGGCCTCACCGTCGGATGCGCGGATGCTCCGCGAGGCCCATGACGACATCACGCCGGGCTATCACATGAACAAGCGGCACTGGATCACCCTGCACCCGGACGGGCCGCTCGATGCCGAGCTCGTCGAGGACCTCGTCACGGAGTCCTACCTCCAGGTCGTCGAGAACCTCCCGAAGAACCAGCGACCCGTCGACCCGGACACGTTCGGGCAGCACCCCTGACCCTCGGGGCGTCCGGCCGGGAACGCCGGCCTCACGGGGCGTCGTCGGGTGAGGACTCGTCGAGGGTCCAGCCGGTGATCGACTCGAGGTCCTTCCCCGCGTCGCGTGTGTACTGCCAGGCCCGCTGCCGCTGGTCCTGCAGGTCCTGCCGGAGCCGCGCCTCGGTCGCGCCGAGGGCGGGCACGCGGTCGATCACGTCCATGGCGAGCTGGAAGCGGTCGATCTGGTTCAGCATCGCCATGTCGAACGGCGTGGTCGTGGTGCCCTCCTCCTTGTAGCCCCGCACGTGGAGGTTCGCGTGGTTGGTCCTGCGGTACGTCAGCCGGTGGATGAGCCACGGATAGCCGTGGTAGGCGAACACCACCGGTTTGGTGGTGGTGAACAGCGTGTCGAAATCCCGGGCGGACAGGCCGTGCGGGTGCTCCGTCACATCCTGCAGGCGCATGAGGTCCACGACGTTCACCACGCGGACCTTCAGCCCGGGGATGCCGGCCTTCAGAAGGCCCGCCGCTGCCACGGCCTCGAGCGTCGGGACGTCACCCGCACAGCCGAGGACGACGTCGGGCTCCGTCCCGGGCTCTTCGGAGCCCGCGAACCCGAAGATACCGATGCCGCGCCTGACGTGCAGGTGCGCCTCCTCCGGTCCCAGCCAGGTCGGCGTGGGCTGCTTGCCTGTCACGATCACGTTGACGGTGTCCCGCGTCTGCAGGCAGTGTTCTGTCACCGCGAGCATCGTGTTGGCATCCGGCGGCAGGTAGACCCGGACGACGTCCGCCTTCTTGTTGACCACGTGGTCGATGAACCCGGGGTCCTGGTGCGAGAACCCGTTGTGGTCCTGCTGCCAGACGTGGCTCGACAGCATGTAGTTGAACGAGGCGATGGGCCGGCGCCAGGACAGAGCGCGGTGCACCTTGAGCCACTTCGCGAACTGGTTGAACATCGAGTCGACGATGTGCACGAACGCCTCGTAGCAGTTGAAGACCCCGTGACGTCCGGTCAGCAGGTACCCCTCGAGCCAGCCCTGGCAGAGGTGTTCGCTGAGGACCTCCAGCACGCGCCCCGACCGGGCGAGATGCTCGTCGACGTCCTCGATGCGCGGCTGCCAAACCTTGTCCGTCACCTCGTAGACGGCGGACAGCCGGTTCGACGCCGTCTCGTCGGGACCGAACAGGCGGAAGGTGGAGGGATTGCGCTCGATGACGTCGCGCAGATACCCGCCCACCGTGGCCATCGGACTCACCTTCTCCGCCCCGGGGCGCGACACCTCGACGGCATGGTCCGCGTAGGACGGCAGCACGAGGTCGCGGAGGAGCCGGCCGCCGTTGGCGTACGGCGTCGCGCTCATGCGGAGGTCACCGTCGGGGGCAAGGGCAGCGATCTCCGGCCGCAGCTCGCCCGTGGCGGTGAACAGCGACGCCGGGTCGTAGGAGCGCATCCACTCCTCGAGCTGGTGCAGGTGCTCCTCGTTGCTGTCGACCCCGGAGAGCGGCACCTGGTGGGACCGCCAGGTCCCCTCGACGGGCTTGCCGTCCACCACGGCCGGGCCGGTCCAGCCCTTGGGCGAGCGCAGCACGATCATGGGCCATCGGGCGGCAGCAGCATCCGCGCCGGCCGGCGACATGCGGGCCTTCTCCTGGATGGCGTGGATGTCGCCGATGCACGCATCGAGGACGGCGGCGAAGTTCCTGTGTGCCGCCTCCGTCGCCGTGGGATCCGAGACGGTGACGAAGTGCGGGTCGTACCCGTAGCCGTACATCAGCTGCCGCAGCTGCTCCTCCGGCATCCGCGCGAGCACCGTGGGATTCGCGATCTTGTAGCCGTTGAGATGCAGGATCGGCAGCACGGCGCCGTCCACGGCCGGGTCGACGAAACTGGTGGAGTGCCAGCTGGTGGCCAGCGGTCCGGTCTCCGCCTCGCCGTCACCCACCACCGCTGCGGCGATCAGCGACGGGTTGTCGAAGACGGCACCGTAGGCGTGGGCGAGGGTGTATCCCAGTTCGCCGCCCTCGTGGATGGAGCCGGGTGTTTCCGGCGCTGCATGCGAAGGGATGCCGCCGGGGTAGCTGAACTGCCGGAACAGGGCGTTGAGCCCCGCCGCATCCCTGCCGATGGAGGGGTAGACCTCCGAATACGTGCCCTCCAGCCAGGCGTTGGCCACGTTGGCGGGTCCGCCGTGACCGGGCCCGGTGACGAACAGCATCTCCTGCTTCCGCTCGGAGATGACCCGGTTCAGATGGGCATAGACGAAGTTGAGGCCGGGCGTGGTCCCCCAGTGGCCCAGGAGGCGCGCCTTCACGTCCTCGCGCACCAGGGGCCGCATCAGGAGGGCGTTGTCCTTCAGGTAGATCTGGCCCACCGAGAGATAGTTGGCGGCACGCCACCACGCGTCGAGCCGCTGGACGTCGAGAACGGTCATCTATTCCTCCTGGGTAATACGAATGGCGGGTACGTCAGAATTCGACGACGACGTCCGAGGGCGTCTTGTCGGGTCTCCACCCCCGCCACACGGGATGCCGGAGGCGCCCGGAGCCCGTGTGCTCGCTGTACTGGACCTCTCCCACGAGGGCGGGCCGGACCCAGTGGGCGTCGGACGCGTCGGCTCCCGGGACGTCGTCGAGCGGCGCCGTCTTCCGCGCCAGCTTCTTGAGCCGGGCGCCCACCTCGGCGAGGTCCCGCTCGGTGAGGCCGGATCCGACGCGTCCCACGTAGCGCAGGTCGACGCCGTCGGGAACGGCCACGAGCAGCGAGCCGACCTTCGCCGCACGGTTGCCCTTGCCCGGCCGCCACCCCACCACGACGACCTCCTGCGTGTGCAGGTGCTTGATCTTCACCCACGACGCCGACCGCGTCCCGGGCTGGTAGTCGCTCGAGAGCCGCTTGGCCATGATGCCTTCGAGACCCAGCTGCCTGCTCGCCTCCACGGCCTCCTCGAGCGTCGCGTCGAGGGCAGGGGGCACCTGGACGTGGCCGTCCTCCGCCTCGTCGACCGCCTTCTCGAGGAGTTCCCGCCGCTGGCAGTACTCCAGGCCGGTGAGGTCGTTGCCGTCGAGTTCCAGCAGGTCGAAGAGCATGAGGCGCACGGGCGTCTTCTGCCGGGCCGCGTCGATCTCCGACCGGTGCGTCAGCTTCATGCGCGTCTGAAGGAGGCTGAAGTCGGGGCGGCCCTTCGCGTTGAGGGCCACGATCTCGCCGTCGAGCACGGCGCTGTCGGCGCTGAGGAACTGTCCGAGGTCGCCGAGCTCCGGGTAGGTGCGCGTGGTGTCGATGCCGTTGCGGCTGACCAGGGTGACGGCGCCGTCCCGGACGACGACGATGCAGCGTACGCCGTCCCACTTCATCTCGTACGCCCACTCGTCCGGCGCGGGGATGGCCTGCTCGGACCCGAGCGTGGCGAGCATGGGGCGGACGACGTCGGGCGCGGCAGGGCGGGCCCGTCCGTCCGCCGGGCCCGGCGGGGAGGTCCGCCGGGAATCAGGCGGGGAATCAGGAGCAGCCGGACCATCGCCGCCGTTCGGGGAGGCGCCGTCCTGCGAGGCGCCGTCCGCGGGGGCGCCATTCGGGGAGGCGCCATTCGCGGTGGCCGGCGCGGAACCTGCAGGATCACCGCGGCGGCCCGGTTCGGCGTCCACCTCGGCGGGCTGGTCCTTCATGAGGTGGATCAGCCAGTTGCTCTTGCCGTTCGGCCCGCCCCCGGTATTGATGAGCGCGTACCGTCGGACCGCGGTGCCGCCGCGGGCCAGGCCGCCGTCGGGCCTCCCGTGGAGCGTGCAGATGACTTCCTTGCCGTCCCGCCACTTCTCCAGTTCGTAGGTGCCGGAATCCCAGAGGTACACCTCACCGGCTCCGTATTCACCCTTGGGAATAGTTCCGGCGAAGGATCCGTAATCGAGGGGATGGTCCTCCGTCTGGACCGCGAGGTGGTTCCTGCTCGGTGTCAGCGGCGGGCCCTTCGGGATGGCCCACGAGACGAGGATGCCGTCGCGCTCGAGCCGGAAATCGTAGTGCAGGCGCCGGGCGTGGTGCTCCTGGATGACGAAGCTGTTGCCACCCGGCGGGCCCACGGTCTCGGGAACAGGCTCCGGCGTGCGGGATGCGTCCCGCATGGCCCGGTAGGTGGACAGCCGGTCCGGCGCGTTCCGTGCCGCATCGGTGGGAGGGGCGGTCGGCGCCGCCGGGGCGAGGATGTCCCCTCTGGACTCGATGCGCCGCATCATCTCCCGGTAGTCGAGGTGCCCGAGGTCGGCGTCGTCGAGCTCCTCCCACGTGCGCGGCGCCGCGACCGTCGGCTCGAAGCGCCCACGGAGGGAGTACGGGCTCACGGTGGTCTTGTTGACGTGGTTCTGGCTCCAGTCGACCAGCACCCTGCCCGAGCGCAGCGCCTTCTTCATGTCGCTGACCGCCAGGTCGGGATGGTCGGCCTCGAGGGCGCGGGCCAGTTCGTGGGCGACGGCGGAGACCTGCTCCGAGGTCTGCCGGCCGTCGAGCGCGCAGTAGAGGTGGATACCCTTCGACCCGCTGGTGACGGGGAACGGTTCGAGTCCCATGCCCTGCAGGATGGGCCGGGCGAGCCGGGCCACCTCGGCACATTCCGCGAGCGCGGCGCCCTTGCCGGGGTCGAGGTCCAGCACGAGGCGGTCAGGATTCGCCTTCGCACCGTCGGCGTCGAAGCGCCACTGCGGCACGTGGATCTCGATCGCGGCGATCTGCCCGAGCCAGGTGAGCGTCGCCAGGTCGTTGACCAGGGGATAGACGTTCACGTGGTCCTTGTGCTGGATCGCGTTCCGCGGCACCCAGTCCGGCGCGTTGTCGTCGATGTTCTTCTGGAAGAACATCTCGCCCGGCGCCTCCGGCGTGCCGACGCCATGGACCCAGCGTTTGCGCGTGACCGGGCGTTGCGCCGCGTGCCGGATCAGGTGTGGCGCCACCGCCGCGTAATAGGCGAGGACGTCCGCCTTGGTGGTCCCCGTCGCCGGATACAGCACCTTGTCCAGGTTGGACAGCCGTAGGGTGCGCCCGTCCACGGTAACGGTCTGCTGCCGTGAGCTGCGGGGAGGGGCCATGTCCTCCAGTCTTGACCGGATGGCGGCGGTATTCCAGTACCAATCAGCCGGCGTACCGCGCGGCCGGGAGCCGGTGGACCCTAGTCGGCGAACTGCTCGCGGTAGCGGTTGACATAGATGTCCCACAGGGCCGGGTCCTGGCCGAGGTTGCGCTTGTTCAGGAAATCGTCGAGCCCGGCGATGGTGAGGTGCCAGCCGGCGGCCATGGTCGCCGAATGCCGCGGGCTGCCCGGCGTCAGGAACAGCACGAGCTGCGTGCCGTTGTCCCCCGTCCGCGTCAATTCCCAGCGCAGGCTGTCCTTCTCCCAGGTGTAGGCGAGGACCGAGGGCCGTTCGACCTCCAGCACGACGCCGCGGAGGGGCTTCTGGTCGGCGTAGCGGAAGAGGATCTCCTCGTCCCTGCGCGGCTCGAACTCCATCTCGCAGGGGAACCAGTACTTCAGCTTGTCCGCCTCGGTCAGGTGCTTCCACAGCACGGTCGGCGGGAACGCGAACTGGAACTCCAGGCGCAGCACGGTGCCGCCGTCGTCGCTGGTTGTCTTGCTGACGATGGGCTCTACGGTCTCGGAAGTCACACCTCAAGTCTAGGGGTGGGCGGCCGGGATCCTCTGGCCCGGTAAGCCTGCTTGGTGTTCACTTGACCCATGAGAGCCATCTGGAAGGGTGCGGTCGCGTTCGGCCTGGTCAATGTGCCGGTCAAGGTCTACAGCGCCACGGAGGACCACGACATCGCCCTCCACCAGGTGCACGACAAGGACGGCGGCCGTATCCGGTACCAGCGGCGCTGCGAGGTGTGTGACGAGGTCGTGGACTTCAAGCACATCGACAAGGCGTACGACGACGGCGAGCACACGGTCGTCCTGACGGAGGAGGACCTCTCGTCCCTGCCGGTCGAGAGGAGCCGGGAGATCGAGGTGGTCGAGTTCGTGCCGAGCGACCAGATCGACCCGATCATGTTCGACCGCGCCTACTTCCTCGAGCCGGACAGCACCTCGACCAAGGCCTATGTCCTGCTAAGGCGCACGCTCGAGGAGACGGACCGGACCGCGATCGTGCAGTTCTCCCTCCGCCAGAAGAGCCGCCTCGCCGCGCTGCGGGTACGCGGGGAGGTCCTCATGCTCCAGACGCTGCTGTGGGATGACGAGGTCCGGGAGGCCTCTTTCCCCGCACTCGAGGAGAAGGTCCGTATCTCCGCGAAGGAGAAGCAGATGTCGGCGGCGCTCGTGGACTCCTTCTCCACGGACTTCGATCCGGAGAACTTCACGGACGACTACCAGGTGCAGCTGCGCACCCTGATCGACGCCAAGATCGAGAAGGGCGACACCATCAACACCGAGGAGACCTTCGGCGCGAACAAGGACGAGGACGACGACGACAACGTCCTGGACCTCATGGAAGCCCTCCGCCGCAGTGTCGAGAAGAACCGCGAGAAGAAGGCCGACGCCAAGAAGGCCTCCGGGACCTCCAGGAAGAAGGGCGCATGAGATTCTTCACCGACAGCCTTGGCCGTCAGACCATCGTGCAGAAACCGAACGCACCGATCCTCGGCTGGGCGCTGCTCGGCGCCGCCTCCTTCATGGCCCTCGAGGAGAGGAACCGCGAGCGCCTGCGCCTGGCGAGTTCCGTCTCCCTGGCCGTCTGGGCGGTTCTCGAGGTCGTCTCCGGTAGAAGCGGTTTCCGGCGCAGCGCCGGTGCGCTGACATTGTCCTGGCTTTCACGGAAGACCTGAGACCCGGACCGAGACCCACGGGCTGACGCTCCCGGCCATCGGGACGTCTCCGGGATCCTGGAGCCGTCCTAGACCAGGGAGCTGAAGAACTCCGCCTTGGCCGTCGGACCCGCCACGATGATCTCGTCGTCGTCGTAGAGCGTGGTCTGCGCCGTCGTGTAGTCCCACTCGCCTCCCTTGCGCTTCACGGCGACCACGGTGACGCCGTACTTCGCGCGCAGGCCCGTGGTGCCGAGCTCGCGGTTCCAGTACTCACGCGGCGGGCGGGTCTTCACCATCGCGAAGTTGTCCTCGAACTCCACGTAGTCGAGCATCGTGCCGCGCACCAGGTGGGCCACGCGCTTGCCCATGTCGTGCTCGGGCCGGATCACCCGCTCCACGCCGAGCTGCGAGAGGATCTGGGCGTGCGCCTCACTGATGGCCTTCGCCCAGATGGTGGGCCGCTCGAAGCGCAGCAGGATCGACGTCGTGAGGATGCTCGCCTCCAGGTCGGTGCCGATGCCCACCACCACACGGTCGAACTCGGGCAGGGATAGCTGCCGCAGCGCCTCTTCCTTGGTGGTGTCGGCACGCACCACGTGCGTGAGGAGGCCGTTGTAGGACTGGACGACGTCCTCGTCGTTGTCGATGCCGAGCACCTCGGTCCCCGCCTCCTCGAGTTCGAGGGCCAGGGCGGCGCCGAACCGGCCGAGACCGATGACGGCGACGGTGTCGGCGACCGCGGCCGCCTCGCCGGACTTGGGGGAGAACAGGCGTTGCCTAGCCAATGAGGGGCCTTTCCTTCGGGTATTCGTAGTACAGGGGTCGAGGACGGAGCGCGAGTGCGGAGGCGAGGGTCACCGGGCCGAGGCGCCCGGCGAACATCATGAGGATCAGGACGGCCTGGCCCGCGGGCGGGATGCCGGCCGTGATGCCGGTGGAGAGTCCCACGGTGGCGAAGGCCGAGACGACCTCGAAGAGAACGCGGTCCAGGCCGAAGTCCGTGATGAGCAGGAGGAACATCGTGGCACCGAGAACGAGGCCGACGGCGAGGAGCACGATCGAGATGGCGTGCCGGTGTGCCGAGCGGGGCAGGCGCTTGCCGAAGATGTTGACGGCGTTGCCGCCGCTGATCTCCGTGTAGAGGATGAAGACCAGGACGCCGATCGTGGTGATCTTCAGGCCGCCGGCTGTTCCGGCAGGACCGCCGCCGATGAACATGAGCGCGTCCGTGGCCAGCAGCGTGACGGGGTGGACGTCGGCGAAGTCCACGCTGTTGAAGCCCGCGGTCCGAGCCATCGCGGACTGGAAGAACCCGGCGAGGATCCTCTCCCCCGGCCTCAGCGTGCCGAGGGTCGCCGGGTTGGACCACTCGACGGCGGTGATGAAGGCGGTGCCTGCGGTGAGCAGGAGGACGGTGCCGCTCAGCACGAGCTTGGTGTTCATGTGCCACTTGTGCGGGTACCGGAAGTGGCGCCGCAGTTCGAACAGGACGGGGAAGCCCAGCCCGCCGATGATGACGGCCGCGCTGATCGGCAGGCAGATCCACGGATCGCCGACATAGCCGATCAGGTTGTCACTGAAGAGGGCGAAGCCTGCGTTGTTGAAGGACGACACCGAGTGGAAGATCCCCAGCCATGCGGCTTCTCCCGGGCCGTAGCCGTAGGCGAGGAAGAAGCGCGCCCCCAGCAGGACCGCGGTTGCGGCCTCCACGACCAGCGTGATGCGCAGGACGCCGAGGAGCACGTTGCGGACGTCGCCGAATCCCTCGCTCTTGGTCTCGACCGCCGTCAGGATCCGGGAGCGCAGACCCAGGCGACGGGCGAGCAGGACCCCGAGGAGCGATGCGAAGGACATGATGCCGAAGCCGCCGACCTGGATCAGGGCGAGGATGATGACGTGGCCTTCACCGGTCCAGTAGCGGGGGGTGTCGACGACGACCAGCCCTGTCACGCAGACCGCGGAGGTCGCCGTGAACAGGGCCTCGAGGAAGGTCGCACTGCCCGGTCCGGCCTTCGATGTCGGGATCATCAGCAGTGCGGTGCCGACGAGGATCGCCGCCGCGAAGCCGAGCACGATCACCTGGGCGGGATGCCTGGGGCTGTGGCGCGCCACCCAGGCCCGGAGGGTCCTCAGCGAGCCGCGCAGGACTGCTGCGGCCGGCACCGGCTCCCGGGAGGTTCTCCTGCTCGGCCTCACGGGAATGCTCGACCTCCAGGGGACGGGTGGCAGGGGTGCAGCCGGTCGGCCCCACCTACCCATTCAAGCGGACACCGGGCGGCCCGGCGACGTCTTTACGCTTCCTTGATGCCGCGCTGCTCCAGTCTCACGCCGCGAGGACGCGGGGCAGGTCGGTGAGCGAGGCCACCTCGTGGTCCGGAGGCGTCATGGCGGGCGGGTACGGAACCGCGTCACGGTTCAGCCAGGCGGTGCGGAGGCCGGCGCGGGCGGCGCCGTCGATGTCCCAGGGGTGGACGGCGACCAGCACGACGTCGCCCGCCTGCCGCTGCAGCGCCTCGACCGCATAGGCATAGGCCTGGGGCGCGGGCTTCCACCGCGGGGCGTCCTCGACCGACAGCACCGTGTCGACGGAGAGGCCGGCCCGCTCCAGCAGGCCCTCCGCTGTCGCCCGGGAGCCGTTGGTGAGCGCTGCGGTACCGAAGCCTCCCCCGGTGAGCGCGCGGATCCCCTCGGGCACGTCCGGGTGCACCGGAAGCTCCTGGAGGGCGTCCATCACGTGCGCGACGGCGGCGTCGGCGTCCCGGTTGAGGACCTGACCCGCGAGCACCGCATGCAGTGCCCCCTCGGCGACCGCACGGAAGGCCGGGTTCTGTCCGGCGGCGGTCAGCGCGAAGCCGTCCCGGAGGACCGAGGCGAACCAGAGTGCGGAGAGTTGCGGAGGTACTCCGATCTCCTCGAAGTGCTGGGACATGAGCCCCATGTCCGAGAGCGTCCCGTTGACGTCGAACAGCACCAGTGGGACTGCCATTACTGGCGGTACCCCTCCACCTGGGGAATGGGACGGGCGTCGGCCTCTGCAGGGTCCTCGCCGGCGTCGGCCTTCGCCCGGCGCTGGCGGAGCAGGTCCCAGCACTGGTCGAGGTCCTCCTCGACCCGCTTCAGCCGGGCCGCGTGGTCCTGGTGCTCCGCTCCGGCTCCGGCGTCCTGGGGCTGCTCGCGGAGTTCGTGTTCCTCCTGCACGAGTGCCTGGATGCGCTGCAGGATGTCCTGGTTGTTCATGGTGCGGTCCCTTCGTCGTGGCGATGCCCGCGGAAGCCCGGAATCGGTCCCGGACCGGTCACAATGCTCAGCAGGCTTTCCTTCAGGCTACTGAGACGGGACACCGATGACCAGCGCAGCACCCGAGGTGGAGGACGTCGCGCGGGAGGGGAATTTGGTGCGGCGCCCGGATGGCCTAAGCTGTTGGAGAACCAATTGCCTGTGTAGCTCAGTCTGGTAGAGCATCCGCTTCACACGCGGAAGGCCCGGGGATCGAGGCCCCGCGCAGGCACGAGGATCGGCTGGTGACAGCACCACGAGGAAGGCCCGTACCGCTTGGTACGGGCCTTCTTTTCTGTGCACGCCGTTCGTTCTGAGCGAACAAAATTCGTTAGCACTCCCTAGGGTCGAGTGCTAACATTTTTCGTAGTTGAGCGAGGGGCGCTCAACCCTGAAGAACCCACCTGCCGGTGGCATCTGTGAAGGAGATGTTTCCAGTGGCCATGAAGTTTGATCCGTTCCGCGAGCTGGACCGCGTTGCCGGCGCTCTTCTGGAGAGCCGTCCGGGACTCCGTCTCATGCCGATGGACCTCTACCGCGAGAAGGACCACTACGTCCTAGCCGCGGACCTTCCGGGCATCGATCCCGGATCGGTCGACATCGACGTCGACGGCCAGCTCCTGACCATCCGCGCGGAGCGCACGCTGCGCAGCGCGGAGGGCGTCAAGTGGCTGACCCGGGAGCGCGAGAGCGGCTCGTTCCTGCGCCAGCTCAACCTGGGCCAGGGTGTCGACACGGAGGGAATCTCCGCACGCTACGAGAACGGTGTCCTCAGCGTGATGATCCCCGTCATCGAGCGCGCGAAGCCCCGCAAGATCGAGATCGTGAGCGGTGACTCCCCAGTCGAGTCCACGGCCGTCGAAGCCCCTGCATCCGACGCCGGACGCCAGGGAGCCGTCGAGGCCTGATCCCTTCTGACAGCAACCCCCGGGCGCCCGCCCGGGGGTTGCTGTCCTTAATACCTCCCCGACTCCCCACCAAGCCGCCGCGGCACCCTCACTTTTTCCTTGCACACTCCTGACCCGGGTGCAAAGGATGGGGTATGGACTTCACACCGAGCAAGGCAATCGTCACCGGCTCCGATTCGGGTATCGGGCGGGCCACCGCCATCGCCCTCGCAGCCGCCGGATGCGACGTCGGCGTCACCTGGCACTCGGACTCGGAGGGCGCCGAGGAGACCGCGCGCCTCGTCCGCGAGAAGGGCGTCCGCGCCGCTGTAGCCCAGCTGGACACCACGGACGCCCCGGCGTGCGGGGATGTCATCGACCAGCTCGCACAGGAGCTCGGCGGACTCGACGTCTTCGTCAACAACGCGGGCGTCAACGGCGGGACCCTGTTCCTCGAGACGGACTGGGACACCTGGCGCGGCACCCTGGGCGCGAACCTCGACGGCGCCTTCGTCTGCATCCAGCGTGCCGCCCGCCACATGATCGACGGCGGCCGGGGCGGGCGGATCATCGCGGTCACCAGCGTGCACCAGGAGCAGCCGCGCGTCGGCTCGGCCGCCTATGACGCCTCCAAGCACGGGCTCGGCGGCCTGGTGAGGACCATCGCGCTCGAGCTCGCCGACCGGGGGATCACCGCCAACGCCGTGCTGCCCGGCGAGATCAACACCCCGATGAACGATTCCGAGGACCAGGATCCGCACAGCATGGACCGCCCCGGCATCCCCCTGGGCCGCCCGGGCGCCCCGGAGGAGATCGCCGACGTCGTCGCCTTCCTCGCATCCGGCGCGTCCAGCTACGTCAACGGCGCCTCGTTCGTGGTGGACGGCGGGATGCTCCTCATGGGGCCGCAGGCAGGTTCGCACCTCACGAGCGGGGACTGGCGCACCCTCTGATCCCCGGATCCGGCCCGCCCCCACCCTTCAACGCACGTTCAGAGGGCGTTCAGGCGGCAGGGCTAGCGTGGGGATCCCGAACTCCTGCGAAAGGCCCGCCATGAACGCATCCCCCTCCCCCGTCAGCGATTTCGAATCCCAGGACTGGTCGGGCTTCCGGCGCGGCGAAAACGTGACCCTCCAGCACCCGGCAGGGACGCAGCTCCGCGGCGTGCTGGACATGAGGACCGATGATGCCTCAGTGCTGTGGATCCTCCTGAACGACGGCGGCGGCCGCCGGCTCGTGCACCGGTCGGACGGGTACCGCCTGCGCCGCGGGTGACCGGACCGCAATCAGCACGTCCATCCGCCGTCCACCTTGGGTTCACCTTTTCGCCACCTGTAACGTTGCTCCGGTGAGAATCCGAGCCACCCTGTCCCTGTCCCTCGCCGCCCTCCTCGGCCTGACCGCCTGCGGTTCCGACTACCCGCTGGGCGCGGAGCAGGAAGCCGCGGCGCAGCGCGGGGACACGAGCCTGCAGGGAGCGGTGACCGCGGCGGGATCCTCGGCCCAGGGCCCGGCGATGGACGCCTGGCGTGCGGGCTTCGCCACGCTCTATCCGCGGGCCCAGGTGCAGTACTCGCCCGACGGCTCCGGAGCCGGGCGCGGGGCCCTGCTGGCCGGAGCCGTGGGATTCGCGGGCTCCGATGCCTACCTCAGCGACGAGGAACTCGCCGAGTCCACGGAGGTGTGCGGGCCGGGAGGTGCCTTCAACATCCCGGCCTACGTCTCGCCCATCAGCGTGGCGTTCAACCTCCCGGGCATCCCGGAACTGAAGCTCGACGCCGCCACCGTGGCCCGCATCTTCCGGGGCGACATCGCCCTGTGGAACGACCCCGCCATCGCGGCGCAGAACGACGGCGTCGACCTCCCGGCCCTGCCGGTCTCGGCCGTCAGCCGGTCCGACGATTCGGGGACCACCGAGAACTTCACGGACTACCTGCACGCGGTGGTTCCCGAGATCTGGACCGAGGAGCCCGACGGAACGTGGCCGGAGGGCCTCGAGAACGAGAACGCCAAGGGCAACGCCGGGGTGGTGAGCACCGTGGCCGGTACCGTCGGTGCGGTGACCTATGCCGACGACTCGGCGGTGGGCGACCCCCTCGGCCGCGCGGCCCTGAAGGTCGGCGAGGACTATGTGCCGGTCAGCTCGGAGGCGGCGGCTGCCGCCGTCGACCTCGCCACCCGCGTGCCGGGACGCGAGGACTACGACATCGCACTGGAGCTGGACCGGACCACGGGTGAGCCCGGCGTCTACCCTCTGGTCCTGGTGTCCTACCACGTCTACTGCGCGCGCTACGAGAACGAGGCGAGCGCCGACGTCATCCGGGCCTTCGGAACCTACGCCGTCAGCGCGGAAGGCCAGGCCGAGGCCGCAGAGGCCGCGAAGAGCTCGCCCATCCCGCCCGAGCTGTCCCGGCAGGCGGCCGAGTCGATCGCATCGATCGAGGTCGGGGACATCCCCTAGGACAGCGAAGAGGCGGACCCCCTGGGGATCCGCCTCCTGTCACCGGAGCGCCGTCAGCCGATGCGCGGACCGCCCGAATCGGGGTCGTTCGTGGAGGTGTCCGGCAGCGTGCTGTTCGCGGGTGTCGCGTCGGTGGTGCCACCGGTCGGCGGTGCCTCGACGTTCCCGCGCCAGGCGCCGGTCTCCCCGCCGCTCTTCTCGATGAACTGCTTGAACCTCTTGAGGTCGCCCTTCACCTGCGCGGCGTCCGCGTGCACGACGGCGCCGATCTTCTCGGTGAACGTCTCGGGGTGCCAGTCGATCTGCACCATGAGCCGCGTGGTGTTCTCGTCGAGGCGGTGGAAGGTGACCACGCCGGCATGCGATTCGCCGTCGGTGCTCTTCCAGGCGACACGCTCGTCCGGGTGCTGCTCGGTGATCTCGGCGTCGAACTCGCGCTTCACGCCACCGATGCTCGTCACCCAGTGGGTGGTGGTGTCCGAGGTCTGCGTGATGGACTCGACGCCGCCCATGAACTGCGGGAAGCTCTCGAATTGGGTCCACTGGTTGTAGGCCGTACTGACCGGTACTGCTACGTCGATAGATTCCTGTACTGAAGCCAAAACGGTTCCTCCTTCGTAGAGACTCCGGCGCCGTCCGCTCCCGTTCGGAGATGCGGAACGGCAAAACCGTAAGTCCCCTTAGCGTATGCAGATCCGTTGGATTTGGCCAACGCGCAGGGCTAGTGTGAAAGGAGTCCCCCGGCGAGGATCGGCGCGTCCGGTGCCCTGCCGGGAGGAGAAAATCTCTCTAGCACTGGAGGATTAATGAAGGCTTCACCCACCCTCACGGACAACATGCAGGCCGTCCTGGTCGATCTGATCGAACTGCATCTGCAGGGCAAGCAGGCCCACTGGAACGTGGTCGGCAAGAACTTCCGCGATCTCCACCTGCAGCTGGACGAGATCATCGACGACGCCCGCCTCTTCGCGGACGAGATGGCCGAGCGCATGCGCGCACTGCACGCCGTCCCGGACGGCCGCAGCGTCGCCGTCGCCGAGGGCACCAAGATCGATCCCTTCCCCGCCGGCCTCGTCTCCACCAAGGACACCGTGGGTCTCGTGGTCCGCATGCTGAACGCCACCGTGAAGACCATGCGCGACGTGCATGACCAGATCGACGAGGAAGATCCCACCACCGCGGACCTGCTGCACGGGTTCATCGCGAAGCTGGAGCAGTACGCGTGGATGGTGGACGCGGAGAACATGGAACCGACGGCCGAGGTCGTCACCCCCGTCGGCACGGAGCACGCCACCGTCTGACGGGTCGAACCGACCGGAGAGGGGACGGGAGGCAGGCGCCTCCCGTCCCCTCGGGCCATCGTCCATCCAGCATGACCTCTCCTACTGTGTAGGCTGGCTAATGGTCTAGCAGAAGGCCGAACACAGACACCCTGGGTTTGTGTATCGGTTCCGGAGGTATCCGGACGCCCTGCCGGCGCGATGCACCCGACGCCCGGTGGTTGAACGAAACAGGATCCAGTACACATGGCCGACCAGGTTGCCGGGCAGACCACCGCGGACTACCTCCAGGACCTCCTCCTCGATACGGACGACGTAGAGGAGTTCCTCACCGAATTCGCCCGCTTCGCCGCTGCCCGCCTGTTCGAACAGCCCGGGGAGACGCTGTGCGGCATCACCCTCCTGCGCAACAAACGGGCAGGCACCGTGGCCAGCAGCAACGAGGCTGCCCGGAAGCTCGACGAACTGCAGTACCTCTTCTCCGAGGGCCCGTGCCTCACCGCCTGTGAGGAGCAGCGCACGGTGCACGTTGCCGACGTCAGCACCGATGAACGCTGGAGGGGCTATCTCTCCAGCACTGCCGAGCACGGTGTGAGCTCGATCCTGGCCGTGCCGTTCTCGCTCGAAGCCGGAGCCCGTGCCGCACTGAACGTCTACTCGACGGAGAAGGGCGGCTTCGATCCCACGATCATCGCCACCGCGGAGACCTTCGTCGCACAGACCTCCAAGGCCCTGATGCTCTCGGTCCGGCTGGCCCAGCACAGTGAATCGGTCACGAACCTCAAAGCTGCTATGACGTCGAGGACCGCCATCGACATCGCGATCGGGATCATCATGGCGCAGAACCGCTGCAGCCAGGTGGAGGCCCTCACCATCCTGAAGTCGGTGTCCAACAGCCGCAACGAGAAGGTCCGCGACATCGCCGCCTCCGTGGTGGCATCCATCGGGCAGGCCGGGCCCGAGACGCACTTCGACCCCTGAGATCCGGCTGCCGGTAGCAGGCAGGGCGCCCCGCCGGGAGCGGATGCCGGTGCCGATCCTCCCGTTGCGTGCGGACGGCGGCGGGTGCGACGGTGGGAGGACCGACAGGACGGAGACAGCGAGCATGCAGCAGCGATTCGACGGGAAGGTCGCCGTCGTCACGGGAGCCGGTTCCGGCATCGGTGAAGCGACGGCACGGCGCTTCGTCGCCGAAGGGGCGAGGGTGGTCCTGACCGATTCGGTTCCCGACAAGATCGACGCAGTCGTCGCTTCCCTGCCGGAGGGACGGGCGGCGGCGGTACCTGCGGACTCCTCCGACTTCGGGCAGGTGGAGGTCATGGTGCAGGAGACCGTCGGGCGGTACGGGCGCCTCGACATCCTCGTCAACAACGCCGGCACCATCACCCAGGGAACCGTTCAGGACACCAGCGTGGACGACTGGCACCGCGTGATCGAGACGGACCTCTCCGGCGTGTTCTACGGCACCAAGGCGGCCCTCGGGCACCTCCTGGAGACCCGGGGATGCATCGTCAACGTCTCCTCGGTGTCCGGCCTGGCCGGCGACTGGCGGATGAGCGCCTACAACGCGGCCAAGGGCGGCGTCAGCAATTTCACCCGCGCCGTCGCGCTGGACCACGGCAGGGACGGCGTCCGGGTGAACGCCGTCGCCCCCGGGTTCATCTGGACGGACCTCACCAGCGACGACGGCGCGGCCCACGAACTCTCCGACGAGTTCTCGCGGCGCATCGCCCTCGGGCGCGGCGGCCTGCCGGAGGAGGTGGCCGCCGCCATCCTCTTCCTCGCAAGCGAGGACGCGCGCTTCATCACCGGCGTCGTCCTTCCCGTGGACGGCGGGACGATGGCGAGCAACGGCCAGCCGGCACAGGCCTGAACCACGGCGGTGAAGTACCGCCGGTGAAGTACCGCTGGTGAGGTACCGCTGGTGAAGTACCGCTGGTGAGGTACCGCTAGAGCAGTGCTGCGAGGGAGCGGCCCACGGTACGGCCCGCGAAGATGCAGCCACCGAGGAAAGTCCCTTCGAGGGCGTTGTACCCGTGCGCGCCTCCCCCGCCGAAACCGGCGGCCTCCCCGGCGGCGTAGAGCCCGCGGATCGGGTTCCCCGCCGTGTCGAAGGCCCTCCCTGTCAGGTCCGTCTGGATGCCGCCGAGGGTCTTCCTTGTGATGACATGCAGCTTCACGGCGATCAGGGGCCCCGCGGCGGGATCGAGGATCTTGTGGGGACTCGCCGTCCGCGTGAGCCTGTCCCCGAGGAACCTGCGGGAATTGTGGATGCCCATGACCTGCAGGTCCTTGGAATAGGGGTTGTCCAGCTCCGCGTCGCGTTGCCGGATCTGCCGCTCGATGAGGTCGCGATCCAGCAGGGCGGTGTCGGTGAGGGCGTTCATCCCGGCCACGAGGCCGGTCAGGCCGTCGGCGACGACGAAGTCCTCGCCGTTCTTCTTGAACGCCTCGACGGGCGGCGGCGCACCCCGCCCGAGCCTGCTCCTCAGCAGCAGTCCCACGTCCCGGTTCGTGAGGTCGGGGTTCTGCTCCGACCCCGACAGCGCGAACTCCTTCTCGATCATCTTCTGGGTCAGGATGAACCACGAATGGTCGTACTGCGCGATGTCGGGGGTGTTCCGGAGGATCGTCAGCGTGCCGATGGTGTCGTATCCGGGCAGGCCCGGGGCGGGCAGGCGCCGCCCGAGCGCATCGAGCCACAGGGAGGACGGACCGGGCAGGATCCGGATGCCGTGCTGCGGCCAGACCGGGTCCCAGTTCCGCACGCCCTCCGTGTAGTGCCACATCCGGTCGCGGTTGACGAGCCGGACTCCGGCCAGCGGCGGCGATGTCCAGCATCCTGCCGTCCACGTGCTGCGGGACGCCGGTGATCATGCCCGACGGCGGTGTGCCGAGGCGTGCGGGCCACCACCGGCGGACCTGCTCATGGTTGCCGCCGATCCCGCCGCTGGCGATCACCACGGCCTGCGCCCGCAGCTCGAAGCCGCCGACCGCCTGCCGGCTCGAAGGGACCCCGCGCCCGGCGTCGTCCGCAGCCAGGACCGTCCCGTGCACGCCGGTGACGGTGTCCCCGTCCAGGATGAGTCCGTCGACCTGGTGGCGGAAGAAGAAGGTCAGGGAGCCTTCCTCCGCGGCCGCCCGGGCCCTGTCGGCGAAGGGCTCCGAGATGCCCGTCCCCGTGCCCCACGGCACGTGGAACCGGGGGACGGAGTTGCCGTGCCCGGCCGCCGTACCGCTGCCGCGCTCGGCCCACCCCACCAGGGGCGTGAACCTCACGCCCTGCTCCTCGAGCCACGGGCGCTTGTCCCCGGCGGCGAACTCGACGTAGGCCCGGCCCCACTGCGCCGCCCATTCGTCCTCGGGCAGGTACCCGTCGAGGCGGTCCCACGCCGCCGATCCCTGCCAGTCCTGCCAGGCGAGGTCGAAGGAGTCCCGGACACGGAGGCGCCGCTGCATGGGCGTGTCGACCAGGAAGAGGCCGCCGAAGGACCAGAACGCCTGCCCGCCGAGGTTCCGGGCGTTCTCCTGCTCCACGATGGCGACCTTTTTGCCCGCACGGATGAGCTCGTTGCCGGCAACGAGACCGGCGAGTCCCGCACCGATGATGAGAACGTCAGCGTCCATGAAGTGCTCTCCGAAGATGGATGGGGCGTCAGCGCCGTTTTCCGCGCGAACCGGAAGGACGTGCCGCCTTCCCGGGCGGCGAGGGCTTCCTGTTCTCCTTCTGCCCCTTCGCTTCCCCAGCGGCGGCCTTCTTCGCGGCCGCCTTCTGCGATGCGCTCTTCTTGGGCGCCTCGCGCTGGGAGGGCTGCCGGGAACTCTGGGCCGTGCGTCCGCGGACGATGCCGATGAACTCCTCGACGTCATCGGACTCGTCCTCCATCCGCCAGGCGATACCGATCGTCGTCGTCGGCAGGCCCGGGACGGGACGGTGTACGGCGTCCTTCCGCGCATGGAGGCGTGCGAGGGACATCGGCAGGACGACCACACCCGCGCCGGACGCGGCCACCTCGACGGCCGTCTTCGGGCCGCCGCACTCCGCGACGTCGAGCAGGCCCTCGAGTTCCTCGAGCGGGACGTCGTCGTAGAGCGACAGCTCGTTGTCCCGTGACATCACCGCCACGGGCTGTTCCTCGTAGAGGGGAATCAGGTGGAGCCCTGCGCGGTCCACCGGGAGCCGGACGAAGACGACGTCGTCGGAGCCGTCCCGCAGTGCCGCCAGGGCGTCGTCGTCATGCTGCCGGAGCTCGAGGGGCACCTCCGGGTGCCGTTCGCGCCACCGCGCCACCCACTTGCCCGGCGTCACGCCCGGCACGAAGCCGACGGACAGGGTTCTGGGCTGGTCGGTGGGCACCTGATCACAGTAGCGCCTGTCCGGAACCGTTGAGCCGGAACCGTTGAGCCGTGACCGTTAAGCTTGGACAATGACTCCCGCGAAAACTCCCCAGACACTGAAACCCGCCACCGCGGCCAAGAAACTGGGAATCTACCTGCCCGCAGCTCCCCAGGACTTCCAGGAGACCGAGCTGACGCGCGCCGAGTTCAACGAACTGCAGCAGACCCCGCCGGAGTGGCTCGCCGACCTGCGCCGCAACGGCCCGCACCCGCGCCCCGTCGTCGCGCAGAAGCTCGGGATCTCCATCAGCGGATTGGCGCGCAGAGGCGTCACGGATCCCCTGACCAGCGAGCAGATCACCGCTCTGCTGCAGGATCCGCCCGCCTGGCTGGTGGCGGAGCGTGCCACGCAGGCCGCCGTCCGCGCCGAGGCCGCGCGGGTGAAGGAACGCGAGGCCGCACGCAAGACACCGGACGCCTGACACCCGGGAAACGACGGCGGCAGGTGCAGCGCTGCGCCTGCCGGCGGGCACGATCCGGGGCCGCACCTACCAGAAAAAGGCCGCATTCCAGCGGCATTCAAGCCGCACCGCGTTGATTGACTTAATCGAACACGTATTCGAATATTGACGAGTGACGCCTCCAGCTGCCGGCCCTTCCCTCGGACGGGAGCCTTCCTCCTCCGGCGAGACGGTCCACTCGGAACCCGCCGGTCGCCGCGGAACCTCACCAGCCGACGTCACCCTCGGCCTCCAGGCCCGCATCAACAGCATGCAGGCCAGCACCCTCGATTCGCGCAGGCTGCCCACGGTCCCGGCCCTCGCCCGGATCCTGCCCGGCGGCGGCCTCCAGTCCGGGGGCTCCTACACGGTCCGGAACTCTCCGGCCCTCGCCATGGCCCTCCTCGCCGGTCCTTCCTCGGCAGGTCTGTGGTGCAGCGTCATCGGCGTGCCGGACTTCGGCGTGGAAGCGGCACAGGGCTTCGGGATCAACCTCCAACGCCTCATCCTGATCCCCGATCCCGGATCCCAATGGCTCACCGTCACGGCAGCCCTCGTGGATGTCGTCCCGGTCATCCTGACCCGTGCCCCGGAGCACCTGGCGCCCACCGAATGGGCCCGGCTCAAGGCACGGCTGCGCCAGCGTGGTGCCGCACTGATCACCCTCGGCGCCTGGAAGCAGAGCGATTCCACGCTCGGGGTGGCCGAGAGCGCCTGGGAGGGCCTCGGAGCGGGAACGGGCCACCTGACAGCGCGCCGCATGAAGATCACCGCGACGCAGCCCTCCGGACGGCTCCGCCACGCCTACGTGGGACTGGCGGACCTGCAGGCCACCGCCCCTGGAACAGCGTCCCAGGGAGCCCTCCTGCCCGAGGGACTCCAGCCCGGCACCGCTCCCGGCAACGCTTCCACCGCCCTGTTCGGACCACGGCTGGCGAGATCCTCGTGACGTCCCTGCCCGCACCCGCGGAGCCCGCCACCAGGATCCTGATGCTCTGGTGCCCGGACTGGCCCATCACCGCCGCGCTGCGCGAACACGCACTGCCCGCCGACACGGCGCTCGTCCTGGTGGACCGCGGAGAGGTCTTCGCCTGCTCTCCCGCAGCACGGCAGGACGGCGTGAAGAGGGGCCTGCGCATCCGGGAGGCACAGGCCCGCAGCACGGGGCTCGTGTCCCTGCCCTACGATCCCTCGCTCGATGAACGCACCTTCGAACCCGTGACCGCGGCCGTGGAGACCATTCTGCCCGGCGTCCAGGTTCTCCGGCCGGGGCTGTGCGCCCTCAAGGTCAAGGGACCTGCGCGCTACTACGGCAGCGAGGGCAGGGCCGCGGACGTCATCTTCCGGACCCTCGCGGCCATCGGCCTCACCGATGTGCGCATCGGTATCGCCGACGGCCCGTTCGCCGCCGAGCAGGCAGCCAGGGCCACGGACCAGGATCCCGACGCCGACCGGCTGGTCGTCATCCCACCCGGCCGCTCGCCGTGGTTCCTCGGCAGCTACCCCCTGGAAGTCCTCGAACAGCCCCGGCTCACCGTGCTGCTCAAGCGCCTCGGCATCCGTTCCCTCGGTGATTTCGCGGCACTCAAGGCCTCCGACGTCCGTAACCGCTTCGGCATCGAGGGCGCCCTCGCGCACCGCCAGGCGAGCGGACTCGACCACCGGGACGTCGTCGCCCGGAAACCGCCGCCCCACCTCGACACGGCAACGGACTTCGAGCCGCCCCTCGCCCGCATCGACCAGCTCGCGTTCGCCTTCCGCACACCCGCGGGCGAATTCGTCGACACCCTGCGGGCGGCAGGGCTGGTGTGCACAGCACTGCACGTCTCGCTGCACACGGAGTCGGGCGAGGTGTCCGAGCGCCGGTGGCAGCACCCACGCTGGTTCGACGCCGACGACATCGTGGACCGCGTGCGGTGGCAGCTCCAGGGCACCTCTGCCTCCGATCACGGTCTCACCTCCGGCATCACGCGGGTCCACGTGGCGCCCGACATCGTCGAGGACCTCAGCGATCATGCGGACGGTCTCTGGGGAACGGGCCCGGACGAGGGCATCCACCACGGCCTGGCCCGCGTGCAGAGCATGCTGGGCCACGGCGCCGTCCTCACCGCGATCATCGCCGGCGGGCGGCTCCTCGCGGACCGCCGCGTCGTCATCCCCTGGGGGGATCCGTCGCCTGCGAAGGCGCCCGGAAAGGACCGCGACCAGCCCTGGCCCGGCCGCCTGCCCGGCCCGGCGCCGGCCACCGTGTTCGCCGACCCCGTGCCCGCCACCGTCGTCGACTCCCGCGGCAATCCGGTCGACGTGGATCCCCGCGGCCTCCTGAGCGCCGACCCCGCCTTCTTTCGTGCGGGGCCCGACGACGGCCGGAGGCCCGTGCACTCCTGGGCCGGTCCCTGGCCGATCAACGAGCGGTGGTGGGACCCCACGGGACGCGTGCTCAACCGCTTCCAGCTCGTGGACCAGTCCGGATCGGCCTGGCTGCTGCTCCTCGAGAACCATGCCTGGTGGGTGGAGGCCGGCTACGACTGACACCCGTGCCCGGCAGCTCGGCCGGCACCCGCACTGACAATTCCAGGACATCCAGACAGGGAGGGACGCCATGGGCTGGAACAATCCGCCGATCCCGTGGTCGGACTTCGAACGGAACCTGTCCGGTTCCACCCGGCCCGGGGCACCACCCCCCGGCGCCGACGGCGGGGACAGCCCCGCCTGGTCGCGGAAACGCCAGCCCTACACCCCTCCGGCGGCCGCTCCGGCCCCCGAGGGGCCCGTGGTGCCCTACGCGGAACTCCACGTCCACTCCAACTTCAGCTTCCTCGACGGTGCATCCAGTCCCGAGCACCTCGCCGAGGAGGCCCAGCGCCTCGGTCTCACCGGCATGGCGCTCACCGACCACGACGGACTGTACGGAGTGGTCCACTTCGCGGAAGCCGCCGAGAAGTACCCCGGCTTCTCGACGATGTACGGCACCGAGCTCTCCCTCGGTCTGTCCAGACCGCAGAACGGTGAAGCCGACCCGGAGGGCCGGCACCTCCTCGTCATCGCCCGGGGATCGGCGGGCTACCATCGGTTGTCCACGGCCATCACCGAAGCCCAGCTCGACGCCGATGCGGAGAAGGGCAAACCCCGCTACGACCTCGAGAGCCTCTCCGGGCACGCCCAGGGCCAGTGGATGATCCTCTCGGGCTGCCGGAAGGGGACGGTGCGCTCGGCACTCGTCGCGGACGGGGCATCCGCCGCCGAGGCGGAGCTCCGCACGCTCGTCGAGCTGTTCGGCAGGGATTCGGTCGCCGTCGAACTCATCGACCAGGGCAACCCCCTGGACACCGCGCACAATGACGCCCTGGCCGCCGTCGCCGCACGCCTCGCGCTGCCGACCGTGGCCACCAACAACGTGCACTACGCGACCCCGAAGCAGCATCGGCTCGCCTCCGCCCTGGCCGCGGTCCGGGCCCGCAGGAGCCTGGACCAGATGGATGGCTGGCTTCCCGCCGCGGGAGCCGCCCACCTGCGCAGCGGTGCCGAGATGGCGCGGCGGTTCCGGGACTATCCCGGAGCCGTGGAGCGCACCGTGGACCTCGCCGCAGATCTCTCCTTCACCCTCCGCAGCGTCCGCCCCGGCCTGCCGAACCTCGACCTGCCGGAAGGCCACACGCAGATGAGCTACCTCCGCGAGCTCGTCTGGCAGGGGGCGGACAAGCTCTACGGCGGCCGGACCGATGTGCGCGAGCGCATCGAACGTGAACTGGAGGTGATCGAGAGCAAGAACTTCCCGGGGTACTTCCTGATCGTCCACGACCTCGTGCACTACGCGCGGCGCAACGGGATCCTGTGCCAGGGACGGGGATCCGCGGCCAACTCGGCGGTCTGCTACCTGCTGGAGATCACCGCCGTGGACTCCATCAAGTACCAGCTTCCCTTCGAGCGGTTCCTCTCCAGCATGCGCGACGAGGAACCGGACATCGACGTGGACTTCGACTCGGACCGGCGTGAGGAGGTCATCCAGTACGTCTACCGCAAGTACGGGCGTTTCAATGCGGCGCAGGTCGCCAACGTCATCACCTACCGGCCCAAGTTCGCGGTGCGCGACATGGCGAAGGCCCTGGGCCACAGCCCGGGCCAGCAGGACGCCTGGTCGCGGCAGATCGAGCGGTGGGGCGGGCTCGTCTCCAGCAGCGACCACGACATCCCCGCCTCCGTGGTCGAATTGGCCCAGGAGGTCCTGAAGTTCCCGCGGCATCTGGGCATCCACTCGGGCGGCATGGTGCTGACGGACCGGCCCGTCGGGGAAGTATGCCCGATCGAGCATGGGCGGATGGACGGTAGGACGGTCCTCCAGTGGGACAAGGACGACTGCGCCTGGATGGGGCTGGTGAAGTTCGACCTGCTGGGCCTCGGCATCCTCGCCGCCATCCAGTACAACTTCGACCTCGTGGAACGGCACTTCGGGGAGAAGTGGGAGCTGCACACCATCCCGAAGGAGGAGCAGGGCGTGTACGACATGCTGTGCTTCGCCGATTCGGTGGGCGTCTTCCAGGTGGAGAGCCGCGCCCAGATGGGCATGCTCCCCCGGCTGCAGCCCCGCCAGTTCTACGACCTCGTCATCGAGGTGGCCCTCGTACGGCCCGGACCCATCCAGGGCGGAGCCGTGCACCCCTACATCAAACGGAAGATGGGCGAGGAGGAGGTCCGGTACCTCCACCCCGACCTGAAGCCGGTCCTCGAGCGGACCCTCGGCGTACCGCTCTTCCAGGAGCAGCTCATGCAGATGGCCATGGTGGTGGGCGGCTGCACCGGTGCGGACGCAGACCTGCTGCGCCGGGCCATGGGATCCAAGCGGGGTGAGGAGCGGATCGATTCGCTGAAGGCCAAGCTGTACCAGGGGATGGAGGCCAACGGGATCACCGGCGAGGTGGCCGACACCATCTACAACAAGATCCATGCGTTCGCGAACTTCGGGTTCGCGGAGAGCCACTCGATCAGCTTCGCGCTGCTGGTCTACGTCAGCGCCTGGCTGAGGCTGCACTATCCCGGCGCGTTCCTCGCAGCCCTGCTGCGCGCCCAGCCCATGGGGTTCTACTCACCGCAGACCCTCGTGGCGGACGCCCGGCGGCACGGCGCCATCGTCCTGCGGCCCGACATCCTGCACTCCGGGGTCCACGCCGACCTCGAACCACTCGAGGGCTACGACCCTCCCGCCGATCCCCGGCGCCGCGCCACGGGGATGGACTGCTGCATCGAGGACGAGCAGCCGCCGGTGGGCTACTTCGACCAGGACACCCCCTTCGATTCGACACCCCACCGCCGCGACGGCAACTATGCGGTGCGGCTCGGGCTCGCCAGTGTCGAATCGCTCGGGACAAAGCTCGCGGAGAGGATCGTCGCCGAGCGGGAACGGAACGGACCCTACGAGGACATGCCGGACCTGGCGCGGCGGACGGGCGTCAATGCCGGGCAGCTCGAGGCGCTGGCGGCGGCGGGCGCCTTCGACTCGATGGGACTGAGCAGGCGGGAAGCGCTGTGGAATGCCGGGCCCGCGTCCACCGAGCGCGAGGGCCAGATCAAGGGGACCGCCGTGTACATCCAGCCGCCGCTGATGCCCGAACTCTCGGACATCGACAAGGTCGGGTCCGACCTGTGGTCCACCGGGATCACCCCGGACGACCATCCGGTACGCCACGCCAGGAGCAGACTGGAACGCCGTGGGGCACTGACGGCGCTGGACCTGAGGACGGCGGAGTCCGGCCGGCGGGTCGAGGTGGGCGGAGTCGTGACGCACCGGCAGAGACCGGCGACGGCAAGCGGCATCACGTTCATGAACCTGGAGGACGAGACGGGACTGATGAACGTCATCTGCTCGGTGGGGGTCTGGCAGCGCTACCGCCGCGTGGCGCGGGAGGCGAGCAGCGTGATCGTGCGGGGCGTCCTCGAACGGTCCTCCGAGGGAATCGTGAACCTCGTGGCGGACCGCATCGAGGTCCTCCACCTGAAGGCCACCACCAGGTCCCGCGATTTTCGCTGACACGCCCGGCGGGCGAGGCGCGGAACCGGGGCGCGGCTGGTCCAGGCCGGGTTTCCCGGGGAACCGGGCAGACGACGAAGGGCCCCCGCTGGACGGAGGCCCTTCGTCGTCGTGCACTGTGCGCGAGGGGGGATTTGAACCCCCACACCCTTTCGGATACTGGCACCTGAAGCCAGCGCGTCTGCCGTTCCGCCACTCGCGCATTTCGAGATTCCAACTCCACACGCCAGGCGCAGGTGTTGTGAACAGCAGAAATAAGCATAGCGGAGCATCACCGCAATTACCTAAACGCGGGTTCCGGCGGTCCGATGGCGCCCCCGGGCATGCTGCCGCCACCGGCGATCGTTAGGACAAAGTAATCCTGGGAATGCCCCCTTGGAGCTCATTTCCAGAGGCTCCCAGTAGTATCGGAGGGAACATGCCCGGCCGGACATTGCCGTCTCCAGGACCGGGAGAAGCCCTGCAGCATCCCGCTGGCGGGGCCCGAAACCACAGTGGGACAGGGGAGGAGGCGGACGATGGGCATTCTCGACAACGTGGAGCGCGGACTCGAAAAGCTGGTCCGGAGCGCCTTCACCACGGGCTCGCGCTCACAGGTGCAGCCCCTCGAGATCGCCACTGCCCTCCGCAAGGAGCTGGACAACCGCTCGCTCGTCCTCTCGCAGGGCCGGACGCTCGCACCCAATGTCTTCACGGCCCGCCTCTCCGATTCCGACTTCGAGCTCGCCCAGCACTGGGGATCCGCCCTGGCCGAGGAGCTCTGCGACGTGGTCATCGCCCACGTCAACAGCCAGCAGTACAGCCTGCAGGGGCCCGTGCGCGTGTCCTTCGAACACGATCCCGAGCTGAAGGCGGGTGTGTTCGAGATCGATTCGTCGATCGAGAAGCAGGTTGCCGCGCGCCGCCCTGCCGGCCCGGTAGCGCCCGCAGCACCGCGCAGCCAGCCCACGCGCTACCAGCCGGTCCTCGAGATCGACGGCCGGCGCTATTCGATCCATTCCGGGTCCATCATCCTCGGCCGCTCATCGGAGGCGGACATCCCCGTCGATGACACCGGGGTCTCGCGGCGGCATCTCGAGATCCGCATGGAGGACGGCAGGATCTACGCGGTCGACCTCGGATCGACCAACGGCAGCTTCGTGAACGGGCAGCGCGTCCACGGGCAGGCCGAGCTGACGGACGGCTCCATGATCACCATGGGGCGCTCACGGCTGACCTTCCGCCTGGTGCCCACACAGGACGGGGGCCAGCGATGAGCGAGGCCGGAGAACTGACCGTCACGATCCTGCGCTTCGGCTTCCTGATCCTGCTGTGGATCCTTGTGCTCAGCACCGTCGGGGCGCTGCGCCGCGATCTCCTGGTGGGAAGCCGCACCAAGACCGGTACGGCCAGCCCGCACAACAGACCCGATGCCCACGAAGAGCCCGCACCGGTGCGGGCAGCCGCCCGACGACTGGTGGTCACGGAGGGCCCCCTGTCCGGGACCTCACTGGACCTCGCGGCGAGTCCGGTCCTCCTCGGTCGCGCCCAGGAGGCCACCCTCGTGCTCGAGGACGACTACGCCTCCGGCCGCCACGCACGCCTGTTCCCGCAGGGCAGCCGCTGGTTCATCGAGGATCTGGGCTCGACGAACGGGACCTACCTCGGCGGTACCCAGCTCACGCGTGCCCTGCCCGTCGAACCGGGCGTCCCCATCCGGATCGGTAAGACGGTCATCGAATTGAGGCCGTAGGCGTGCGGCTTGTCCTGAGGTTCGCTGCCCGCTCCGACGTGGGCATGGTGCGGGCGAAGAATGACGACTCCGCCTACGTGGGCCGGTACCTCGCCGTCGTCGCCGACGGCATGGGCGGACACGCGGGTGGCAACGTCGCCTCCGCCTCCACCGTTCTGGACCTGGTCCATCTCGATCACAGCGGGCACGGCGGGCATGCTGCCACGCACCTGGCGGACGAGATCCAGACCGCGAACTCACTGCTCTCCGAACTCGTCGGAACCAACCCGCAGCTGGCGGGCATGGGAACCACGGTGACGGCCCTCCTGCTGGAGGACTCGAAGCTGCAGCTCGCACACATCGGTGACTCGCGTGCCTATCGGCTGAAGAACGGCGTCTTCGAGCAGATCACCACGGACCACACCTTCGTGCAGCGCCTCATCGACGAGGGCCGGCTCACTCCCGAGGAAGCGGAGGTCCACCCGCACAAGAACGTGCTGATGCGTGTCCTCGGCGACGTCGACGCGAGCCCGGAACTGGATCTCGACTCCTTCGACGCCGAGCCCGGTGAGCGCTGGCTGCTGTGTTCCGACGGCCTCAATGCGGTCCTGAACGAGCGCGTGGTGGAGCAGGTCATGCGCGAGACGACGGACATCCGGGCGTGCGTCGACACCCTCGTCGACCTGACCCTCGCCGGGGGCTCGCCGGACAACATCACCATCGTCGTCGTCGAGGTCGTGGAAGCGGACGACGACGACGCACCGCCGCCGTCCATCCCCCCTGCCCGGCAGGCAGCGGGCGAACGGGACGGACCGAGCGCGAACGGGGCGGACGCCGCCTCGCACCAGGTCGACGACAACGGCGACCTTCCCGGCACCGCCATCCGCGCCGACGTCATCCGCGAGGACCTGCTGACAAGGCCTCACATGCTGGTGGGGTCGGCGGCCCTGGCGACCGAGACCGGACAGATCCCCATCGTGACGCAGCGGTCCACCGAGCGGCGCGCGGCGATGATGCTGACCCACAAGGGCGACAGCCAGCCGGCCGACCCCGATGCCGGGGACGAGAGGCCCACGCGCAGGCGGCGCTGGCTCGTGCCCGCATTCCTGTCGCTCATGGGCCTCATCCTGATCGCCGTCCTGGGCCTGGGCTACACCTGGACGCAGACGCGCTACTACGTCGCCGAAGCGGACCACCGCGTGGCGATCTACACGGGCGTGCCCCAGAAGGTCGGGCCCATCAGCCTGAGTGAGCTGTACGAGACCACGGACATCCCCGTCTCGAACCTGCCCGAGTACCAGCGCTCCCAGCTCGTGGACACCCTTCCCGCCGCCAGCCTCGACGAGGCCCAGCGCATCGTGGGGAACCTTCGCAGCGAACTGCGGGCGGTCTCCTGCGATCCCGGAACGGGGGCGACCTCCTCGCCGAGCCCCTCCGTCCGCAGCACTCCCAGCCCCACGTCCCGCCCCACGTCCGGCAGCACGCCGAGCCCCAGCAGTTCCGCGTCCCCCGTGCCGCGGACCTCGGCCGCGGCGGGCGTTCCCTCCGCACGTGCGACCCCCTCACCGGGTCCCCGCACGACGGCGGGTCCGAGTGCTTCCGCTCCACCGGGTGCGTCCGCGACGTCCAGCGCCTCGTCCGGTGCGGATCCGACCCCCGCCCCCAGTCCTTCGTCCCCTGCCACCGACTGTGGAGGTGCAGCCAATGAGTGATGTCCTGACGGTCCCCCGGTCGCGGCGCAACATCGAGTTCGTCCTGCTGCTGCTCGCCCTCGCCGTGGCGATCAGTGCCAACTACCTGGCGGGCACAGGCCGCGAGGAGCCCTTCGCCGACCACTTCTGGTTCCAGGCGCTCACCCTCGGAGGGATGGGCCTTCTCATCCACGTCATCCTGCGCTTCCGGGCGAAGTATGCGGATCCGGTGATACTCCCCATCGTCGTCGCGCTGAACGGGATCGGCCTGGCGATGATCCACCGTCTCGACCTGTCGGCCATCCTGGTCAATCCCGACTATCCGCCCGTGGCACCACAGCAGGTCACGTGGACGGCCGTGGCGATCGGAGCGGCGGCGGTCCTCCTGATCGTCCTGCGCGACCACCGGATCCTCCTCCGCTTCACCTACATCTCGCTGATCGTCAGCGCCCTCCTGCTCCTGCTTCCCCTCACGCCGCTCGGTCTCGAGATCAACGGGGCGCGCATCTGGATCTCAGTGGGCATCGGTACCTTCCAGCCGGGGGAGATCGCGAAGATCACGCTCGCAATATTCTTTGCCGGGTATCTGTCGACGAACCGCGACCTCATCCTGCTGGCGGGCAAGAAGATCGGCCCGCTGCAACTGCCCCGCTTCCGGGACCTGGCACCGATGGCCGCTGCCTGGCTGGTCAGCATCGGAGTCCTGATCTTCCAGCGCGACCTCGGGTCGTCGATCCTCTTCTTCGGCCTCTTCATGGTGATGATCTACGTGGCGACGAGCCGGGTCAGCTGGGTGCTGATCGGCTTGGTGATGATCGGCGTCGGCGTCTTCGTCGCCCTGGAACTGTTCAGCCATGTGGCACTGCGCTTCGACTCCTGGATCAACGCCTTCGCGCCCGAGGTGTACAACAGGGCACCCGGCGGCAGCGCGCAGGTGGTGCAGGGACTGTTCGGCCTGGCCAATGGTGGCCTCGTGGGAACGGGACTGGGCGAAGGCCGGCCCGACCTCGTGACCTATGCCAACAGCGACATGATCATTGCGGCGCTGGGCGAGGAACTCGGACTGATCGGCGTCGTCGCCATCGTGATGCTCTACGTGATCCTCGTGTCCCGGGGCATCCGGGCGGCGCTGGGGACCAAGGACGGCTTCGGCAAGCTTCTCGCCTGCGGCCTCTCCTTCACCATCGCGCTGCAGTGCTTCGTGGTGATCGGGGGAATCACACGCCTGATCCCCCTCACCGGACTGACCACGCCGTTCATGTCCGCCGGTGGATCCTCGCTGCTGGCGAACTGGCTGATCGTGGCCCTGATCCTGCTCATCTCGGAGACCGCGCGTCGACCGGCGCCGACAGCCCCCACGAAGGACTCGTTCCCCGAAGCGCTCGGCATGAACGGTAAACCCGTGAAGAAGAGGACCGCGAAGGAGGCCACCCGATGAACCAGGCCATCCGCAGTGCGTGGGTCGTCGCCATCGGCATGTTCGCCCTCGTCCTCGGCTCCCTCACCTACGTGCAGTTCTTCCAGGCACAGGCACTGAATGCGAACCCCTGGAACAGCCGACAGCTGTTCCAGGACTTCGGCCGGCAGCGCGGGGCGATCCTCGTGGACGGCCGGGCCATCGCGGAGTCCGTGCCGTCGCAGGACCAGTTCAACTACCAGCGCGTGTACAACGAACCCGAACTGTATGCACACCTGACGGGGTACTACTCCCTGTCGCTGGGATCCACCCAGCTCGAGGACAGGGAATCGGACATCCTCTCCGGCACCAGCAGCTCGCTGTTCTACGACCGGGTCGTCGGACTCTTCTCAGGCGTCGACTCGGAGGGCGCGTCCGTGGAGCTGACCATCGATCCCGAGATCCAGCAGCTCGCCTCGGACCTCATCCCCGACGATCAGCGGGGTTCGATCGTGGTCATGGAGCCCTCGACGGGCAACATCCTCGCGATGGTCTCGAAGCCGACCTACGATCCCAACCTCCTGTCCGGGCATGACACGGGCGTCATCGAGGAGAACGTCGCCGCGCTCTCCGAACAGCCAGGCCTCTCCATCTACTCGAATCCCGCGACGGAGTCCCTGGTGGCCCCGGGCTCCGTCTTCAAGCTCATCGACGCAGCAGCCGCACTCGAGTCGGGCAAGTACGACGCCGACTCGGTGATCCCGAACCCGCCGGCGCTCGAGTTCCCCGGCATCGAGTACTCCCTGCCGAACTACGTCACGGGAGGATGCATCAGCAGGACGACGGCGGACCTGGAGTTCGCGCTCGAGCAGTCCTGCAACACACCCTTCGCGCAGATCGCCCTGGACCTCGGTGAGGAAGCCATCCAGGAGCAGGCGGCGAAATTCGGGTTCGGCGAGGAGCTGTCCATCCCCACCCGGGTCATCGCGAGTTCCTTCCCGTCGGACCTGACCGATCCCGAGCTCGCGCAGTCCGCGGTCGGGCAGTTCGACACGCGCGTGACGCCGCTCCAGATGGCCATGGTGACCTCGGCCATCGCCAATGACGGGCAGCAGATGAAACCCCAGCTCGTGAAGTCGATCCGGGCGGCGGACCTCCAGCTGATCGAGTCCCCCCAGCCCGAGGTGCTGCGCGAGTCGGTCAGTCCGGAGACGGCGAACCAGCTCACCGACTGGATGGTCAACGTGGTGGACAACGGTACGGCGACCGGCGCCCAGGTGCCGGGCGTCGAGGTCGCCGGCAAGACAGGAACGGCTGAGGTCTCCGAGACCGGCGACAATGCCTGGTTCACGGGTTTCGCCCCCGCCGACGATCCGCAGGTAGCGATCTCCATCGTGATGGAGAACGTGGACATCCCCACCGGTCAGCAATTGACCTCACCCAGTGCCAAGCGACTTATAGAGGCGGTGTTGAACAGATGAGGCCCACGTCAGGAATCACCCTGGGCGGCAGGTTCGAACTGACCGAGCGCATCGCGATCGGCGGTATGGGCGAGGTCTGGAAGGCGCGGGACCAGATCCTGGGCCGGATCGTGGCGATCAAGATCCTCAAGGAGGAGTATTCGGGCGACCCGGCGTTCCTGAACCGCTTCCGCGCGGAGGCGCGCCACACGGCGCTGCTCAACCACGAGGGGATCGCCAACGTCTTCGACTACGGCGAGGAGGGCGGTTCCGCCTACCTCGTCATGGAGCTCGTCCCCGGGCAGCCCCTGTCCGCCGTGATCGAGAAGGAGCAGGTGCTCTCGCCCGACCGGACGCTCTCGATCATGGGCCAGACCGCCCTCGCCCTCGCCGTGGCACACCGGCAGGGACTCGTCCACCGCGACGTGAAGCCGGGCAACATCCTCGTGATGCCCGACGGCCGGGTCAAGATCACCGATTTCGGCATCGCCCGGTTGGCCGATCAGGTGCCGCTCACGGCCACGGGCCAGGTCATGGGAACGGCCCAGTACCTCGCGCCCGAGCAGGCCACAGGCCAGCCGGCCACGGGGTCCTCCGACATCTACGCGCTGGGCGTCATCGGATACGAGCTCCTCGCCGGGCACCGCCCGTTCTCCGGCGAGTCCCAGATCGCGATCGCCCTCGCCCAGGTCAACGACGCCCCGCCACCCCTGCCCGAGACCATCCCGCGCCCCGTACGCGCGCTGGTCGGATCCATGCTCGCCAAGGATCCTGCCGACAGGCCGCGGGACGCCGAGAGCCTCGCGCGCGCTGTCGACGCCATCCGTGCGGGCAACATCCGGGCCGCGGAAGCAGCGGTGCCCGGGATGCTCGCCTTCGGGACGGGCGCGGACGCGGCGACGACCGCCGTTCCCCGCCAGGACACCCAGGCGACGACGGCGGTCCCCGCACCGAAGACATCCGCCCTTCCCAGGGTCGCGGCACCCGCCGCCGGTGCCGCCGCCGGGATCGCGGCCTCCCGGGACTGGTCGGAGGAGGACATCGACGCCACCGAGCCCTCCCAGCCGTACCGCCGCGAGGAGGATCGGCGGAGCCCCTGGCTGATCCCGCTCATCGTCCTGCTCCTGCTCGCACTGGCTGCCATCGCCTTCCTGATCTTCCAGCCGCTGCTGACCGGAGACGATGCCGACAACGTTCCGGCCGCATCGAGTACCCCGGCCAGCGCGACGCCCTCTCCGTCCGACACCCCCAGCCCATCGCCCTCCACCACCTCCTCGTCCCCGTCCCCGTCCCCGTCGCCGACGCCGTCACCCACCACCGCCGAGGCTGACGAAGGCACTGTCATCTCGCCGGCCGAATACCTTGGTCTTCCCCTGGAAGAGGCCCGAGCAAAGCTGATTGCGCTCGATTTCGGAGTAAACGTGGTGGAACGGTCTTCCGAGAAGGAACCGGGAACCGTCATCGACATCAACCCGAGTGGGGCGCAACCACCCGGAACTACGATCACACTGACCGCATCAACCGGTCCCGAGCAGGTCACCGTGCCCGCGGGTCTGCAGGGACAGGATGCCGCCGAGGTCGAGCGGATCCTCGTGGAGCTCGGGTTGCGACCCCTGAATGTGGGTTCCGAGGAGTCGGACCAGCCCGAGGGGACCGTACTTCGTGTCGATCCCGGGCCGGGTGCAGTACTTGCGCCGGGAACCCAGGTGAACTACGTCGTGTCCTCGGGCCCGCCCGCCACCGAGGCGCCGACCAGTCCGTCGGAGCCGACCCCCGCGTCGGAGCCCACGGGGACGGCGACCTCCGGGTCATGATCCGCCCGCAGCGCACGTGCCGGAAGGGCCCGGAGTGATGACCGCGGAGCGCGTCCTGAACGGACGGTACGAGGTTCGTGAACTGATCGGCCGTGGAGGCATGGCCGATGTACACCTCGGACGCGACCTCCTGCTCGGGCGGTCAGTGGCGATCAAGGTGCTGCGCCAGGACCTTGCCCGCGATCCCCTCTTCCAGTCGCGGTTCCGGCGTGAAGCCCAGGCCGTGGCGGGCCTCAACAACCCCAATATCGTCGCGGTCTACGACACCGGGGAGGAAGAGATCCCGGACAGGCCACAGCACGAGGTCAGGGTCCCGTTCATCGTGATGGAGTACGTCGAGGGACGCACGCTGCGTGACCACGTCAAGGCCGGGGACCTGACACCCGAGGACAGCGTGACCTACCTCGCCGGGGTCCTGGACGCGCTGGCTTACAGCCACAAGGCCGGCATCGTCCACCGGGACATCAAGCCGGCCAACGTGATGATCACCCCGGACGGCGCCGTCAAGGTCATGGACTTCGGCATCGCCCGCGCCCTGGCGGACTCGCAGGCCACCATGACACAGACCCAGGCGGTCCTGGGCACGGCGCAGTACCTCTCACCCGAGCAGGCCCGCGGGGAGACGGTGGACGCCCGCAGCGACCTGTATTCGGCGGGATGCCTCCTGTTCGAACTGCTCACGGGCCGCCCGCCGTTCATCGGGGACAGTCCGGTGTCCGTGGCCTACCAGCACGTGAGGGAAGAACCTCCCATCGCCAGCACCCTCGCTCCGGCCGTCACGCCCGCCCTGGACTCCGTCCTCGCCAGGGCGCTGCGGAAGGACCGCGAACACCGGTTCCAGGACGCAGCGTCCTTCCGTCGTGCCCTGCTCGACGCTGCCCGCGGTGTCGTCCTCGCGGACGCCGCAGGGGCACCCACCGAGGCGATGGACGTCACCGCGCCCCGGACGCGTGCAGCGTCGGTCGGTGCGACAGCGATTGGCACCACGTACCATTCGCAGGCCCACACCGGAGGCCGGCTGGCGGCGGACCAGTCCCTTCCCTCCGGACAGGAGGACGACGACGGTCGCCTGGACCTTTTGGGGAACGGCACCGAGCGGGACCGGCAGCACGACCAGCACCGGAGATCGTCCCGTGCTGCCTGGCTCACGGTCTTCCTCGTGGCGGTGCTGCTCGTCCTCGCCGGAGGCTATGTGGTCCTGGACAACCTCCCGGACAGCCGGCCGGTCCAGGAGGTGGCGACCGTCGACGTTCCCGATGTGGTGTCCATGACCGAGGCGGATGCGACCGATGCGATCGTGGACGCCGGGCTGGTCCCCTCCACGGACGAGGAGTACAACGCGTCGGTGGAGGCCGGAGACGTCATCAGTTCCGACCCTTCGGCGGGAGCATCCGTGGAGACGGAGTCCCGCGTGAACATCACCGTCTCGCTGGGCCCCGCCAACGTGGTGCTACCCGACGAGCTCTCGGGACTCACGGAGTCCTCGGCGCGGGACGCGCTGGAGGACCTCGGGCTGAAAGGCGGCGAGGTCACGGAGGAGACCAGCGCCGAGGTCGCGGAAGGCCGGGTCATCACGACCAATCCCCAGGCGGGGCAGTCCGTGCCCGTCGGCACGTCGGTGGACCTGGTGCTGTCCAACGGCAAGGTGACCGTGCCGCTGCTCACCGACCTGACCGTCCTGCAGGCCGAGGCACTGCTGGCCGATCCCGCCGTCCAACTGCCGTTCTCCGTCCGCGAGGTCGAGAACAGCGTGGTGACACCGGGGATCGTGACGGCGCAGTCGTCGCCCGCACGGTCGCAGGTGGATCAGGGAACGGAGATCGTGCTCTCGGTGGCGAAGGCACCCACGCAGCCACCGGTGCAGGAGCCCACCCAGGAGCCGTCCCCGGAACCCACGCAGGAGACCGCCCCGGAACCCAAGCCGGAACCCTCCCGGACACCGGGCGGCCGGCCCGCCGAGGGGACGGGGAACCAGCCCACGCCGGGACCCACGAAAGGGAACAGCTAGCGCGCGATGAGCGGGCTGAGTCCTGCCGCCTTGGCTGCAGCACCCGTGAGGCCGAGCGATTCGAGCCAGTTTCCCAGCATCTGGTAGCCGCCCTCCGTCAGGACCGACTCGGGATGGAACTGGACGCCGCACAGGGGCGCGGTCTTGTGCTCGAGGCCCATGATGATGCCACTGGCGGTGCGTGCGGTGACCGTGAGGTCGGCTGGAACGTCATCGCTCACGGCTGCGAGCGAGTGGTACCGCGTGGCCGTGACCGGCGACGGCAACCCGGCGAAGACGCTTGTCGCATCGTGTTCCACCAGGGAGGTCTTGCCGTGCATGAGTTCGGGTGCGTGCGTCACCCGTCCGCCATAGGCCTCCGCCAGCGCCTGGTGTCCGAGGCAGACTCCGAGCATGGGCTTCGCATGCTCGCCGCACCACCGGATGAGGTCGATGCAGACGCCGGCCTCGGCCGGCGTGCCCGGGCCGGGGGAGATCAGCACGCCGTCGCGCGATGCGGCCATGTCCTCGGCCTCCGCGAGGGTCAGGTCGTCGTTACGGACCACGGTCGTCTCGGCGCCGAGTTCCTGCAGGTAACCGACCAGGGTGTAGACGAAGCTGTCGTAGTTGTCGACGACGAGGATTCGGGTGGTGTCAGCCATGAGCTAGGGGGAACCAATCGTTGAATCTGTGAGCGGGTTGAACTGGGAGAACCAGGGGAACACGAAGACCATGAGCACCGCGACGGCCGCGAGCACGAGGAGCACCGAGAGGAGAACGCGCATCCACAGGGGACCGGGGAGGGTCCGGAAGATCCATCCGTACATCGTGGCTATCCCTGTCCTGCGGCACGGGCTACCTGCTCCGCGATCTCGGGCGGCGGACCGGCATCCACAGGACGCCAGGACTCCATCACCGAATAAGCAATAATACGCTCCTGCGCACCGAAGCGCGGATTGCAGCTGGTCAGCGTCAGGATCCTGTCGACGGGTTCCGCGGCCGGCTGCGTGGGCACCGGTGCGATCACGTCCACGCGGTCGGGGAGGACGATCTCGGTGTTGCGGAACACGTACGTGTAGAACCCGTCGCGGGTCTGGACGTAGATGCGGTCGCCCGGGACGAGCGTGTGGATCTGGTCGAGGACCTGGCCGTGGGTCTGACGGTGGCCGGCCAGCGCGAAATTTCCCACCTCGCCGGGGGCTCCGGTTCCCGGGTAGTGCCCGAGACCGAGGTTGTCGAGGACATCGGTCCCGACGCCCGCCGTGACCGGCCGGGAGTAGCTCTCACCGAACCGGGGGATGTAGACCACCGCGAAGGTCCCGACCAGCTCGCTCTGCGGAAGGACGGCGGGTTCGCTGAACTCCTCCGGCGCAGCGGACACGGTTCCTCCGGGCGGCGAGGAGGGAACCGGCTCCGCCCGAACGGGCGGTACGTCCGAGAAGAACTCCTCGAGGGCGTGGTCCTGCTTGATCCCGGAATCGATGTTGGTCCACCACAGCTCCCAGCCCACGAAGAGCAGGAGGACGACGCCGACCGTGATGAGCAGTTCGCCGAGGACCTGCGCGACGAGCTGGACGGGGGTACGACGGCGTCGCTGCGGCCGTGCCTGCACTGCGGCATGGCCGGGTGCGGCGTCGATGGTTGACCGGGCCACTGCCGCTCCTGCCGCTGGGGATGCACCGGTATCGGGCGGTTCTTGGCTAGAATCGTTCCCAGAACCGCCCGCCGGATGGTGTTCTTCCTTCAGGATAACCTGCGGGTCTGGACGCACCGGGGCGCCCCGCGAGACCACCGGCGCAGCTGATCCGCAGTTGCGCCCCGTCGAGGAGAATCCGTGCCCGAGTCGAAGCCCCGCAAGAGAGCCAGCACCGCTGCGCCCGCCGTCAAGTCCTCGCAGCCCAAGCCGAACCCGGTCTGGTACAAGCCCGTGATGTTCGGGCTCATGATCATCGGCCTGCTGTGGATCATCACCTTCTACATCTCGATGTCCACCCTTCCGGTGGCGGCCTGGGGGTCCTGGAACATCCTTGTCGGGTTCGGCATCGCGATCGTCGGATTCCTGATGACCACACGCTGGCGGTAGTTCCCCCGTTCCACCGGGGCGGTCGAAGGACCTGTCCCCACTGTGCACACGGTGTGCAGAAAGTTATCCACAGATGTGCACAGTTCTGTTGATCATCCGCTCGAGGGCCTGAGATCCCGGGCCCTGCTTATCCACAGGTGTGGAATTACATGTGTGTAAGTTATCCCCCGTGTGGATAAGGGGTGTGGATAACGCAGCTGAGGGCCGGTTCGAGCGAACCGGCCCTCAGTGTCTTCCTCGTCCTAGACCAGGAGGAGCGAGACCCCCAGGAACGTCAGCACAGCCAGCAGCACAACGATCCCGCCGAGTCCGAGCCACTGCAGGCGGGCCTGACGGGCACCCCGGGGTGCGTAGGCGATGACCGCTGCGCAGGCGGCTCCGGCCAGCAGGCCGCCGAGGTGGGCCTGCCAGGCGATCCCCGGCACCACGAAGCCCAGGACCGCGTTGATGGCGACCAGGACGATGATCTGCCGCACATCACCCCCACGCTTGCGCTGGATGATGAAGAGGGCCCCGAACAGACCGAAGACGGCGCCGGATGCACCGACCACGTACTGGAGGGGTCCGCTCAGCAGCAACACGCCGACGGATCCGCCGACCGCCGAGATCAGGTATAGCGCAAGGAACCTCGCCCGTCCCATCGCCGGTTCGAGCACCTTCCCCAGGATGTAGAGGGCGTACATGTTGAACGCGATGTGCAGGACCGAGTTGGGCGCATGGAGGAAGGCCGCGGTGAGCATGCGCCACGGCTCGGCCGGGATGGCTCCGCCCACGCCGGCGGTGAACACCGGAGCGTAGGAGAAGGTCCGGGTGAGCCCGGGGATCACGAGCTGGAGCAGGAACACCACCACGCAGATCCCGATCAGGGCCGTGGTGACGAGAGGGGTGCCCCCGCGTGCGACGCCGCCGAAAGCATTCTTCCGGACCGGGGTGCGGGCCGCCTGCTCACGCACGCAGTCCACGCACTGGAATCCGACGGCGGCCGGCCGCTGGCAGTCTCCGCAGGCCGGGCGGCCGCACCGCTGGCACCTCACATAGCTGATGCGGTCGGGGTGCCTCGGGCAGACGGGGGCCTGCTGGCTGCCGGCGTCGGGCGCGGGGGCACCGTAGGACATTCGGTTAGAGCTGTTCCACGGTGATGCTCTCGATGACGACGTCGTCGAGGGGCTTGTCCCTCATGTCCGTGGCAATCGCGTTCAGCTTGTCGACGACCTTGCGGGACTCCTCGTCGGTGACGTCACCGAAGATGGTGTGCTTGCCCTGCAGCCAGGTCGTGGGCACCGAGGTGATGAAGAACTGCGATCCGTTGGTGCCGCGTCCGCCCTGGGTTCCGGCATTGGCCATGGCGAGCTTGTAGGGCTCGTTGAAGGTGAGGTCCGGGTTGATCTCGTCGTCGAACTTGTAGCCCGGTCCGCCGATACCCTGGCCCAGCGGGTCCCCGCCCTGGATCATGAAGTCCTTGATGATGCGGTGGAAGATCGTCCCGTTGTAGAGGGGAGCGTTGCTCTTCTCGCCCGTCTGCGGGTGGGTCCAGGTGATCTCGCCGGTTGCCAGGCCCACGAAGTTCTTCACGGTCTTCGGCGCGTGGTTGCCGAAGAGGTTCACCTCGATATTGCCCTGGTTGGTGGAAATGGTCGCTTTTGCTGTTGGGATAGCAGTCATTCGCCCATTCTTCCACGCAGCCTCCGACAATAAGCTGGAGGAGTGCCATTCCGCGGACGGTGAAACGGCCCTTTCGACGGGATCCTGGAGCGCACACCGATAGCACCCCCTGTCCATGCAACGTAGGCTGATCAAAACGAGTAACCACCCCCTGGAGGTTTTTGTGAAGAAGAATGCACGCGTCACCCACGATCTCGAGGAGACCGCCGCCATCGGAGCGGCATTCGTCGCTGGAGTAGCAGCAGCGCGCGCCTGGGCATCTCCCCATGTCGATGCCGCCTACGGCTGGGCGAAGCCCCGGTGGGAGAAGGGCGTCGAAACCGCCCGGCCGGCCCTGCAGGACACCGTCCGCAGGACCACCGAGGGCATCGCGGGCGGCATCGCCGTCGTCACCCCCCGGATCCAGTCCGGGATCGAGAGTGTGGGCCCGCGCATCACGCACGTCATCGACGAGACGACCCCGAAGATCCAGGGCACCCTCGACAAGGCGACGCCGGCACTGAACTCCGCCAAGGGCAAGGTCGTCGACGACTACCTGCCGGCCCTGTCCAACAGGCTCGGCGAGGCAGCGGACACGGCGGCCCGTTCCCTCGCTGCAGCCTCCGTGCCCCCTCTGGTCGAGAAGGTCGTGACCAGGGCGACCGGTGACAAGAAGGCCGTCACGAACGCCCAGAAGCGCCTGGTCGCCGCGACGATGCAGGCCTCGAAGGACCTCAAGAGGAACCAGGCACGCAGGTCCGGCAAGGGCTGGCTGATCGTCGGCATCATCGCGTCCGCTCTCGTCGCCGGCATCGCTGCGTGGAGGGCCTCCAAGCCCGTGGAGGATCCCTGGAAGACGCCCGCACCCGTGAACGCCACACCTGCTCCCGTCGCGGCGGACAAGGCCCAGGAAGCCAAGGACGTCGTCGCCGAGATCAAGAAAGCCGCCGAGCGGTCAGCAGCCTCCTCCGATGACGCGGCGGCGACCAGCGGGACGGTCGCAGGCACCACCTCGCCGCTGGCGGCGGGCGACGCGGACGCCGGCGAACCCGCGAAGCATGTGGCTACGCCGACGGACGAGCCGAAAGCCTGACACTCCGAGAAGCGAAAAGCCCCCGGCGTCCTGCCGGGGGCTTTTTCATGCCGTCATCGTAGTATGCTCAAGGAGGAATATCAGTCGCCGCCGAGGGCGGGAGGTATGGTAGCGGCCTGCTCGGCCAGGAGCCGTTGGCGCTCCGTCCGTCGTTGCTGGCCGCGGACCACCACGGCGAGGCCGGCGAGGATGAGGACCAGCCCGCCATAGGTTCCAGCGGGCAGTTGCTCGCCGAGGAAGACGGCCGCGAGGATCGCGGCCCCGGGAATCTCCAGCAGGATGATCATGGATACGACCAGCGGGCTCATCACCGCGAGCAGATGGTTGAACACCGAGTGGCCCATGATCTGCGCCAGAAGGGTCACGGCGAGGATGCCCGCCCAGGCCACGGGAGTAAATCCGACGATCGGTTGGCCCGTGGCTGCGCAGAGGGCTCCGAGGAGAACTGCACAGGTTCCGTAGCAGAGCGTCGTATAGGTCCCGGTGGACATCGTCCGCCGGGCGGCGGCTCCCGCCATCTGGTAGATGCCCGCCAGCGCCCCACCGGCCAGCGCGAGCACATCCCCGAGGAGCGCGTTCCGGGAGAGTGAGAGGTCGAAGCCGGTGATGATCACGACGCCGACGAAGGCGACACCCAGACCGGCCACCACCGCGCGCTGTGGCCGGGACCCCAGCAGGGCGTTGAACAACGCGATCCATGCCACCTGCAGGCAGACGAGGGCGGTGGCGGCTGCCACCGAGGTGAGCTTGAGAGCGGTGATGAAGCAGGCGAAGTGCAACGCCAGGGCTCCAGCTGCGAGGGCGAGCCGCCGGTAGTCCGCTGGGCGCAGGGCTGCGAACTCGGCCCGCTTGGAGACGAAGGCCGGGCCGCCCATGAGGACGGCTCCGAGCAGATTCCGCCAGAACGCGATGGCGAGGACCGGGGCGGCTGTCGCTGCCATGATCGGCCCGGACGCCGAGACCCCGATCACGCCCAGGATCGAGAGGAAGATAGTCACCCGGCAACCCTATGGCACGCCGTCAGTACCGCCGGATGCCGGTCGGCTCGGGCCGCTTAAAGCAGGAAGTCCCGGCCGATGGCCGGGACTTCCTCTCGGTGGAGGCACGGGGACTCGAACCCCGAACCCCCTGCTTGCAAAGCAGGTGCGCTACCAATTGCGCCATGCCCCCGAAATGAGCCTCATCCAGTATACCTGCGCCGGACGATGTTCCTTGCTAGGCGACGTCGTCCGTCGCGTTGCTCCAGACGCTCTTGCTTTTCTCTGAATCCTGCCACCGCTTGTAGACGAGGACACTTGCTGCAGCCGCTGCCGCAAGAAGCAACTTCTTCACACCAGTCTCCTAGCAGTTCCCTGCAGTAGTGGATCCGTGGGCGTACCAGGACTTGAACCTGGGACCTCTTCGTTATCAGCGAAGCGCTCTAACCGCCTGAGCTATACGCCCCGATACCTCTTCGGGCCGAGATACGACTTTACAGTAGTGTCTCGGCATTCTTCAAATCGCCCTCCGGCGCCGAAGAGGCCGGTGTCCTAATCGTCGGTCAGCGTGACGCCGATTCCGCCGACCAGGGTGGAGGAGATGTTGTAGAGCACCGCCGAGAGCATGGCCAGGGCGGTCAGGAGCACCACGTTGACCACGGCGATGATCGTGGCGAAGGAGAGGACCTGGGGCAGCGACGCGAACTGTCGAAGATCGAAGCCACCGTTCTCGGATCCGGCGATCTCCCGGAGGAGCTCGTTGACGCCGTCGAAGATCCCGGTGAGGTCCAGGACCGTCCAGATCACGAAGGACGCAACGACGGTGACGATGCCGAGCGCGACCGACAGGAGGAACGACATCTTGAGCACGGACCACGGATCGACCTTGCTGACGAGCAGGCGCGCCTTCCGGGCCTTCGCCTTCGGTGCCGGCTTGATCAGTCCCGGTCGCTGCGCAGGACGCGCGGTCTGCGCGCCGGGGCCCGTGGGCCGCTGCGCGGGACGTGCGGGGGCATTCACGCGCGGAGGGGTCCCGGGCGCCCGCATTTGGCCGCTGGACGCTCGCGGGTTGGTGTTGGCCGAGCTCACTCGCTACCTCCATGTTCCGGCGACTCAGCGTCAGGCTCAGCCGTTTCCTCTGTCGACAACCGTACTTCATCGGCTGTGAACTCTGCTGGTGCGTCCTCGGGCGTGACCGTGTCGATGACGTCCACGTCCGGGCTGGCCTCGGAAGGATCGTCGATCAGCCCCTCCTCGACGGCAACACTCCGCTCACTGTTGCGGGCCACGGCGATGATCCGGTCCGTCTTGTCCGGCTTGGCGAAGATGACACCCATCGTGTCGCGTCCCTTCGCCGGCACGCCGGCCACGGCCGAGCGGACGACCTTCCCGCCTCCCATGACCACCAGGACCTCGTCCTCTTCCTGCACCACGAGGGCGCCGACCAGGTCGCCCCGCTCCTCGGCCAGCTTGGCGACCTTGATACCGAGGCCACCGCGGCCCTGCACCCGGTACTCGTCGACCTTGGTCCGCTTCGCGAAACCACCCTCGGTGACGATGAAGACATAGGAGTCGTCGGTGACGACGCTGCCGGCCAGCAGTTCGTCGTCCTCGCGGAACTTCATGCCGGTCACCCCCGACGTCGCACGTCCCATCGGCCGCAGGGCGTCGTCGTCGGCCGTGAAGCGCAGCGACTGTCCCTTGCGCGAGACGAGCATGATGTCGTCATCGCTGGACACGAGCTGCGCGGAGACGAGCTCGTCGTTGTCCCGCAGGTTGATCGCGATCACGCCGGCAGTCCGGTTGGTGTCATAGTCCTCGAGGCGCGTCTTCTTCACCAGTCCGCGCTTCGTGGCCAGGACCAGGTAGGGAGACTGCTGGTAGTCGCGCAGGTCGAGCACCTGGGCGATCCTCTCGTCGGGCTGGAAGGCCAGGAGGTTGGCGACGTGCTGCCCCTTGGCGTCACGGGCAGCCTCGACCAGTTCGTACGCCTTCGCCCGGTAGACCCGACCCAAATTCGTGAAGAACAGCAGCCAGTGGTGGGTGGTGGTGACGAAGAAGTGCTCGACGACGTCGTCCCCGCGCAGCTGCGCTCCCTTGATACCCTTGCCGCCGCGTGCCTGCTGGCGGTAGTTGTCGCTGCGGGTGCGCTTGACGTACCCGCCGCGGGTGATGGTCACGACCATCTCCTCCTCGGGGATCAGGTCCTCCATGCTCATGTCACCGTCGTAGCCCATGAGGATCTCGGTCCGCCGGTCGTCACCGAACTTGGCGACGATCTCCGCGAGCTCCGTGCTGACGATGCCGCGCTGCACGTCCTCGGAGGCGAGGATCCGGTTGAACTCGGTGATCATGGATTCCAGCTCGGCGTGGCGGTCCTGGATCTTCTGCCGCTCGAGCGCCGCCAGACGCCGCAGCTGCATGTTGAGGATCGCCGTCGCCTGCAGTTCGTCGATGGACAGCAGCCCCATCAGTCCGTCACGGGCCTGCTCCGTGGTGGAGGAGGCACGGATCAGGGCGATGACCTCGTCGAGGGCGTCGAGCGCCTTCAGCAGACCGCGGAGGATGTGGGCCTCCTCCTCCGCCTTACGCAGCCGGTACCGCGTCCGGCGGACGATGACCTCGAGCTGGTGGGTCACCCAGTGCCGGATGAACGCATCGAGGCTCAGCGTGCGGGGAACGTCGTCGACGATCGCCAGCATGTTGGCGCTGAAGTTGTCCTGCAGCTGGGTGTGCTTGTACAGGTTGTTGAGGACCACCTTCGCGACGGCGTCGCGCTTCAGCACGATCACCAGGCGCTGGCCGGTCCGGCCGGAGGTCTCGTCCCTCAGGTCCGCGATGCCACTGATCCTGCCGTCCTTGACCAGTTCGGCGATCTTGATGGCGAGGTTGTCCGGGTTCGCCTGGTACGGAAGCTCGGTGACGACGAGGCAGGTGCGGTTCTGGATCTCCTCGACATTGACGACGGCGCGCATCGTGATGGAGCCGCGACCCGTCCGGTAGGCGTCCTCGATGCCCTTGTGGCCGAGGATCTGCGCGCCGGTCGGGAAGTCAGGTCCCTTGATGCGGGCGATCAGTGCTTCGAGCAGTTCTTCCTTCGAGGCTTCCGGGTTCTCGAGGTACCACTGGACGCCGTCGGCCACCTCGCGCAGGTTGTGCGGCGGGATGTTGGTGGCCATACCGACGGCGATGCCGGAGGACCCGTTGACGAGCAGGTTCGGGAAGCGCGACGGCAGGATCGTCGGCTCCTGGTTCTTGCCGTCGTAGTTGTCCTGGAAATCGACGGTCTCCTCGTCGATGTCCCGCACCATCTCCATGGCGAGCGGAGCCATCTTCGTCTCGGTGTACCGGGGGGCGGCCGCGCCGTCGTTCCCGGGCGAACCGAAGTTCCCCTGTCCCAGGGCCAGGGGGTAGCGCATCGTCCAGTCCTGGATCAGGCGGACCAGGGCGTCGTAGATCGCGGAGTCGCCGTGCGGGTGGTACTGGCCCATGACCTCGCCGACCACGCGGGCACACTTGTTGAACGAGCGGTCCGGCCGGTAGCCGCCGTCGAACATGGCGTAGAGGACGCGCCGGTGCACGGGCTTGAGGCCATCGCGCACGTCGGGCAGCGCCCGGCCGACGATCACCGCCATCGCGTAGTCCAGGTAGGACCGCTGCATCTCCGTCTGCAGGTCCACCTGCTCGACGCGGTCCGTCAGGACCTCACCCTCGATGGGCTCGTCGGGTCCGTTGCCGGTGATGTCGTCACTCATGAATCAGTTCCGTTCGTGAAAGGTTCTCGACCACACAGGAGACGCGGTCGCTGGCCGGTGCCCGGCATCGTGTGCAGGCGCCCGGTCGGACGTCCTCCCTCTCCCTCGCAAGCTCGGGCAGGGACCCTCGGTCCGCTCTTGTTCCGTTGCGCCGGCACGATGCCGGTAGCCGGCACTCAGATGTCGAGGAAACGCACATCCTTGGCGTTCTGCTGGATGAAGTTGCGCCGGGACTCGACGTCCTCACCCATGAGCACCGAGAACACCTGGTCGGCCGCGGCCGCGTCGTCCATGGTGACCTGGAGCAGGGTGCGGTGGTCCGGATCCATGGTGGTCTCCCACAGTTCCGTGTAGTCCATCTCGCCCAGACCCTTGTACCGCTGGATGCCGTTGTCCTTGGGCAGCCGCTGGTTGTTGGCGAGGCCGATCCGGATGACCTCGTCACGCTCGCGGTCGCTAAACACATAGTCGTGCTTCGCGTTGGACCACTTGATCCGGTACAGCGGCGGCTGCGCAAGGTAGACGAAGCCGTTCTCGATCAGCGGCCGCATGTAGCGGAACAGCAGTGTGAGCAGCAGGGTCGTGATGTGCTGGCCGTCCACGTCCGCGTCGGCCATGAGCACGATCTTGTGGTACCGGGCCTTCTCGACGTTGAAGTCCTCGCCGATCCCCGCGCCGAACGCGGTGATCATGGCCTGGACCTCGCTGTTGCCGAGGGCCCGGTCCAGGCGCGCGCGCTCCACGTTCAGGATCTTGCCGCGCAGGGGCAGGATGGCCTGCGTCTCGGGGTTGCGGCCCCGGACCGCCGAACCGCCGGCCGAGTCGCCCTCCACGATGTAGATCTCCGACCGCGCCGGGTCCTTGGACTGGCAGTCCTTGAGCTTGCCCGGCATGCCGCCGGACTCGAGCAGGCCCTTGCGGCGCGTGGACTCCCGCGCCTTGCGGGCGGCGAGGCGCGCCTGCGATGCCTGGATCGACTTGCGGATGACGTCGCGGGCGGGGCCCGGGTTGCGCTCGAGCCAGTCGCCCAGCTGGTCGGTGACGACGCGCTGCACGAACCCCTTGACCTCCGAATTGCCGAGCTTCGTCTTCGTCTGGCCCTCGAACTGCGGCTCGGAGAGCTTCACGGAGATGACGGCGGTCAGACCTTCGCGGATGTCGTCACCCGTGAGGTTGTCGTCCTTCTCCTTGATGATGTTCTTCTCGCGCGCGTACTTGTTGATCAGGGTGGTCATGGCCGCACGGAAGCCCTCTTCGTGCGTTCCACCCTCGTGCGTGTTGATCATGTTGGCGTACGTGTGCACGCTCTCGGAGTAGGCCGAGGTCCACTGCAGCGCGATCTCGACGGACATGGTGCGGTCCGGGGTCTCCGTATCGAAGACAATGACATCGGGGTGCACCACGTCGACGCGCTTGGAGGAGTTGAGGTGGTGGACGTAGTCCACAAGGCCGTTCTCGTAGAGGTACTCGACCTCGCGGTGCCGAGGCGTGGAATCCTCGCCGGTCTCGACGGTGACCTCGTCCTCGACCTCGTCGACGTGCTCGTCCGTGAAGGTGATGCGCAGTCCCTTGTTGAGGAACGCGGTCTGCTGGAACCGTGCGCGGAGGGTCTCGAAGTCGAACTGCGTGCTCTCGAAGATCGAGTCGTCGGGATAGAACGTCTGGGTGGTGCCGGTCTCGGAGGTCTCCTCGCCCTTCCTCAGCTCGCCGACGGGCTTGCCGCCGTCGGCGAAGGACTGGCGCCACACGTGACCCTGGCGTCGCACTTCCGTCTCGACCCGCTTGGACAGTGCGTTGACGACCGAGATGCCGACGCCGTGCAGGCCGCCCGACACCGCGTACCCACCGCCGCCGAACTTGCCGCCGGCGTGGAGGATTGTCATGACGACCTCGACGGTCGGCCGCCCCTCGGTGGGGTGCATGTCGACGGGGATCCCGCGGCCGTTGTCCACGACCTTGACACCGCCGTCGGCCTGGAGCGTGATCTCGATGTGGTCGCAGTAACCCGCCATCGCCTCATCGACCGAGTTGTCCACGACTTCGTACACAAGATGGTGAAGACCCCGGGGTCCGGTGGACCCGATGTACATTCCCGGACGTTTCCGGACCGCTTCCAGGCCCTCCAGCACCGTGATCTCGTTGGCACCGTATGCGTGTTCGGTGGCCGCCTCCAGGATCGGGGATTCGCCTTCGCCGATCAACACATCACTTGCATTCAACTCGTTCTCGTGTGCCACAGGCGTAGACGGCTCCTCAGCTGGATGGACCAAAACAATCTCGATCCATTCTACCCTGTGGAGGGCTACAATCCCGCACGAACACCCCTTCACCGGCCAATAAAGCGGCGTCAGAGCCGATAGGGGGTCCTTCCATGAGGACGGATACGCCGGGCGGATCCCCGATTGGCCTACAGGCCGTCCAGCGGCCCTGCCCTCCGGCTCATCCGTACGTATCGCGGGGACCGCGTCCCTTGACGGAACGGCCACCCTTGCGCCAGCTCGGTGCGGCAGGTCCGACGACGGACAGCCGGGTCACTACGCCCGCCCCCAGCTCGGCCTCGAACCGCTGCAGCACCTGCGGAGTGATGAGGCGGAGCTGGGTGGCCCAGGCGGTCGAGTCGCACCTCACCAGGACCGTGTCGGCGTCGAAACTCTCCGGCACGCAGTGCGCCGCGATGTCCGCCCCGACGATCTCGTCCCAGCGGGACAGCACCGACCCGATCGCCACCGGCGACTTCCAGCCGCGTTCCGCGAGCATCCTCGAGAAGACGTTGCCGACACCCTCCGGGTCCCGCCCGCCGTAGGTGGGTTCAGGTGAGTACCGGCGGCGAGGCGCCTTCGCCGTCCGCTTCGATGCCGTCTCCCGGGGTGTTCCCCTGGCCTGGGAGGCGCTGCGCAATCTGTTGAGGAGGGCCTGCGGAGCGTCCTGCTCGGGGAAGTCCTCCATGCCGGGACGTTCCACCCCGCCTTCTCCGCCGCGGTTCCTGCCGGCGCGGTTCCGTCCGTCGTCCGGCCCGTCCGTCCCGGGTCCTGTGGCACCGGCGGTCGCTTCACCGGATGGTCCCCCGTCCTGCCCGTGCTCCTCCGGCGTCGGTGTCTCAGACATCCGCTTCTCCGGCATCGACGTCTCCGGCATCCAGGCGTTCCTCCGCCGCACCCGCGACATCGGCTGGGCGGACATCGGCTCCTCCAGCACCGTTGATCCCACCCGGGACGACACGGATCTGCCGGCCGAGGAGGGCCTCGGGGATGTCGTTCCCGACAGCGGCGGTGACCAGCACCTGCTCCGCGGGGGCGACGATCGCGGCGAGGCGCGTACGCCGTTGCGCGTCGAGTTCGGCGAAGACGTCATCGAGGATCAGCACGGGATTCCCGCCGGGGGTGGAGTCCTCCTCGAGCGACAGGTAGTAGGAAGCGAGCCGGAGCGCCAGGGCCATGGACCAGGTCTCCCCATGGGAGGCATACCCCTTCGCCGGGACTGTACCCAGCAGGAGGGCGAGGTCGTCACGGTGCGGTCCCACGAGGGAGATGCCGCGCTCGAGTTCCTTCTTCCGGTGGCGCAGGAGGCTCGCGATGAACAGTTCCGTCAACTCCGGAAGGGCGAGATCCTGCAGTCCCTCCCCGGAAGCACGGGGCATGGCCCCGCCGTCGTCGTCGGTTCGAAGGTCCGGGGACGACGAGACGCTGGAGACGTAGGCGATGTCCGCCGCCTTCGAGCCGTCCGTCAGTTCCTTGTACGCGCGCTGCACGTGGGGACGCAGCTGGTCGGTGAGGATGAGGCGGGCCGAGAGCAGCCGTGCGCCGGCCTCGGCCAGGTGCTGATCCCACACATCGAGGGTCGAATCGTGCGCCGTCGAGAACCTGCCGGCTGCCCGCGCGGACTTCAGCAGTGCGTTGCGTTGCTTGAGGACACGCTCGTAGTCGGCGCGCAACGCCGACTGGTGCGGCAGGAGCGACACCATCACCTCGTCCAGGTACCGACGCCGTCCCGAGGGATCACCCTTGACCAGGGCAAGGTCCTCGGGCGCGAAGAGGACGGTCTTCAGGATGCCGGCAGCATCCCTCGCCCGTACGGGGTTCGACCTGTTGATCCGGGCACGGTTGGCTGCATCGGCATTGATCTCGACCTCGACGCTCGTGCGCTGCGCTCCCCGGACGAACCTGCCCCGGATGATCGCTCGCTCCTCGCCGAAGGAGATCAGGGGCTTGTCGGTGCTGACGCGGTGGGACGACAGGGTCGCGAGGTACCCGATCGCCTCGACGATGTTCGTCTTCCCCACCCCGTTCGGCCCGACGAAGACCGTGATACCGGGCTCGATCGCGGTATCGAGTTGCCCGTAGCTCCGGAACCCGGTGAGCGAGAGGTGCTCAACGTACACCGGTCACCACTTACTTCTCCCGGGCCGGTTTCACTGCATGGCCGCCGAACTGGTTGCGAAGTGCCGCCACCATCTTCATCGACGGAGAATCGTCCTGGCGCGAGGCGAAACGGGCGAACAGGGCCGCCGTGATCGCCGGGGCCGGCACCGAATTGGCGATCGCTTCCTCGACGGTCCACCGGCCCTCGCCGGAATCCTCGACGTAGCCCGCGATCTTCGACAGTCCGGGGTCCTCCTGCAGCGCCTTGACGACGAGGTCCAGCAGCCAGGAACGGACGACTGTTCCCTTCTGCCAGGCGGCGAAGGTTCCGTGGACGTCCTTGACGATGTCCTTGGCCTCGAGGAGTTCGTAGCCCTCGGCATAGGACTGCATGAGTCCGTACTCGATGCCGTTGTGCACCATCTTGGCGTAGTGGCCCGCCCCGACGTCACCCACGTGCACGAAGCTCTCGGCGCGCTCGCCCTCCGGGCGGAGTGCGTCGAAGACCGGCATCGCGAGGTCGACGTCCTCGGAACTGCCGCCGGCCATCAGGCCGTAGCCGTTCTCGAGTCCCCAGACTCCGCCGGAGACGCCGCAGTCGAGGAATCGGATGCCCTTCTGGGCCAGCAGGGTGGCGTGGATCTGGTCGTCGGTGAACTTGGAGTTGCCTCCGTCGATCACCAAATCGCCTTGGGCGAGGACTTCGGAGAGGTCCTTCACGACGGCGTCTGTGACCTGGCCCGCCGGCACCATCACCCAGACGATGCGCGGAGCCGGAAGCGCGGCGACCAGTTCGTCGAGACTCGACACATCGGTGCGCTCGGGGTTGCGGTCGAAACCGGTGACCTCGATGCCGTTCCGGCGGAGCCGCTCCCTCATGTTGAATCCCATTTTTCCGAGTCCAATGAGGCCGATGTGCATGCGCTTCTCTTTCTGACGATGGGTCCGGCGGCGGTCCGGCCGGCCGGGTGTACCTGCCGCGGGGGCTACTGGTTGGGAAGCCGCACGGGCATCAGCAGGTACTTGTAGTCTTCCCTGTCCTCGCCCGACGCGTCATCCTGCGCCGACATCACCGCGGGCTTGGGAGGTGAGGTGAAGGAGAACCGGACGTACGGGCTGCTGAAGGCTCCGAGCCCTTCGCTCAGGTAGTGCGGGTTGAAGGCGACCGTGATGTCGTCGCCGTCCAGCGTCGCCTCGATGGCTTCGGAGGCCTGGGCGTCCTCACCCGTACCCGCATCGAGGGTCACCTGTCCCTCGGTGAAGGCCAGACGCACGGGAGTGTTCCGTTCGGCGACGAGCGACACACGGCGAACGGCCTCGACGAGCGTGCTCGTCTGGACGGTGGCATGGATCGGGGTGTTCTCGGGGAAGAGCGACCGGATCTTGGGGTAGTCACCGTCCACGAGCAGCGACGTGGTGCGGCGCCCACCCGATTCGAAACCGATCAGCTCGGAATCGTCCGAGAACGCGATGTTCAGGTCTCCTGCGCCGCCGAGCGTCTTCGCGACCTCGTTGAGCGTCTTGGCTTTGACCAGTGCGCTGGTCGAGATTCCTGGCGTCGACGGTTTCCATGAGACCTCGCGCAGGGCGAGCCGGTACCGGTCGGTGGCGAGCAGGGTGATCAGGTCATCCTCGATCTCCATGCGGACACCGGTCAGGATCGGCAGGGTGTCGTCACGGCTGGCGGCGATGATGACCTGCGAGACGGCCTGGGAGAAGGCCTCACCGTCGACGACGCCACTGACCGCGGGAAGTTTGGGGAGCTCCGGGTACTCACCCTCGGGCATGGTCGCCAGGTTGAAGCGGCTGTTGCGGCACGTCAGGGTCACTTTCGATCCATCGGTGGCTACCTCGACCGGGGCGGAGGGAAGACTGCGGCAGATGTCGGCGAGCAGGCGGCCGGACACGAGGATGGTGCCTTCCTCCAGGACGTCCGCCGCGATCTCGAGGCGCGCGGAGATCTCGTAGTCGAAGCTCGCGAGGCTCAGTGAACCGCCCTCGGCCCGGATGAGCAGTCCGGCAAGGACCGGTACGGGCGGACGGGGTGACAGGGAACGGGCGGTCCAGGACACAGCCTCCGCAAGTACATCCCGCTCGACTCTGAATTTCACGGAGCAGTGCCGCCTTCCAAAAAAACAGCCACCGGCGAAGCCGGCGGATGGTGGGTCGCATGTCGTGCACGGAGATGCCCGGGCACGGGGAACTACAACCCTACTGGGGAACAGCTTAGCCCGATAGCGGAGCTGCGAAGCAGGTCCGGGGAGGCGGGGGGACGGGTCGGACGGAACGTGGAATGTTATTTGACGAACTTTTGAAGTTTAAGGTTCGTAGTGTTAATAACTGCTGTGGATTCTGTGGATAAGTCCGCTGGTCGGCGCGCTTCCGCGGATCTGCCCTGTGGACAAGGTGTGCGTTCGGACGACGGCCGCCTGCAGGCGGTTGTGGGGAAAATCCTTGTCATTCCGCGGATCCACAGGCTGCAGGGGGTTTTTCCTCAGGTTGGGTGCCGATGTTCCCCCGGTTATCCACAGCTGTGTCCACACCTGTTAATTACACCGGTGAAACACAGGGGCTGTCAGGCTTCGCGCTGCTTGTGCTTGATGCGGTTGGTCAGTTCGGTGACCTGGTTGAAGATCGCGCGCCTCTCGGCCATGAGCTCGCGGATCTTCCGGTCCGCGTGGATGACGGTGGTGTGGTCGCGGCCGCCGAGTTCCTGCCCGATCTTCGGGAGGGACATGTCGGTGAGCTCCCGGCACAGGTACATGGCGATCTGCCGGGCGGTGACGAGCGTCCTCGTGCGCGACTTGCTGCACAGCTCTTCCATGCTGATCTGGAAGTAGTCCGCGGTCTGCGCCATGATCACGGTGGATGTGATCTCCTGCGCTCCGTCGTCGGAGATCAGGTCCTTCAACACGATCTCCGCCAGGTTCACGTCGACCGTCTGGCGATTGAGGCTGGCGAAGGCGGTGACCCTGATCAGCGCCCCCTCCAGTTCCCGGATGTTGGTCGCGATCTTCGAGGCGATGTACTCGAGGACGTCGTCCGGGGCGCTCAGGCTGTCGCTGATCGCCTTCTTGCGGAGGATCGCGATGCGGGTCTCCAGTTCGGGCGGCTGGATGTCCGTCAGGAGGCCCCACTCGAACCGGGACCGCATGCGCTCCTCGAACCCGATCAGCTGCTTGGGCGGCATGTCGGAGGTGATGACCACCTGCTTGTTGTGGTTGTGCAGCGCATTGAAGGTGTGGAAGAACTCCTCCATGGTCCGGTCCTTGCCGGACAGGAACTGGATGTCGTCGATCAGCAGGATGTCGACGTTGCGGTAGGTCTGCTTGAAGCTCGAGCCCTCGTCGTCGCGGATCGAGTTGATGAAGTCGTTGGTGAACTCCTCGGAGTTCACGTACCGGACGCGGATCCCGGTGTAGAGATGCCGGGCGTAGTGACCGATGGCGTGCAGCAGGTGGGTCTTGCCGAGTCCCGAGTCACCGTAGATGAAGAGGGGGTTGTAGGCCTTCGCCGGTGCTTCGGCCACCGCGACCGCAGCTGCATGGGCGAAACGGTTCGAGGACCCGATGACGAAGGTGTCGAAGATGTACTTGGGATTGAGCCGGCCGAACTCGTGGGAGTTGCTGGGCGGGGTAGGGGAAGGCTTGGCCTCTCCCTTGGGCTCCGGCGAGACCTGCTCGGGTTCCTGCTCGGGGGCTTCCTCCGCCACAGGGGTCAGTTCGGGGTCGATCACGAAGGCGCACTGGATGTCCTCGCGGAACACGTCGCGCAGGGCCTCGTCCAGGGCGGACTTGAGCTGGGTCTGCAGGACTTCGCGCGTCAGTTCGTTCGGGACAGCGATGAGCATGGTCGTTCCGATGAGGCCCTGGGCCTGTGCCAGCACCATGAATCCGCGCTGGCGCGGAGTGACGCGATCGTCCTGCTCGAGGGTCCGGATGACTTTACGCCAGGAACTCCCGACGTCGTTTACCTCATCTGTTCCCACAAGAACCCCTCATTAGCTGTGCTGCCCACGCTCGAAAAGGTCCGTTCTCCACAGAGTTGTACACAAGCCGTGGATAAACGGACCAGAGCCAAGAGTAGAGGATGGGAACTACAGAAGATAGCGGGCTGGCGCGGCAGGACGGGGGCTGGGAGAGGTCCCACCCGGTCCCTCCGGCGATGCGTGTAGTGTGATTCGAGCGCCGGTTGTCCACAGGCCCGTGGAAAAGTAGCCCACAGGCCGGCGACGGCGAGTTTGACGCCCCTCCGCCGCGTCCCCTAACGTTATGTAGTCCAACATGTCTGCATTTCGCATGCCATCACAGATGTTTCCGGGTACTAAGAGGCCTCGGGATGTGACAGCTCCAACGCGAATGTCGGATGTACACCTTCATCGCGTCAGTCTGTTCTTCCCCCTTGTTGCAATGGGCCGGACGCATCTCAAGATCGTTCTGGAGTAACTACAGTGAGCAAGCGGACTTTTCAGCCGAATAACCGCCGTCGTGCCAAGAAGCACGGTTTCCGCCTTCGCATGCGCACCCGCGCTGGTCGTGCCATCCTGTCGGCGCGCCGCGGCAAGGGCCGTACCGAACTCTCGGCATAAGCGGTTCCTCCCACGCCATGCGTCCTTCGGGTGATCGCGCCGGCACGGGGTTCCTTCTCTCAGCAATGAACAGGAACCCGCAGTGCTTCCGATGATCCACAGGGTGCGAACGGCAGCGGATTTTGCACGTACCGTACGTTCCGGTGCCCGGTCAGGGCGCCGGAACGTCGTGCTATACGGGTCCAGGACATCGGACTCCGCGCCCTCCCGGGTCGGCTTCATCGTCGGCAAGAACGTAGGGAACGCTGTCACCCGCAACCTCGTTAAACGGAGGCTCCGCCATGCTTCGGCGGAGTGGGTCGCTGCGCACCCCTCCGGGTACGACGTCGTCGTCCGCGCGCTCCCACCGGCCGCGGATAGCGACTGGCCGGCCCTGCAGAAGGACTTCACGAGCTGCCTGGCCACGGTTGCCCGCAGGTTGGAGCGCTCCGACGCACCGGAAAGGGAAGGCAGAGTATCGTGAGCAGCGTTGCTGTCCGTGTGCCGGCCTTCCTCATGGGGTTGCCCCGACTGGCCGTGATCGGGTTCCTGATCGCGTACCGCAAGGTCGTCTCCCCGCTGTACGGGCAGGTGTGCCGGTTCTACCCGAGCTGTTCGGCCTATGCGCTCGAGGCGGTGACGGTCCATGGGGTCGTCCGCGGTTCGTGGCTCGCGGCTCGACGGCTGGTCCGGTGCCATCCCTGGAACGACGGCGGCGTAGACCACGTGCCGCCGGGATCCAGGGACTTCCCGGCAGGGAAAGTCCCCTCGATTGTTGTGTTGAACCATCCGGTGATCCCGGGCGATGACGAAAGCCGCTCCGCGGCTTGAGGAGCTAACTGATTATGGGTTTTTTTGATACGATCCTGGCGCCGTTCCGGTGGCTCGTGTCGTGGATCATGTTCATGTTCCACGAGGGCTTCACGTTCCTCGGGATGGACCCCGCCTCCGGCTGGACCTGGGTTCTGTCGATCGTCGGCCTCGTCGTCGTCATCCGTGCCGCCCTGATTCCCGTCTTCGTCAAGCAGATCAAGGCTCAGCGTGGGATGCAGGCGCTGCAGCCGGACCTCCGGAAGCTGCAGCAGAAGTACAAGGGCAAGACGGACCAGCTCTCGCGCCAGGCCATGACGCAGGAACAGATGGCCCTGTACAAGAAGCACGGCACCAATCCCTTCGCGGCCTGCCTTCCGATCATCATCCAGATGCCCTTCTTCTTCGCACTGTTCACGGTGCTCAACGGCATCTCCCGGGCCAGTGAGGAAGGGGCGACGATCGGGGCGCTCTCCCCGGAATCGGTGCGCCAGTTCGACAACGCGACGATCCTCGGCGCTCCCCTCTCCTCGACCTTCCTCGGCAGCTTCGGGGCCGGCGGGAACATCAGCGTCATCATCCTCTCTCTGCTGATGATCATCGCGATGACGGCCTCGCAGTTCATCACGCAGAAGCAGATCATGGCGAAGAACATGTCCGAGGAGGCCATGCAGAGCCCCTTCATGCGTCAGCAGAAGATCATGCTCTACATTCTTCCCCTGGTGTTCGGCGTCGGTGGCATCAACTTCCCGATCGGTGTCCTCGTGTACTGGACCACCACCAACCTATGGACCATGGTGCAGCAGTTCTACGTCATCCGCCGCATGCCCACGCCGGGGTCCCCGGCAGCGAAGGCACTGGCGGAAAGGCGCGCCAAGAAGGGCCTGCCCATGGTTCCGCTCCTCGGTGAGCGGAAGACCGAGCCGGCGATCGAAGCGGTTCCAGAGCCCCGGGGCCAGCGCGTCCAGCCCCAGCGCAAGAAGAGGAAGAAGCGATGACGGTAGACAACGAAGAGCAGACGCCCGAAATCAGCACCCCCGAGATCAGCACCCACGAGCCCGACACCTCCGAGCCCAGCATCTCCGAGCCCAGCGACGATGGTGAGGCGGGCACGGGGAGCAGCAAGGCGGCGAGGCTGGATGAAGAAGGCGACGTCGCCGCCGACTACCTCGAGGAACTCCTCGATATCGCGGACATCGATGGAGACATCGATATCGAGGTCCGCAGTGGGCGAACGTATATCTCGATCGTCTCCGAGGACGCATCCGACTCCGGGCTCAGCTCGCTCGTCGGACGTGACGGAGAGGTGCTCGAGGCACTGCAGGAGCTCACCCGCCTGAGCGTACTGACAGCGACGGACACACGATCGCGGCTGGTGCTCGACGTCGACGGCTATCGTGACCGTCGCGGGCGCGAGCTGGCAAAGATTGCCCAGGACGCCGTCGACACCGTCAAGGAATCGGGCGAGGACGTGGCATTGCCTCCGATGTCCGCCTACGAGCGGAAGATCGTCCACGACGTGGTCGCAGACCTGGGCTTCCTGAGTGAGTCCGAGGGCGAGGGTCCGTCGCGGCACATCGTTGTTTCCCCGAGTGATGACTGAAATTCCGTCCTCGACTGCCAGTGCTCCGCCGGAGCCGACGACTGAGGAACTGGCTGCCGCAACCACCGTGTTCGGTGACCGGATCGGCCTTGCCCGCGGGTTCGTCGGTCACCTGGCGACCAGCGGCATCGAGCGGGGCCTGCTCGGACCCCGGGAGGTCCCCCGACTGTGGGGACGGCATGTTCTGAACTGCGCCGTCGTCTCCGAACTCATGAGGCGGGACGCAACGGTCGTCGATGTGGGCAGCGGCGCCGGGCTCCCGGGACTGGCGGTCGCCATCGCCCGGCCCGACCTGCAGCTGCTTCTTGTCGAGCCCCTGGAGCGCAGGGTCATCTGGTTGAACGAAGTGGTCGACGACCTCGCATTGCCGAATGTATCGGTGCATCGGGCCCGCGCGGAACAGGTGGTGGGAGAGGTCCGAGGAGACTACGTGACGGCGCGCGCCGTCTCGGCTCTCACCACCCTTGCCGGCTGGACCATTCCCCTGGCGAAACCGGGAGGGGAAGTACTGGCCATCAAGGGTCGCAGCGCCGCCGAGGAGATCGAGAAGGCGCGCAAGCTCATCCGGAAGCTGGGCGGCGGGACGGCGGAGATCCTCACCGCCGGTGCTGGTGTCCTCGAAGAACCGACCACTGTGGTCCGTATTCCGGTCGGCGCTGCCTGAGCCGTCCGGCCAATGGACGCAGCTCCGTCGTCCCAATCCTCCCGCCACTTCCGGCTACCCTTGTAGATAACGACGTCTGGCATGTGAGAGTGAGTTACTGAGTGACCATCAAGGACGCCCCCGCGAAAAAGTCCGAGTCCCTTCTGGTGCCCCGACGGCATATCGCAGACGGCCTAAGTGCAAGACAACCCACAGAGGTTGCGGATCCGACGGTCGGCGTTGTTTCACGTGAAACAACGGCAGCTGCTTCCGACGCAGTGGAAGCCCCCGCCGCGAAGAAGACGGGCAAGGGTAGGAGTGTCATCGATACGATGGACGACTCGTCACCGCTCGGCCGTGAACTCGCGAGGGAAGCCAAACGCCGTGAGAAGTTGTCCGGCAAGGAGCTTCCGAAACCGAAGAACACCCGGATCATGACCATCAGCAACCAGAAGGGTGGCGTGGGGAAGACGACGACGACGGTCAACATCGCCGCTGCCCTCGCCACTGCCGGGCTGCAGGTGCTTGTCATCGACATCGACCCGCAGGGCAACGCCTCGACGGCGCTCAACATCGACCACCATGCCGACGTCGATTCGATCTACGACGTACTCATCGATGATGTCCCCCTCGCTGACGTCGTGGCGCCCTGTCCGGAGGTTCCGAACCTGATCTGTGCGCCCGCGACGATCCACCTGGCCGGCGCCGAGATCGAACTCGTATCACTGGTCGCCCGCGAGCAGCGGCTCCGCCGGGCGATCGACGTGTATGCGAAGCAGCGCGAAGAGAAGGGAGAGCCGCGCCTGGACTTCGTGTTCATCGACTGCCCGCCGAGCCTCGGTCTCCTGACGGTCAACGCCTTCGTCGCTGCGAAGGAAGTTCTCATCCCGATCCAGTGCGAGTACTACGCGCTCGAGGGATTGAGCCAGCTGCTGAAGAACATCGAGATGATCCAGAAGCACCTGAATTCGGACCTCACCGTTTCCACCATTCTGCTGACGATGTATGACGGCAGGACGAACCTCGCGGCGCAGGTGGCCGCCGAGGTGCGCGAGCACTTCCCCCAGCAGGTGCTGAAAGCCGTCGTGCCCCGGTCCGTCCGCATCTCGGAAGCGCCCAGTTACCAGCAGACGGTCATGACGTACGATCCCTCCTCGAGCGGTGCCCTCTCCTACCAGGAAGCGGCAGCTGAAATAGCTTCCCGGCCATAGCGGCTGGGCGTATCGGTCCTGGCGGACCCGGAAGATGTAGCGGTGGAGCGGTGCTCCACACTCTGGAAGGAAGAACATGGCGGAAAAGCGGCGCGGTCTCGGCCGAGGGCTGGGAGCGCTGATCCCCAGTGCTCCCGCTGAGGAGATCCCCGAGCAGACGCGGCCTGAAGCCGAGGTCGCCAAGCCGGACCGGTCGGGGAACAGTGCTTCCGAGGTGTCGCGAAAGGCAGGCGGAAGGCCCGTGGATCTCTTCTTCGAGCGGGTCACCGAGGAGGACGTGGTGGAGCAGCCGCGTTCCTACTCTTCCGCGCTGAGGAGCGGTATCAACAGGAACGTGCTCGAGGCTCAAACTAAACGCGTTGCCAAATCAGGATCCGGGCGCAAGAGTTCGCCTAATGACGGACCGAAGAGCGGCAGAGCCAAGGAAGAGACTGCGCCACTCCCCGCAGAGGACCTGACAGTCGATCATGCCACCGGTGTCACTGACGCGGTTTCTGTGAACAAGGAGACCGTCGAGCCACAGTCCGTCGAGGTCGACGGGGCACGGGCCGACACGCCTGTAAGCGTCGCAACCGCGGGTGCTCCGGATGAGGATCGCTCTGTCCAGGGTTCATCCGCGGCAGATTCGGACCCTGGCGTTTCACGTGGAACGACGGCCGCCCCCGCATCGTCGGGCAGCGCGCCAATCTCGGAGGGTCTCGTGGAGGTGCCGGGGGCCACCTTTGCAGAGCTGCCCCTCGAGAGCATCCACCCGAACCGGAAGCAGCCCCGCGTCGAGTTCAACGAGGACGAGCTCGCCGAACTCGTCCACTCGATCCGCGAGATCGGCGTGCTCCAGCCGGTTGTCGTCCGACCCTCGCAGGAACATGGGGGCGCTCCCTACGAGCTCGTCATGGGCGAACGGAGGTGGCGGGCGTCCCGGGAAGCGGGGATGGAAACCATCCCCGCGATCATCCGTTCGACACTCGACGACGACCTGCTGCGGGACGCCCTGCTCGAGAACCTCCACCGGAGCGCCCTCAATCCCCTGGAGGAAGCGGCGGCGTACCAGCAGCTGCTGGACGACTTCGGGTGCTCCCATGACGAGCTGGCGGGGCGTCTCGGGCGTTCCCGCCCTCAGATCTCCAATACTCTTCGCCTGATGAAGCTCCCGCCGCTGGTTCAGCGTCGTGTGGCGGCGGGTGTGATCTCTGCCGGTCATGCACGCGCGCTGCTGGGCCTGAGCGACGCGGCCGACATGGAGAAGCTGGCGCAGAGGATCGTGGCCGAAGGTCTATCGGTTCGCTCGACGGAGGAGATCGTCGCCCTGAGCGGTGGCCTCCGATGGGCGACGAAGTCGGCGGCCCCTCGCGACGGCGCGCGGCACGAGCGGCTCGACTACCTTGCCACATCGCTGTCCGATCGTCTCGACACCAATGTCAAGATCACTCTCGGCGCCAAGAAGGGTCGTGTCAGTATCGAATTCGCGAGCGTGGACGACTTGAACCGGATCATCGGTGTCCTCTCCCCGAAAGCTGACTAGCCGCAAGATCGAGCTATCCCGGCCGGGTCTGGTTTCACGTGAAACCAGGCCCGGCTTTTTATTGTGATCTCTGCGTGCCTGCTCCGTGCCACTATCGGGCGCCCCGGCCATGGGCGTCTACTCCCACGCACTGCTGACCCCCTCCCCGACCTGAGCCACGGCGGCGAGGCGAGGGCTGCGCCATGGCCGGTCCGGGTAGCAGGATCGGCAGCTGCGAGACGAGGTCAGCCCGTGAAAAGCCTTACCTGGAAAGTGCCGTGCGTTCAATGTTTCACGTGAAACTCGCCCAAAATCCTGCGGTCGAGTCGGGGGGATCGGCGTGTACGACGATCGTGGGCTTTCGGGCCCATGCCGTCGCGAATTCGCGACACCGCGCGTTTGCTCGTTCGATTGCGGAAATCGACACGGATATGGCCGCCGGCCCGCTCTGTTGCGCCAGCAACACTGCTTGAGGCCCGCAGACGCAGCAGCACGTCTCACCGGGGCGCGATGGTGGCCCTGTATGGGCGCATCCTTTCGTGCCGCTGTGCGTGCCCGTGAGGCAGTCCTCCGACCGACCGGAGGATGCGGCGCCCCGGCCTCGACCGCAGATACTGACGGAGGGACTAGACAAGTTGTACTGCCGTGGCCAGCAGGACGTGGCGCGGGGTTTATCCAGTTTTGTCGGTGCCAGTTTCACGTGAAACATCGGCTGCGGTCGGCCCGGGCTCCCGCGAAGGCCGCGTTGGAGCTCTCGGTAGAAGGCCTAGAAGAGGCTATCAACATTGCCGTTTCATCAGTGCGGAACAATCGTAGCGCTACTGAGCCTCCTGTTTCACGTGAAACCTGGTCCTCACTGCCTGGCCGAGCAGCTCACTCTGGTGCTCCGCCCGGCACCGCTCTTGGGCAAGGGGCACCGTGAGCAATGGGGCGAAGAGCGGCTCCTCCCGCGATGTTCCGGACTCCCTGCGGTTCTGGTTCTCACCCTCGTGCCGCTATTCGACGGGGGATCCATCCCGTGCTGGGCGCCGTTATGTCCGGGGTCTCGAGACATTATCGAAGCTTGCGGAGCGTCAACATTTGATTTGAGCTCCTAGATGTGAGCGGGCGGTGAGGAAGAGTCTGGAGAGTGCGGGCCGCAGCTGCCGGGAACGTCACGAAGCGGACCGCGGTCTTGGAACGAGTAGTAGTCGGCAGGAGCCCCCGCGGAAGCGCCATGCTGAGCCAGGAACACGAGTGCCGTGGTGCCGCCCTGCCCTGGCGCACTCGTGCCATCGCGACGCGGGGATGCTTCGCCGCAGTAGCGCGAATCCCACCAGACCCTGGTGTCGCTGACGGGGACTGCCGAGCCTGCGGGGAAGAGAGAGGATGCAGCAGGTTCCGGACTTCCCGATCCGAGTGGTGCAGATGCGTTAGGCAGGAAGACGTTTCACGTGAAACAACGGTCGCCAAGACAGTGGGAGCGGGTCTGGATCGTCACTCCTCCGGATGGAACCGTACTCGTCTTCAATGCTCGGCGCCATCATGGCAGGCCGGGCACCTCTAGTTGATCCCGCGTGTCGCACAGAGTGAGCACAGAAGTGGTAGTCACCTCTCCTCCGCTTTCGGGGTCGCCTGACTCCTAACCCTACGCTCCGCCAGCATCCCTCGCGGGCTTCCCTGATATTTCCTCCACCGGTACACGGCCGGGCCAACTTGCAGTGGTGACTGCGGCTACTGCACTGTCGCCCGCTCTTAGGACGGCGTAGGCCACGCCGGACATTCAGAACGAGCGTCTTGCGCAGGTCGCAGCGAGAGTCGAGATCCGGTCCTGTTTCACGTGAAACGGCCGAAGGGCTCACTGCATACTCGACCATAGGGCTACGAAGGCTGGTAGGCGCAACGCACTTCCGTGGGCACACCGTCGCTTCATCCGGGCCGGTAGTTCAATCAGTGCTAATCAAGCACCAACGCAGAAGGACCCGCCGGAATCCGTCGGGTCCTTCTGCGTCAAACGAGGATCAGTTGATGAACGCGGCGAACTCCTGCTCGAGCACCTGCTTCGGCTTCGCTCCGATGGAGGTTGCCGCTACCTCACCGCCCTGGAAGACGTACACGGCGGGAATCGAGGTGATGCCGTACTTGGCCGCAATGGCGGGGTTGTCATCGACGTTGACCTTCACGACATCAACCTTTTCGGCGTGCTCCGCAGCGATGTCGTCCAGGATCGGCGACAGCATGCGGCAGGGTCCGCACCACTCGGCCCAGAAATCGACGATGACGGGCTTGCTGGCTTTCAGGACGTCGGCGTCGAATGACGCGTCCGTCACATCCTTTGCGTTGCTCATTGCAATACTCCTTGTGGTTGATGGATCAGAAGGACGCGGTCTCGGAAACAGCCTCGGCCGGCGGGGTAGGAACGCGTGCCGCGGTCTGCGAGGGGCTGATGGTGTCGGCCAGGTAATGCTCGACGTCCAGCGCGGCAACACAGCCGCTTCCCGACGCCGTGATCGCCTGTCGGTAGGTCGGATCGATGACATCGCCGGCAGCGAAGACACCGGGGAGCGAGGTCTTGGATGTGCGACCCAGTACTGCAATGGTTCCCTCGCTGGTGAGCTCGAGCTGGTCCTTGACCAGGTCGACGCGAGGATCATTACCAATGGCAACGAAGATGCCGGTGACGTCGAGGTCGCTCGTGGTGCCGTCGACGGTGCTCGCCAGCTTCACGCCGGTGACCTTGTCGGTACCGTGAATGCCTACCACTTCCGAGTTCCAGAGAAAGCGGATCTTCTCGTGGGCGAAAGCACGGTCCTGCATGATCTTGGAAGCACGCAGGGTGTCGCGACGGTGGATGACAGTGACGGAGCGGGCGAACTTCGTCAGGAAGAGGGCTTCCTCCATCGCCGAGTCACCGCCGCCGACCACCGCAATGTCCTGGTCCCGGAAAAAGAAACCATCACACGTTGCACACCAGCTGACGCCGTGGCCCGAGAGGCGCTTCTCGTCCTCGAGCCCGATCTCCCGGTACTCGGATCCTGTCGAGATGATGACGGCGCGGGCGAGGAATTCCTCACCCGTCGCGATGGTGAGCTTCTTGATCTCACCGGACAGCTCGGCGGACACGACATCCTCGAAGAGGATCTCGGTACCGAAGCGCCGCGCCTGCTTCTCGAACTGCTCCATGAGGTCGGGGCCCATGACGCCTTCCGGGAACCCGGGGAAGTTCTCGACGTCGGTGGTGTTCATCAGCTCACCGCCGGCCTTCACCGAGCTCGCGATCATGACGGGTTTGAGGTTCGCCCGTGCGGTGTAGACCGCGGCCGTGTAACCGGAGGGTCCTGACCCGACGATGATCACGTCGTGGACCTTCGGTTCGCTGCCCGAGGTATCTGCGGTGGGGGTGTCCAGTTGGACATCGGTTTGGGTTGTCACGTTCTCGAAAGACCTTTCTGTCTTCTCATACGCTGATACGGCCGAGTCGGGCTTATCCGCGGACACTTCCACAACGGAACCGCACGTGGACTTATTCCGTCCCGGCACATCCGCGCCCCGCTTCCGGGGCCCTTGGCTGCCGCTGAGCTGGCGCTTCGCGGCTAGGTGACGCTGATCTCCGCGATGCGAAGGCCGAACGGGTACTGTGCGTCGATGTTCGAGAGCCTGGGGAGCTGCGTGAAGTCGACGATGACGTAACGCGCCGTCCGGGCGCCGTCCGGGCCGTCCGGGATCGGAAGAGTCATCGTGGGCGCGGTGAAGCCGCCCTGCGCGATCTGCTCCGCCCCCTCCACGGTCGGCTCGTCGTTGACGAGCACCGAGAAACTGCCGCCGGCACCGTTGAGCTGGGCGATGGACACCTCCGAGATGGTCGATTCCTGTTCGAGCTCGACGACGAGGGCGAGGCTGGTGGCGAGGCCACCGAAGGTGTCACTGGCATAGACCTGGTTGCCCCAGAACGACGCGGTGTTGCCGTCGACGATCAGGGGCAGGTTCACGTCGTTCGCTGCATCGAGGGCCTGGTTGTCCGGGACGACACGCGAGATCCCCGTGATCACAGGCGCTACGGCTTCGGCTGTCGGCTCGGCTGCGGCCGTCGTCGGTGCCGTGGTTGCATCCTCCGCGGAGGGATCACCGGTGGCCTGCCGAGTCTCGCTGTCGGCGACGGGGGTCCCGCCGAAGAGGGACCCGAGTTGCGTGGCTGCCAGAACGACGGCGACCACCAGCACGATGGAGAGAACCGCGCCGACGAGGATACGGGTGAAATTGCGGCCCCTGCTGTCGTCGTCGTCCTGCTCGTAGCCATCAGGGCCGTCGACCGCGGAGGAATCGTCATCGCCGTAGTCGGACACCGGGAAACGTGAGGCAGCCCGCTCTGGGTGCCGGGTCACCGCTGCGGAGGCAGCCGCCGCTCCGGCCCCTGCCGCTCCGACGATGACGGCTCCTGTTGCGGCCGCCGGTCCACCCTGGTCTGCGCCGTCGTGCTCGCGCGGCTCGTCGCGCGACTGGACACGCGACTCGTCCCGCGGCTCGTCGCGCGGCTGGACGTCGGGCTGCGCAGACGACTGCACAGACGACTGCACAGACGACTCGCCGAGCGAGGCGGCAGGTGCAGCCGATGCACCCGAGGGTCGCTGGCTGGGCGGTGGCGGAACGAGGTGGGAGTGCTGGCGGACGGGGACCGACTCGGCTGCGGCGGGGGGAACATCGGAAGCGTCGTCCCGCTGGTCGTCCGGCTGGTCGTCCCTGGAGCCTCGCCGTCCCAATCGTCGTGCCAGTCCGGCGAAGCGGGAGGCCCGGTGTTCCCGCCCGTCGTCGTACTCCTCGTATTCCTCGTACTGGTCGTCGTAGGTCTCCGGTTCCGTCGAGCGCGGCCCGCCGAAGATCTCGGAACCGAGGGTATCGGTGAAGAACGGCTCGATGTACGGAGCCTCGGGCGCCGGCGCATCCTGCTGCACGATCAGGTCGAGCATGTCGGCGGCCGGGGCGCGGTTGGTCACCAGGTAGGTATCGGATTCGCTGATGCCGAGATCGAGGACCTGGATGTTCCCGGTCCTGTCACCCGTCGCCAGATCGCGCGCGCTCGCGGCCACCTGGGAGGCATTGCCGGCTGATGCGACGAGAATGCTGACCGGCCGGTTGAGCACCTGGTCCACGCCGTCGAGCACGAGGTCCTTCTCAGCAGATGCCAGTACGTAGGCGGTCACCTTGTAGCGGCCGCCCAGCACTGAACCGACGTCTACTGCTTCTGGCACGTGTTCCTCCCGGCGAACCCTGGCTGATTTCTCTCCATGCTACCGGTCGGTCAGGCCATAACCGGGCTGGTGGGTCAGGCGCCGCTCCGTCGGAATCTCGCGAGCAGCGGCTTCACGAACTCGTCGAGTTCGGTGATCCGGAGCAGTTTCAGCATGCCCAGGTACACGGCGGACATGGTGATTCCACCGATCGCAAGCACGAGAACGGCGTCGAACTTGGACTGCCAGAGGAAGCCGTCGGCGTCGTATCCGCCGAACGCCCAGCACAGCGCCGTTCCGGCGATCGCCGCCACGATGCCGGCGATGGTGAGCCGTACGTGGACGTCGAAGACGTGCCCTGCACCGTACGGACCGATCTTCCGGGTCAGGACGATGTGGCTGACGACGACGGCGATCACATTGCCGAGCGAGTAGGAGACGGCCAGCATCGGCACGATCAGCCCCGGTTCGAACGTGCCGGCGGCGAGAGCGAGCATCACGCCGACGACGGACAGGATCAGCTGGATCCGAAGGGGCGAGCGAACGTCCTCACTCGCGTAGAAGACGCGGTTCAGGAAGAAGCTCGCGCTGAGGAAGGGGGCTCCGACGGCGAGGATCGCGATGATGACACCATTGATCGCGGCGCTCTCCGCGGATTCACTGAACAGCATGCCCAACGGGCCGGCGAACGTGAGCAGGGCGGCTGCGCCGAAGACGGTTGCGACACCGATGATCCGCAGGCCCTGGGAGAGGGTAGCCCGGACCGCAGCGAGGTTGTTGTCCGCGTGCGCCGAGGACAACTGGTTGAACATGACCGTCGCCAGGGACAACGCGATGACGGAGTGCGGCAGCTGGTACACCATCGCGCCGAACTCCAGGTTCGTGAGGCCCGCGATCTGCACGGGCGGGTCCTGTGCGAGGAGCCGGGGGCGGGCTTCGGAGGCGATGGTCGCGACGCGCTGGTTCAGGAGGTACAGACCGTTGCCGATGAGCATGGTGACGATGGTGACGGACGCGAGCTTTCCCGTGCGCCCGAGTCCCGTTCCGCGCACACCGAACTTGGGCCGGAGCCCGAGGCGGAGGCGCTTGAGGGGGAGGAACAGCACGAGGGCCTGGATGACGATGCCCAGGGTCGTCCCGCCGGCCAGCAGCATCGTCTGCCCCGACGTCCACGTCTCGGGGCTGTGCCGTTCCGCCTGCTCACTGCCCATGAGCAGGATGAATGCCGTGAGGAAGGCGATGGACACGACGTTGTTGACGACCGGCGCCCACATGTACGGACCGAAGGACCCGTTGGCGTTCAGGATCTGGCCGGTCACGGCGTACATGCCGTAGAAGAAGATCTGCGGCAGGCACCAGTACGCGAAGGCCGTGGTGAGGGCGAGGTTCGCGCCCGTGACACTCGTCGTCAGGCTGACGATGACAGGCGCTGCGAGCGTCACGAGCACCGTCAGCACGAGCAGGCCGGCGGCAGCCAGCGTGAGCAGTCGGCTGACGTAGTCCGCTCCCCGGTCGGGCTGCCTGCTGGCGCGGATGATCTGCGGCACCAGGACGGCGTTGAAGACACCGCCTGCGAGCATGAGGTAGAGGAAATTCGGCAGGTTGTTCGCGGACGTGAAGAGATCCGAGACCTGCCCCGTCGCCCCGATCGCGGTCGCGAGCAGCGCCACGCGGACCAGGCCGAGGATCCGCGAGACCAGGGTCCCTGCAGCCATGATCGCACTTGAGCGGGCGGTGGAGCCGCTCCGGGGGGCAGAAGGGTCGTGAGCCGGCCCGCCCTGCTGGGGGACGGAGGTCGTGTTCGTTTCAGACATCGCTACCCATCGTCCCACGGGTCGTCAGCAGCGTGCGGCGCGCGAGGCGCGGGGACGTCAGAGGTGCTCGGGCAGGACCTCACGCGCGAGGTCCGCGATGCGGCGTTCATTGGGGAAGGACAGGCGGCGGCCCAGCTCCTGCAGCGGCACCCAGGCGACGTCGACGGCCTCGTGGTCCGGATCGTTCTCGATCGTCAGGTACCCGCCCGTGGCGATGAGCAGGAAGTGGTGGACCGTCTTGTGCACGCGGTGGCCGCTGACGGTGAACCAGTAGTCGATGCTCCCGAGGGCGGAGACGATCCTGCCCTCGATCCCGGTCTCCTCGGCGATCTCGCGGACAGCGGCTTCCTCGCTGTTCTCGGAGCCTTCCGGGTGGCCCTTCGGCAGGCACCACTCGAGGCGGCCGCCACGGTTCAGCCGGGCGATGATGGCGACGTCGAGCGTCTCCCTGGTGGCGTCCACGACGATCCCGCCGGCGGACACCTCCTCCACCGTGGGTAGCTGGTGCTGGACGGCAGGCATACCCGTGGTTCCCATTGACACTGTCAACGGGGTGCGCTTTGGAGCACTTGGAACGGGTCGGTCCATGCAGACCACTCTAACGATCTTTAAGGAGCCGCGATGACGGCGCGACCGGCCACCCACCCACCCGTACAGCATCGGTTCGGGCCGGTGCGCGGTGTGGGAAACCGGGGCGGATCTGGCACCCTTAAGGGACTATGGCGCACCTGCTGGACACCTCGACCCTTACCGCACCCCTCCCTCCCGTGGTCCTCGAGGTCGGCGAACTCTTCGATGCCGCGGGCCATGAGCTCTCCCTGGTCGGCGGGCCGGTGCGTGACCTGTTCCTCGGCAGGGTGTCTCCGGACCTGGACTTCACCACGAGCGCCGACCCCGACCAGACGCTCGCCGTCATCAAGCGCTGGGCGGATGCCTACTGGGAGATCGGGCGCGCCTTCGGTACCATCGGGCTGCGCAAGGACGGCTTCCAGATCGAGATCACCACGTACCGCGCGGAGGCGTACGACCCCACCTCCAGGAATCCGACGGTCGCCTTCGGGACGAGCCTCGAGGACGACCTCCTGCGGCGCGACTTCACCATCAACGCGATGGCGCTGAGGCTGCCGTCCCTCGAACTCGTCGATCCGTTCGGCGGAGTCCGGGACCTCCACGCGGGCCTGCTGCGCACGCCCGGCACGCCGTCGTCGTCCTTCTCCGACGACCCGCTGCGCATGATGCGCGCCGCGCGCTTCGTGTCCCAGCTGGGCGTGACGGTAGCCCCCGAGGTGTCGGAGGCCATGACGTCCATGGCGGAGAGGATCTCGATCATCTCGGCCGAACGCGTCCGCGACGAGCTGACCAAGCTCATCCAGGGCGCGGCGCCCGACGCCGGTATCGACCTGATGGTGGACAGCGGGCTCGCCGACCACGTGCTGCCTGAGGTCGCGGCGCTGCGCCTCGAGACGGACGAACACCACCGCCACAAGGACGTCTACCAGCACTCGCTGACCGTCCTGCGGCAGGCCTGCGCCCTCGAGACGGACGATGACGGTCCCGTGCCGGCGCCCGACGTCGTCCTCCGGTTCGCCGCGCTCCTGCACGACATCGGCAAGCCCGCGACGCGGAAGTTCGAACTCGGAGGTGCGGTGAGCTTCCGCCACCACGACGCCGTCGGCGCGAAGCTCGTGACCCGGAGGCTGCGGGCCCTGAGGTTCGACAACGACACCATCAAGTCCATCGCACGCCTCGTGGAACTGCACATGCGTTTCTACGGATACGGCGAAGCCGGCTGGAGCGACTCGGCGGTGCGGCGGTACGTGAACGACGCCGGGCCCCTGCTGGAGCGGCTGCACCGCCTCACGCGCTCCGACGTCACCACCCGGAACCGGCGCAAGGCCGAGCGCCTCGCCTTCGCCTACGACGACCTCGAGGAGAGGATCGCCGCACTCGCCGAGCAGGAGGAGCTGGCGTCCATCCGGCCCGACCTCGACGGGGAACAGATCATGGCGCTCCTCGGCATCCGGCCCGGTCCTGTGGTGGGACGCGCCTACAGGTTCCTCCTGGAGGAACGGATGGACCACGGCCCGCACAAGCCCGCCGACGCCGAGACCAAGCTCCGCCACTGGTGGAGCGAGCAGCCCGAATCCCAGGAGAACCCATGAAGCCCATGACAGGTGCAGCAGCACCGGACCTCACCCCGGCCGGGACGCCGCTGCCCAGGCTGTGGCTCCTGCGGCACGGCGAGACGGAATGGTCCCGCGACGGGCGCTACACGGGTCTGACGGACCTCCCGCTCACAGAGCACGGCGAGAAGCAGGTGCTGGCCGCCCGCGAGCACCTCGAGGGCGTGGACTTCGACCTCGTGATGACGTCGCCCCTGCAGCGTGCGGTCCGTACGGCCGAACTGGCGGGATTTCCCGACGCGGAAGTATTACCGCACGCGCATGAATGGGACTACGGCGACAACGAGGGTCTAAACAGCGCCACGGTGCGCGAGGAGAATCCCGGGTACCTGATCTGGAACGACGGCGCCCCCAATGGAGAGACGCTGGACCAGGTCTCCGAGCGGGCGGACCGCATCATCGCCCGCGTGCAGGCCGGGTGCGGCACCCCCGCCGACCGCGATCCGGACGCCAGGCCCATCGAGAACGCCCTGCTCGTGGCCCACGGCCATTTCCTGCGGATCGTCGCCGCCCGGTGGCTGCAGTTCGGCGGTATCGAGGGCCGGCACTTCGTCCTCGGCACAGCTGCGGTCTGTGCGCTCGGGTGGGACAAGCGCACGCCCGCCCTCGTGCACTGGAACCTCTAGCCGGGCCGGGAAGACCGCACCCGGAATGAGGCACGCGAACGGGGCGTTATACGGTCGTGAGGGCTGGACCGGCCCTTCCCTGGAGCCGGTCGGAAGGGAGCTGGTGTGTCCGCCGTCCGGCGCGTAGCCATGCTGTCCCTGCACACCTCCCCGCTCGAGCAGCCCGGGAGGGGTGACGCCGGCGGGATGAACGTGTACGTCCGGAGCACCGCGCTCGAGCTGGCCGGCGTCGGTATCGAGGTCGAGATCTTCACGCGGGAGTCCGGTGAAGGCAGGCCGCCCCGCGAGGTGGTCGGTGAGGGCGTCGTGGTGCATCACCTCGATGCGGGTCCGCCCCGGCCCCTCCCGAAGGAAGCCCTTCCCGGACTGGCCGGGACCTTCGCCGATGCGATCACCGACGTCGCGGACCTGCTCGCGGACGGACACTTCGACGTCCTGCACTCCCACTACTGGGTCTCCGGCATCGTCGGCCTGACCCTCAGCAGGGAGATGAACCTGCCCCTCGTCCATTCCATGCACACCATGGCGAAGGTCAAGAACCTGCACATGAAGGCCCTCGCCGCGCCCGAACCAACCGACCGGATCGCCGGCGAGCAGGACATCGTCGACGGCGCGGCCCGTGTCATCGCCAACACCCGCACCGAGGCCGCCGAACTCGTCAGCCTGTACGGTGCGTCCCGTGACCGGGTCGACGTCGTGGCCCCCGGGGTGGACCTGTCGACCTTCCACCCCGGCGACCGCGGTGCCGCCCGTGCCGCCCTCGCCTTCTCCCCGGACCAGTTCCACGTGGTGTTCGCCGGCAGGATCCAGAAACTCAAGGGACCCCAGGTGCTGGTCGCGGCGGCCGCGGAACTCCGCCGCCGCCGCCCGGACATCCCGCTCGCCGTGAGCATCCTCGGTTCAGGGAGTGGCTCGGAGGCGCTCGCACTGCAGCCCCTCATCGACCACTTCGGCCTCACGGACGAGGTGCGCCTCTACCCACCCGTCACGGCGGTCCACCTGGCGCAGTGGTTCCGCTCGGCAGACGCCGTGGCCATGCCGTCCTACAGCGAGTCCTTCGGGCTCGTGGCACTCGAAGCGCAGGCGTGCGGGACACCGGTCGTCGCAGCCAACGTCGGCGGCCTCCCGCAGGCCGTGAGCGACGGGCGGAGCGGGATCCTGGTGAACGGGCACACCGGTGCGGCCTGGGCCGACGCCCTCGAGCGCCTGTACGACGACGCACACCTGCGGGAGAAACTCGGACGCGGGGCCGCCGTCCACGCGCTCGCCTTCGGCTGGCAGCGCACGGCGCTGCTGACGGCGCAGAGCTACCGCACCGCCGTCGAGCGTTTTCCCGCAGCGACAGCGCGCTGAAGCGGGCCGGGCACGCCGCCTAGGATGGAAGCGTGAATCCCACCGAGCTCGCCGAATACCTCGACTCCGTCCGTATCACCGGCCGCGTGGCCACGCCCCGGCAGGACAACCTGAGACACATGCGCCTCTTCCTCGAGGGCGATGAGAACCTCGAATTCGGCGTCAGGCACACGCGCGAGTGGACGTTCGACGACGTCTTCGACCTCATGCACCAGCGCACGGGGACGAGCGCCGACCGCAGCCACACCCAGGGCCAGGACACGATCGACGCCGGGAAGTGCGTCGCGGCTCTCGATCGCTTCGCGGACCGGCTGGGCGCCTCGGCTCTCCGCGGCGAACGGATCCTCTTCGCGACGGGTCACCCCGCCGGGCTCCTCCCCGTCCATGCAGCCTTCGCGCGGTCCGCAGCGGCCGCGGGCGCGACCGTGGTGGAGGTGCCGGAGGGGCGGCGCTTCGGAGCCGGTGACATCCGCCAGGTCTTCGGCGTCCTCGTCTGGCACCAGCACGGCGGGCTCATGCACACGCACCTGCCCGAACCGATGCGGCTCAGCCTCGACACGCTCGCCCGTGAGGGACGCGCCATGCCGGACCTCGTCGTGGCGGATCACGGCTGGGCGGGACAGGCCGCGAGCTCGGGCTTCCCGACCATCGGCTTCGCCGACTGCAACGATCCCGGGCTGTTCGTCTCCGAAGCACAAGGACAGGTCGAGGTCGCCGTTCCCCTGGACGACAACGTCCCTCCCGGGCTGTACGGACCGCTCATCGACTACGTCCTGGAGCGGGCCGGCCTACCCCCGGTCGAGGCTCCGGCCGCTGACAGGTCCGTGTCATGAGTGACCTCGAGATCGCACGTGCCGCGGCCATCCGGCCCATCGAGGACATCGCCGATGCCGCAGGGATTCCCCGCGAGGCGCTCGAACCCTACGGCCGTTTCAAGGCGAAGATCGATCCCCGCCTCCTGCCCGACGGCGGGACGCCGGGGAAGGTGGTCCTGGTCAGCGCCATGAGCCCCACTCCTGCCGGAGAGGGTAAATCGACCTGCACCGTGGGGCTCGCCGATTCCCTCGCCCGCGCGGGGCAGCGGGTGATGATCGCGCTCCGCGAGCCGTCCCTCGGTCCGGTGCTCGGCATGAAGGGCGGTGCGACGGGTGGCGGGTACTCGCAGGTGCTGCCCATGGACGAGATCAACCTGCACTTCACCGGCGACTTCCACGCGATCACGTCGGCCAACAACGCGCTCGCCGCACTGATCGACAACCACATCCACCAGGGCAACGAGCTCGGCATCGATCCGCGGCGCATCACCCTGAAGCGGGTGCTCGACGTCAATGACAGGGCCCTCCGCGAGGTGGTCATCGGGCTCGGCGGTCCGGCCCAGGGAACCCCCCGGCAGGACGGGTTCGACATCACGGTGGCCTCCGAGATCATGGCCGTCTTCTGCCTGGCCCGGGACCTCGCCGACCTGAAGGAACGCCTCGGGGACATCACCTTCGGCTACACGTACGACCGCACACCCCTCACCGTCCGCGAGCTGCAGGTCGAGGGCGCGCTGGCCCTGCTGCTCAGGGACGCCATCAAGCCGAACCTGGTGCAGAGCATCGCGGGCACGCCGGCGCTCGTCCACGGCGGGCCCTTCGCCAATATCGCCCACGGCTGCAACTCCGTGATCGCGACCCGGACCGCCCGGCGCCTGGCGGACATCGTGGTGACCGAGGCGGGATTCGGGGCGGACCTCGGCGCGGAGAAGTTCCTGGACATCAAGGCGCGCGCCGCGGGCCTCGCGCCCGACGCCGTGGTCATCGTCGCGACGATCCGCGCCCTCAAGATGCACGGCGGTGTCGCGAAGGCCGACCTCGCAGCCCCCGCCCTGGACGCCCTGCGGGACGGAACAGCCAACCTCCTGCGGCACGTTCGCAACATCGAGAAGTTCGGCATCACCCCCGTCGTCGCCATCAACAGGTTCCGTACGGATTCGCAGGAGGAACTCCACTGGATGCTGGGATGGTGCGCCGCCGAGGGCATCGAGGCAGCCGTCGCCGACGTCTGGGGCCAGGGCGGTGGGGGACCGGGTGGCGACGACCTCGCGGCGAAGGTGCTCGCGGCCCTGGACCGGCCGGTCAGCTTCTCGCCCCTCTACTCCCTCGACCTCCCGATCGAGGACAAGATCCGCACCATCGTGCAGGAGATCTACGGAGCCGACGGCGTCGAGTTCTCGGTCCGCGCGCTGCGACGGCTGAAGGAGATCGATGCCAACGGGTGGTCCGGACTGCCCGTGTGCATGGCCAAGACCCAGTATTCCTTCTCGGACGACCCGACCCTGCTCGGTGCTCCGAAGGGTTTCACCGTCCACGTCCGCGACCTCATCCCGAAGACGGGTGCGGGCTTCATCGTCGCACTCACCGGTTCGGTCATGACGATGCCGGGGCTGCCGCCGGAGCCCGCGGCCCTGCGGATGGACGTGGACAGCGACGGGAACGCCGTCGGGCTGTTCTAGGCCTGTGGAGGTCCTTCAGGACAATCAGAGCAGGCCGGGCAGACGCGGAGGGGCCGGACGGCAGTGCCGTCCGGCCCCTCGCCACGATGCCTAGCGGTCGAGGTCGCCGCGGATGAAGGCTTCGACCTTCTCGAAGGCGATGTCGTCTGCGTACTGCTCCGGCGGGGACTTCATGAAGTAGCTGGAGGCGGAGAGGATGGGGCCGCCGATGCCGCGGTCGAGGGCGATCTTCGCGGCACGGATTGCATCGATGATGACGCCTGCGGAGTTCGGTGAGTCCCAGACCTCGAGCTTGTACTCGAGGGAGACGGGGGCGTCGCCGAAGTTGCGGCCCTCGAGGCGCACGAACGCCCACTTGCGGTCGTCGAGCCAGGCGACGTAGTCGGAGGGGCCGATGTGCACGTCGTCGGCGTGCAGGTCCGCCTTGACGTTGGATGTCACGGCCTGGGTCTTGGAGATCTTCTTGGACTCGAGGCGGTCGCGCTCGAGCATATTCTTGAAGTCCATGTTGCCGCCGACGTTCAGCTGGTACGTGCGGTCGAGCGTGACCCCGCGGTCCTCGAACAGCTTGGCCATGACGCGGTGCGTGATCGTGGCACCGATCTGGCTCTTGATGTCGTCGCCGACGATGGGGACACCGGCCTCGGTGAACTTGTCGGCCCATTCCTTGGTGCCGGCGATGAAGACCGGGAGCGCGTTGACGAAGGCGACGCCGGCGTCGATGGCGCACTGGGCGTAGTACTTCGCGGCGTGCTCGGAGCCCACGGGCAGGTAGCAGACCAGGACGTCGGCCTTGGTGGCCTTGAGCTGTCCGACGATGTCGACGGGCTCCTCGTCGGACTCCACGATGGTCTCGCGGTAGTACTTGCCCAGGCCGTCGAGGGTGTGGCCGCGCTGGACGATGACGCCGGTCGGCGGGACGTCGGCGATCTTGATGGTGTTGTTCTCGCTGGCTCCGATGGCTTCGGCGAGGTCGTGGCCGACCTTCTTGCCGTCGACGTCGAATGCGGCCACGAACTGCACGTCGCCCACGTGGTACTTGCCGAACTCGACGTGCATCAGGCCGGGGACGGTGCTGGACGGGTCGGCGTCCCGGTAGTAGTGCACGCCCTGCACCAGCGATGCGGCGCAGTTGCCGACTCCAATAATTGCCACGCGAATGGGGTTCTGTCCCACAGTTCTCCTCGAAAGCCAGTTGAATGTGCCCGGCCGTCGTCGCCCGGGCGCGGTCGGCAGGAAATGCCAGTCTACGTTCAGTTTCCAACGCGCACGGATGCCGGGCCATTCCTTGCCCCCACGCTCTCCCTCGTCAAGCGGGCGCGCGTCCAGGGCCGGCGACGGTCTCAACGGTGCCCTCCCCGGCTACGCTCGGGGGATGACGTCGGGTACGGGGACACGCGGACCGTACCGCATCAGCATCCCCAGCCGCTCCGATCCCCTCCTCCGTCTCGGCGCCGAGCGGGTCGGAGGCCCGGTGGGCCGGCACGCGGACCCCGGACGGATCGCCCCACGATGGTTCACCGTGGAGAGGGTGCTGATCCTCCTCACGGTGTGCGCCGCCATCCTGGCCGTCCTGCTCAAGAACCCTTGCCGGGTGGAGGGATGGTCCTCTCCCGACTACTTCTACCGAGCGTGCTACTCGGACTGGGCGGAGCTCTACCAGAGCCGCGGTCTCGGCGAGGGGGTCCTGCCTTTCGTCACGCCCGGAGTGCTCTTCGAATATCCGGTGCTGCTCGGACTGCTGGCGTCCGCTACGGCGGTCGTCGTGGACCTGGTGGCCGGCGGCGCGCCTGCCGACGCGAAGGCCCTCCTGTACTTCGACGTGAATGCAGTGCTGATCACCGGCGTCTGGGTCCTGACGGTGCTGGCCACGCTCCGGCTCGCGAGCCGCCGTCCCTGGGATGCCGCCATCGTGGCGGCAGCCCCGGTCATCATCCTGTCCGGCACCATCAACTGGGACCTGTGGGCGGTACTGCTCGCGACGTCGGGCATGCTGGCCTTCGCCCGCAACCGGCCGGTCGTCGCAGGGGTCCTGTGGGGACTGGGCACGGCCGTGAAGCTCTACCCCGTCCTGCTGCTCGGTGCGGTCCTGGTGCTGGCTCTGCGGACAGGCCGGTTCCGGCCCTTCCTCCTCACGCTGGCGGGTACCGCGGGAGCATGGCTCGCCGTGAATCTCCCCTTTATGCTCCGAGATATGGCGGGATGGACATACTTCCTCACCTTCTCGGAATCGCGCGACGCCGGCTTCTCGTCGGGGTGGTACGTCTACAACGCCGTCGCCCGCCAGCTCGGCGCCGCGACACTTCCTCCCACGGTCATCACTGCAGGCGCCACCGCCCTCTTCGCACTCTCCTGCGTCGGCGTCGCAACCCTCACCCTGCTGGCCGGGCGGCGTCCCCGCCTGGCCCAGATCGCACTGCTGATCGTGGGCGCCTTCATCCTCTGCAACAAGGTCTACTCGCCGCAGTACGCGCTCTGGCTCGTGCCGCTGGTTGCGCTCGCCATCCCGCGATGGCGCGTGGTGCTCGTCTGGCAGCTCGTCGAAGCCCTGCACTGGGCGGCCATCTGGCTGTATCTCGGGGGCCGGACGAGCGGCGGCGCGGCCGAGCACAACCTGGGCCTCGGTCCCTATGCCTGGACCGTCCTCGCTCATATTCTAGTGACGGCATATGTTATGGCGGCCGTCGTGGCGGAGATCCTCGCGCCGCAGCACGACGTGGTGCGGCGTATCGGCATCGACGATCCGCAGGGTGGCCCGTTCGACCGGGCACCTGACCGGCATACTCCCCGGGCAGGACGGCCCGTCCACCCGCGTGGGCTTCCGGCCCGGTCTGCTCCGATAGGCTGGCAGGACCGCGGGGACACCGCCCCCGTTCCGGTAGCCCAGGGCTCCGGAGCGGAGCACGACGGGCCGGTACGCGGCGGTTCATCGACCCGACCAGTGGAAGACCATCAGTGAGCGCAGCACCCCTGACCTACAGCAGGCTGGACAAGAGCGGTTTCGACGCCCTTGCCGACGGGCATCCCGACGTGGTGATCCCCCTCGAGCAGACGCCCTCCTGGGTCGAGTTCGAGCAGACCCTCGGGCGCAGGCCCCTGGGTATCTGGTCCTACACGGATGCCGCCGGCCGGCTCGTGGCCACCGCCGCCTACATCCACGTGGTGCGGCGCTTCCGCGAGTCCGTGGTGGTGGTGAACGGGCCCGTCTGGTTCGCCGACCGGACGCCCGCGGCCGAGCGCGCGCTCATGGAGACCGTGCGGCATCAGTTCCGCGAGGATCCGTCGGTCGATCCGCTCTACGTCCGCATGCAGGTGGCCACCCTCCAGGCACCCGCGACCGGTCCGATCGAGCATGGCTGGTACGAGCGGGAGATCGTGGTCGACCTGACCCCGTCCGAGGCGGATCTGCTCAAGAGCTTCCGGCCGAATGCCCGCAACAGTATTCGTCGCGCGCAGCGCAACGGTGTCGAGGTCAAGCACATTCCGCGGACGGAATGGAAGGATGTCTTCGCGACCCAGCTGTTCCCGATCATGCAGGAGACGGCCGAGCGCGACGGCTTCCAGTCCTTCGATTCGTCCTACTACGAGACGCTGCTGACCGTGCTGGGTGACCACCTCCGTCTCCTTGTCGCCTACCGCGACGGAGTGCCGCTGAGCTGGCTGATCACCACGGAGTACCGCGGCTACTCCGTGTACTACTTCGCGGGCAGCACCCATGAGGCGCGCAGCACCTTCGCCCCGTACCTGCTCCTGTGGGAGGCGTTCAAAGTCCTCAAGGAAGCCGGCAACACGGTGTGCGGCCTGACGGGCATCGTGAGCGACAACTATCCGGGCCTCGCCAACGTCACGACCTTCAAGAAGAATTTCTCGAAGAACGTCGTCGTGGTGCCCACCACCTACGACATCCCCCTGCGTCCTGTCCGCTATGCCGCCGTCGCGTCGCTGCTCACCGCGCGCCGTACTGCGCCATCGGCGGCGCGCGCCGTACTGCGTCGCGCTGCCGTCCTGGGTCGCAGGAGCAGGCGGGAACCCGTCAGCACCCCGGACACCTGACGCCGGGCGGGGTGCCCGCCCGGCAGGAGAGGAAGCCATGCCAGATGTCGAAGTCGTCGGAGCCGGTCCCAACGGACTCGCGGCCGCCGTCGTCATGGCCCGTGCGGGCCTCTCCGTCCGCGTCCATGAGGCAGCACCCACGCTCGGGGGCGGGTCCCGTTCCCTCGAACTCATGGAGAAGGGCCACCTCCACGACTTCTGCTCCGCGGTCCACCCCATGGCCCTCGCCTCGCCGTTCTTCCGCGCCTTCGAACTGAGCCGGCGGATCGGGTTCGCGGTCCCCGAGGTGTCCTTCGCACATCCGCTCGACGGCGGCAGGGCGGGCGTGGCCTACCGCAGCATGGAGAAGACGGTGGAGGGGCTCGGAGTCGACGGTGAGGCGTACCGCAGGCTCCTGCAGCCGCTCAGCGACCGCGAGCAGGCGATCCTCGCGTTCACGCTGAATTCCGTGCTGCGGTTCCCGAAGAAGCCGGAGGCCGCCCTGCGCTTCGCCCTCGCGGTCCTCGATCAGGGACTGCCCCTGTGGAACCGCCGTTTCCGGACGGACGAGGCGCGTGCCCTCACCACCGGGGTCATGGCACACCCCGTGGGGACCCTGCCGTCGCTCGCCGGGGCGGGAGCCGGCCTGACCCTGAACCTCCTCGCGCACACCGTCGGGTGGCCCATTCCCGTCGGAGGATCCCAGTCGATCGCGGACGCCCTGGCCCTCGACCTCCGCCGGCACGGTGGCGAGGTGGTGACCAACAGCCGGATCGAGACCCTGGCCGAGGTCTCCGATGCGCGGGTGGTGCTCCTCGACGTCGCACCGAAGACGTTCCGCGCCATGTCGAGGGGCCGGCTGCCGGCAGCCTACGAGCTGGCGCTCTCCGCCTTCACCTACGGGAACGCCTCCTGCAAGGTGGACTTCATCCTCTCCGCACCCGTGCCGTGGACGCACCCCGAGCTGCACAGGGCGGGCACAGCCCACCTCGGTGGGACGCGGGAGGAGATCGCCGCGGGCGAGAAGCAGGTGAACCAGGGCAGGCACCCCGACAGCCCGTACGTGCTGGTGTCGCAGCCGTCGTCGTTCGATCCGACCCGCGCACCGGAGGGGCGGCACACTCTCTGGACCTATTGCCACGTGCCGCGCGGCTCCACGCGGGACATGGCCGAGGCCGTGACGGCCCAGATCGAGCGGTTCGCCCCCGGCTTCCGCGACGTCGTGGTCCGACGCCACACGACGACGGCGAGCGAGCTCGAGGTGTACAACGCGAACTACGTGGGCGGCGACTTCAGCAGCGGCGCCGTGAACCTGCGACAGATCATCGCCCGTCCCGTACCGTCCCTGCAGCCGTGGGCCACGCCGATCAAGGGTGTCTACCTCTGCTCCCAGTCCACGCCCCCCGGCCCCGGCGTGCACGGCATGGCCGGGCTGAACGCGGCCAGGCTGGCGCTGAAGCGGGAATTCGGCCTGCCCGTGCCGGCCCTCAGGCTCTGAGAGGGCATTCCACGAGGAGAAGCACCCGGTAAGTTAGGTTATGCTTGCCTTGCCCTGCTGACAGGGACCTTCCTCCGCACGAAAGCCTCTGCATGTTCGCCAATTACCTGATCGGCCTGCGCGAGGGCCTAGAAGCCGCCCTCGTGGTGGTCATCCTCGTGGCGTACCTCGTGAAGATCCAGCGCCGGGACCTGTTGCCCGGGATCTGGCTCGGAGTGTCGCTGGCCGCCGCGCTGTCTCTCGGCTTCGGTGCACTGCTCACGTACGGCACCTATGGGCTGACGTTCGAGGCGCAGGAAGCCATCGGAGGCGCGCTGTCCATTCTCGCCGTCGGCCTCGTCACCTGGATGGTGTTCTGGATGGCCAGGACGGCGAAGAACCTGCGGGGGGAACTGCACGGCCAGGTCGACCGCCACCTGGCTGCCGGAGGCAAGGGCCTCGTCGTCGTCGCATTCCTCGCCGTCGGGCGTGAAGGACTGGAGACCGCCCTGTTCATCTGGTCCGCCGTCCAGGCCACGGGCCAGACCACGCAGCCGATCCTCGGAGCCTCGCTGGGACTCGCCTCCGCCGTCGTGCTCGGCTGGCTGTTCTACCGGGGCATGCTCAGCATCAACCTCTCGAAGTTCTTCACCTGGACCGGCGGCATGCTGATCGTCGTGGCGGCCGGAGTGCTGTCCTACGGCGTCCACGACCTCCAGGAAGCGGGCATCCTGCCCGGTCTCAACAGTCTTCTGTTCGACGTCAGTGCGGCAGTCCCTCCGTCGAGCTGGTACGGCACGCTCCTCAAGGGCACCGTGAACTTCTCGCCCGCCACCACCTGGTTCGAGGGCATCGCCTGGCTGCTCTACCTCCTTCCCACCATGACCCTGTTCATCCGGCGGAGCATGCGGCGGACGCCCGCTCCTGCCGCTGCACAGCACCCCGTTCCCCAAGGAGCCCATTGATCACCGCACGCCTTCCGCAACCGGCCGCCATCGTCGCTGCCTGCGGCATCCTCTTCGTGACCGCCTGCACGCCGAACGCCCCCGCCGGAACGGCTGCCGGCGGGACGGGCGAACTGAGCGTCACGAGCACAGCGGAGGACTGCTCCGTCTCGGCCGTCACCGCGGAGAGCGGTCCGCTGACCTTCACCATCACGAACTCGGGGGACCAGGTCACGGAGTTCTACCTCCTGGCGGAGGACGGGCTGCGCATCGTCTCCGAGGTCGAGAACATCGGCCCGGGCATCAGCCGCGACCTCGTCGTCAACGCCACCCCGGGTTCCTACTACACCGTCTGCAAGCCCGGCATGGTGGGCGACGGCGTGGGCCGGGCCGCCTTCACCGTGACGGACTCGGGGACCGCCGTCGAGCCGACCGGGGACGAGCAGGCGCAGATCGACGCCGCGCTGACCAACTACAAGGCCTACGTCAAGGACCAGGTGGACCAGCTGCTGACGGGCACCAAGGACTTCGCAGCCGCCTACGTGGCGGGGAACGACGACGAGGCACGCCGGCTCTACCCCACCACGCGCATGCACTTCGAGCGCGTGGAACCGGTGGCCGAGAGCTTCGGCGACCTCGATCCGAAGCTGGACAACCGCGAGGCGGACCTCGCCGAGGGCGAGAAGTGGACCGGCTGGCACCGCATCGAGAAGGACCTCTGGCCGCCGGCCGATGCCGGGTACGTACCCCTGACGCAGGCCGAGCGCGAGGCCGTCGCGGCCCAGCTCGTCGAGGACACCACCACGCTGCACTCCAGCATCCAGGGCATCGAACTGTCCCTCGACCAGCTCGCCAACGGTGCGATCGGGCTGATGGACGAGGTGGCCAACGGCAAGGTCACCGGCGAGGAGGAGATCTGGTCGGGCACCGACCTCTGGGACTTCCAGGGCAACGTCGAGGGCGCCCGTGTCCTCGCCGATGGTGTGCGGGGCCTGCTCGAGGCCAGGGACCCGGAGCTCGCAGCGACGCTCGACGCCGATTTCACCTCCCTCTCGACGGAACTCGACAAGCACCGCACGAGTGCGCCCGACGCCGCCCAGCGCGACATCGCCTACGTCTCCTACGGCGACCTGGCCTCCGAGGACGTGAAGGCGCTGTCGGACCGCGTCAACGCCCTCAGCGAACCACTCTCGCGGATCACCGCGGCACTGCTGGGCTAGCAGCCATGGCAGCAGGTGCGTTCCGGATCTCACGCCGCAGGGCGCTGTCCCTCGCCGGGGTCAGTGCCGCCGCGGGAGTCGGGGCGGGTGTCGCTGCAGGGCGTTCCGCGACCGACGCCTCGGCGGTCCCCGCCGACCCCGCCGCACTGACGTACCCGTTCTACGGGGAGCACCAGGCGGGGATCACGACGCCCGCGCAGGACCGCCTGCACTTCGCCGTGTTCGATGTGGACGACATCCCGCGCGAGGAGCTCATCAGCCTCCTCCGGGACTGGACGGTCGCCGCTGCCCGCATGAGCCAGGGCGGGAGCGCGGGGCAGTTCGCGCCCGACTCCGGCCCGTACGAGGCGCCGCCCGAGGACACGGGCGAGGCGATGGACCTGGGCCCCACGGGACTCACCATCACGTTCGGCTTCGGCCCGACGCTCTTCACGGCAGCCGCCGGCACCGACCGGTTCGGCATCGCCGCCCGGCGCCCCCGTGCCCTGGTCGATCTGCCCCGATTCTCGGGGGACATGCTGGACGAGCGCATCAGCGGAGGCGACCTCTGTATCCAGGCCTGTGCCGACGATCCGCAGGTCGCCGTCCATGCCGTCCGGAACCTGTCCCGCATCGCCTTCGGACGGGCTTCCCTGCGCTACTCGCAGCTCGGCTTCGGCCGCACCTCGAGCACCAGCACCGCCCAGGTGACGCCCCGCAACCTCTTCGGCTTCAAGGACGGCACGGCCAACCTCAAGGCCGAGGACCCGGCAGCCGTCGACGAGCACGTGTGGGTCGCCGGCAGCGACGACCAGGCCTGGATGGCAGGCGGTTCGTACCTGGTGTCCCGGAAGATCCGCATGAACATCGAGCCGTGGGACCGCACGCGCCTCTCCGAGCAGGAACGCGCCATCGGCCGGACCAAGGGCCAGGGCGCACCCCTGTCCGGCGGCGACGAGTTCACGGCCCCCGACTTCTCGATGCCCGGCAGCGGCGGGAAACCCATCATCGCGGAACAGGCCCACGTTCGGCTGGCGCACCCCGATACCAATGGCGGTGCCCGCATGCTCCGGCGCGGCTACAACTTCGTGGACGGCAACGACGACCTCGGGCGCCTCGACGCGGGCCTGTTCTTCCTCTGCTTCCAGCGCGACCCCGAGCGCTCCTTCATCCCCGTGCAGACCCGTCTGGCGGGGTCGGACCTGCTCAACGAGTACACCCGCCACGTGGGGTCCGCGATCTTCGCTGTTCCCGGTGGCGCGGCCGAGGGAAGCTACGTCGGGGCGCGGCTCTTCGAGTCCTGACCCGATGCCCTGACCCGCCCGGTCATCGTCCCGCCAGGACGACGGATCATCCCGACGGCGGGAACGACGCCGCCTCAGTCCTTCGGCTGCAGGACGCGCCGGGCGGCCTCGACGGCCGAGGCGCGATGGGCGGACAGCGGCGTATCGGCCGCGTTCTCATGGGCGACCAGGGGTGCCTGGACCCATGCCTGCGCGATGCTGAAGAGGATCGGTAGGAGTTCCTCCGGCGCCCACGACCGGTCGACGTGGCCCAGGTCCTGCGCCTTCCGGAGGGCGTCCAGCTTGACGTCGGGCCGGGCTCCCATGCCGGGCAGGTCGTAGTCGACACCCTCGAGCCGGGCCCAGGTGAGCATCCGAAGGATGTCGGGGTGTTCATGCGTGTGATCGAAGAGGCGGCCCACGAAGGCCGGTACGTCGGCGGGATCGAGGGCCACGGCGGCGTGGAACTCGGCCGCGTTCACGTCGAGCACGGCCTGGAACAGGGCGGCCTTGTCGGTGAAGTGCGCGTAGAGGCGCTCCTTGCTGGCACTGGCCGCCTTCGCGATCCGGTCGATGCGCGCTCCCGCGAGCCCGTAGGCGGCGAATTCGCCCCGGGCGGCCAGGAGGATGCGGGAACGTACGTCCGTCGTCGAGGGCATTCCACGAGTATACCCAAACGAACTAGTTCGTTTGACTTTGCCGCGCACCCGCCCCTACCCTCGGAACGACACCATTTCTGAGGAGCACCATGACCACCCACCCTTCGGGTCCTTCCGCCGCGCCTACCGTGGACGACACCCCGGCGAAGGCCCCCGCGAACCGCTGGCTCGTGCTGGCCATCGTCGCGCTGGCACAGCTCACCGTCGTGCTCGACGGGACCATCGTGAACATCGCCCTGCCCCAGGCCCAGGCCGAGCTCGGCATGTCCGACAGCGACCGCAGCTGGGTCGTCACGCTCTACGCCCTGACCTTCGGCGCGCTCCTCCTCCTCGGCGGGCGCATCGCCGACTTCTGGGGCCGGAAGCGCTCCTTCCTCGTCGGCATGGGCGGCTTCGCCCTCGCCTCGGGCATCGGCGGACTCGCGGCGTCGGGGGACGTGCTCCTGCTGGCCCGCGGGCTCCAGGGCGTGTTCGCCGCACTGCTGGCGCCGGCCGCGCTCGCCATCCTCTCGGTCACGTTCCCCGGCGGCAAGGACCGCGTGCGGGCCTTCGCGGTGTACGGCACGATCGCCGGCGGCGGAGCGGCCATCGGCCTCCTGCTGGGCGGCGTCCTGACCGAGTACTTCAGCTGGCACTGGTGCCTCCTCGTGAACGTGCCCATCGCCGTCGTGGCCATCGCCGTCGGGCTCCGCGTGCTCCGCGAGAGCCGCGCCGAGGGAAGCACCCGCTACGACGTCCCCGGAGCCCTGCTCGTGAGCCTCGGCCTCGCCTCCGTGGTGTACGGGTTCTCGCGTGCCGAAGCCGGCTGGGGACGGGCCGACACCCTGGGCTTCCTGGCCGTCGGCGTGGTGCTGCTGGCCCTGTTCCTCCTCGTCGAGGCGCGCTCGGCGCATCCCCTGCTGCCGCTGCGCATCATCACCGACCGCGTGCGGGCCGGCGCGTACCTGACCTCCATCGCGGTGGGTGCCGCGCTGCTCGGCGCGCTGCTCTACCTGACGCTGTACTTCCAGATCGTCCTCGGCATGAGCCCGCTGGTCTCCGGGCTCGCGTCCCTGCCCATGACGGCGGCGATCATGGTGTCCGCCGGCGTCGTCACGCGCCTCCTGCCGACGGTGGGCCCCCGCATCCTCATGACGGTCGGCCCGCTGGTCGCCGCGGCGGGCCTGCTGCTGCTCAGCCGCATCACCGGCGGTTCCTACGCCCTCGAGGTGCTGCCCGCGCAGATCCTGCTCGGCATGGGCCTTGCGCTCATCTTCGTGCCGCTGCAGAACGTCGCACTCCTCGGCATCGCACCCCGTGATTCCGGTGTCGCCAGCGCTGCCGTCTCCGCGACCCAGCAGATCGGCGGATCCATCGGGACGGCGGTCTTCACCGCGCTCTACGCGGCGGCCGCTGCAACCGGCACGCCCGAGGGCTCGGCAGGTGGACTGCAGTCGCTGGTGGACGGGTACTCCGTGGTGTTCGTGGCCGCCGCGGCGGCCCTCGCACTCGCATCGCCCATCTCGTGGTTCCTGGTCGACGTCGCGCGGGACGAATTCACGACATCGGACGAGGCGGTCCACCTGGGCTAGTTACCGTCCCGGGGCGGATCCTGTGGCCCATGCAGCACCCACGCGGTCGGAGACCCCGCTTCCCGCCAGGAAGTCCACCGGGCCGGCAGGTGTGACAGCATCAGCCCGTTGGGCCGGCCGCCGGGAGGGCCACCCGGTGGCGGCCCGGCCAGAAAATCGGGAGAACGGCCGCGACGCTCCCGGGTCGTTGCTCCATCATCTGGCAGTGTGGGAGCCATGACATCCGACCCCGATTCGCGTGTTGCACTCGTCATCGAAGATGACGCCGACGTGCGGCAGTTGCTGGTCATGACACTGGGCATGAACGGCTTCACCACTCTCGAGGCCGAGAACGGACGGCAGGGCGTCGCGCTCGTGCGGGAACGCCAGCCCGACCTCGTGACCCTCGATCTCAACCTCCCGGACATCGACGGAGTGGAGGTCTGCCGTCAGATCCGGCCGCTGACCGATGCCTACGTCATCATGATCACGGCGCGGCAGGACGAGATCGACCGGTTGATCGGCCTCGAGATCGGCGCCGATGACTTCGTGGTCAAGCCCTTCAGCCCGCGTGAGGTCGGTGCGCGCGTGAACGCGATGTTCCGCCGTCCGCGGAGTACCGTCCGCAGCGTGTCGCAGCCTCTACTGGTGGCCGGAGCTGAGGCGGTAGAAGCGCCGCAGGTGGCACCCACGACGACGGTGGCCCCGCCGGAACAGGTGGAGGGGCTGCTGACCCATGGGCCGATCAGCATCGATACCGAGGGCCGGATCGCGATGCTCGACGGCGTCGAGCTCCCGCTGACCCGGATCGAGTTCGACCTCCTGGCCACGCTCGTGTCCGGCCCGCGCCGGGTCTGGCAGCGGGAGACCCTGCTCGCCCGCATCTGGGGTGACGGCTGGGTCAACGACCAGCACCTCGTCGAGGTGCACATCCGGAACCTGCGGAAAAAGCTGAACGAGGACACGAAGGCGCCGCGGTTCATCCGCACCGTGCGCGGTGTCGGCTACCGGATGATGCCGCCCAGCGCGGACTGAAATTCCGTTCCGAGGCGCTGCAGCCGCAGGGCGAGCGCGGGGTGTTCCGAGGGCTCATCGAGGAGTTCCAGGGCTGAGGAGGAGGCCTCCACGAGCCGGAGCGCTCCCACCATCGAGGCGCTCGCCTTGAGGCTGAGGAGTGCGACGACGGCGGCGTCGGCGTCGTGCGCGGCCAAGGCGGCCTCGATCAAGCGGATCCGCTGCGGAAGCATCTCCCCGAACAGCTCGGCGAACCGGACCGCGCACTCCTGGCTGGAGAGCTCCGTCCCCAGGTCATCGAGGATCCGTGGGTCGAGCACGGGAAGCTGCACATCGGTCCTGTCGGTTGCGGTCTGACCCTGCTGACGTACGCCCGGAGATCCGGAGGGAAGGCCGATCGTCGTCACGCCTGCTCCTTGTGCTGCCGGTAATTCCTGCTGATCCGATCCCGTCCGGCGGAATGCGGCGGTGGAAGCTGCCTGCCGGCCCCGGTGGACGGTCCGGGGCCGGCAGGAAGATCACGGAGTGCTTGCTCCTGACCTCCAGTCTGGTCGGCGCCGCTCAATGGCGCCGTAGCCGAAGGGCGAAAGAAAACCGAAGAAAGAGCGAAGGCTGCTCGGCCCGTTCCGTCACTGCGATGGGCGGTGGGTACGCCGACTCCTAGGCAGCGGCTGCTCCGCGCGCCACGGAGGTGGCGTCCCGGGTGGTGGTGCGGATGCGGTAGAGGCTGGAAGTGGCGGCGATGTAGAGGGTGCGGCCGTCGTCGCCGCCGAAGCACAGGTTGCCGATCTTCTCCGGCACCGCGATGCGCAGGATCCGCTCCCCGGAGGGCGCGAAGACCTGGACGGCATCCAGGCTCGAGCTCCAGACGTTGCCGTGCTCGTCGACGCGGATCCCGTCCGGCAACCCGGGCGAGACCTCCGTGAAGACCCTGCCGTTCTTGGCATGCCGGCCTCCATAGACGTCGTAGGCGTGGATCGCGTGCCCCACCGGCCGGTCGGGGTCCATCTCGCCGCTCGCCGGGGACAGTGAGGAGTCCGTGACGTAGAGGGTTTTCTCGTCCGGGGAGAACGCGAGCCCGTTGGGGGCTTCGACATCCATCACCACGGGCAGGATCGAGCCGTCGCCCGGATCGAAACGGAACACGTACCGGTCCCCGTACTCCTCCTCGCCTGCGTGCCCTTCCTCGGGACGCATGATCCCGTACGACGGGTCGCTGAACCAGATGGTGCCGTCGGACTTCACGACGACGTCGTTGGGTGAGTTCAGCCGTACGTCACCGAACCGGTCGACCAGCGTGTGCGGCGCCGGGCCCGCCCCCGGCCGCACAGCGTTGTCACGCTGAAGGGCGCGGCGGCCGTGGGAGCACTCGACGACGTTCCCGTCGAGGTCGAGGGTACGTCCGTTAGTGAACTCGGCATCGTCGTCGAAGACCGTAAGGTCCCCCGTTTCCTCACTGAATTCGACGATCCGGTCGCTGTGGATGTCACTGAAGCGGACACAGCGGCGCTGCGGCAGCCATACCGGTCCTTCCGCCCAGACAGCGCCGGTGGCGACCTGCTGGAGCGCAGAGCCTTGCTCGAGAAGAGGTGATGTCGTCGTCATGGGGAAACCCTAGGCGAGCATCTCCCGGACCATCGGGATGACCTTCGTGCCGTAGAGCTCGATGCTGTGCAGGAGCTTCTCGTGCGGCAGGGGGCCGGCGCTGTACTTCATGTCGAAGCGGTCGATCCCGAGGGTCTGCGCCGTCGCCGCGATCTTCCGCGCGACCGTCTCCGGGGATCCGACGTAGAGGGAGCCGAAGTCCGCCTCCTGGTCGAACTCGGCGCGCGTCGTCGGGCCCCAGCCGCGCTCGCGGCCGATGCGGTCGCGCATGATCCGGTTGTCCGGCCACAGCTCCTCGCGGGCCTGCTCGTCGGAGTCGGCGATGTAGCCGGGAGAGTGGACGCCGATGGGCAGCGGGGGCTGGCCGAGCTGCGTCAGCGCCCGGTGGTACAGGTCCACGTAGGGGGCGAAGCGCGCAGGGTCGCCGCCGATGATCGCGAGCATGAGGGGCATGCCGTAGCGGGCGGCCCGCACCACGGATTCGGGACTGCCGCCGACGCCGATCCAGGTCTTCAGGCGGCCGCCCTCGGTCTTGGGGTACACCTCGTGGTTGTCCAGGCCGGGGCGGGTGGTACCGGACCAGGTGACCGGGCCCTCCTTGATCAGCTCGGAGAAGAGGTCGAGCTTCTCCTCGAAGAGGCGCTCGTAGTCGGAGAGGTCGTAGCCGAAGAGCGGGAAGGATTCCGTGAAGGACCCGCGGCCCAGGATGACCTCGGCGCGGCCGTTGGAGGCGGCGTCGAGTGTGGCGAACCGCTGGTACACGCGCACCGGGTCGTCCGAGCTGAGGACGGTCACGGCCGAGCCGAGGCGGATGCGTTTCGTCTGCCCTGCGATGGCGGCGAGGACGGTCTCGGGTGCGGAGACGGCGAAATCGTCCCGGTGGTGCTCACCGACGCCGATGAAGTCGACCCCGACCTCGTCGGCGAGGACGGCCTCGGCGATCACATTGCGGATGACCTGCGGGTAGGGGACGGGATTGCCGTCCTGCCCGCGCGTGACATCACCGAAGGTGTCGAGTCCGAGTTCCAGTTCGCGTGCCATGGTGTCGCTCCCGTGCTTGGTGTTCCGACCCGCGTCGGGCCTGCTAGGAGAACCGACCCGCCGTCGGGGTTATTCCATGCAAAGGTATGAATGTGGTCCATCCGCCGTCGGACTACCCCCGCCGTCCGCAGTTCTGCCGGACCTCCGCAGCGCGGTCGGCGCGATCGATGCTCGCGGGGTCGGTGAGGTCGACGCCCGCCCGCGCCGCTGCGGCCCGCGCCGCCGGGCTCTTCAGGTCCGGCGCGACGAATTTCTTCGGTGTGATCCTCGCGTCCTCCGCCGCGTAGCCCTGTTGCTGCTGCGTGAGCGCGGGAGCGGACAGCTCGGCGGACTGCACGGTCGCCTGCGTGACACTGACGAGGCTTCCGGTGAGGGTCGGGCTGAGCAGCGGCACGTATCCCGAGGCGTGCCCGGTCCTGTTGGGATGGTAGGACTCCGACGTCGGACTCGAGAGCCCGTTGAGCCATTCGACGTTGTCGCACACCGCATGTCCCACGAAGGGGACGGTGGGGTTGCCGAAGGTGAAGCCGGCAGCGGCTGCCGCCGTCGCCGTCGTGCGATTGAGGAGGTCCGCGGTCGCGTTCAGCCGCGCTTCCTCGGTGGGCGAGAACCAGGTGCCCGCATTGCAGTCCTCCCCGTTGAAGAGCCGCGGGTACCCGGCGATCGTCACGGAGGCCTGCGGCGCACGCGCCCGGATCTGCGCGTACAGCGACGCGAGGCTGGCCGGCAGCTGGTTGACGATGAAGGCCTGGGAGCGGTCGATGGCCGCGTTGCAGTTGCTCATCCAGGCCGGCTTCGCGCACTCCGTGAGGACGGGCACGAAGGAGGCGTCATTCCCGCCGACGCTCAGCGAGACGTAGGACGTCGTGGGGGACAGGGCGCCGAGCTGCGTCGCGACGACGTCGGGGACCGTCGCCCCCGAGCAGGCGCGGAAGTTGAGGGCGTAGCCCTTGGCGCTCGCGATGAGCGAGGGATACGCGTAGACGGAGCGTTGGCAGGAGGTCCCGTCCGCGAGGTACGAGCGCGTTCCCGTGCCCGAGGAGTAGGAGTCGCCGAGGGCGACGTAGGACGCACCCGCCGCGCTTGCAGGCGCGGGCACCATGACGGCAGCTACCAGCGCCAGGGCGGCGGCGGCCGAGCGGAGGCGGGGAATCGGCATTGAGACTCCAGGTGCTCGAGAGGCGTGTGGCTCCACGGTAGTCCCGCTGTCCCGCGCGCGACAGGACCCCGTGAGAGGTTTCCGCAACCCTTCCCCGGTGCCGGTGCAGGCGCTATCGTCCCGCCTCGGGCACGGCTATCTTTGCCTCCGATCCGCCCGGCGCGGTAAGCTGTGTGGCGGCTCACAGGCCGCACACCCCAACTGAATATGCCACTGATCTGCAGCGGGAGAGTCCTGCCGTCGACACAAAACCGGCAGGCGCCGTAGGAGCAAATCCTCCCCAGGAATCTCTCAGGCCCAGTACCGCTGCGGATAGGCAACTCTGGAAAGCAGCATCGGGCACGCCCGGCGCTCACCGACGGTGCAAGCAGGCGCGGAGCCCTGCGGAAACTCTCAGGTCCCACACAGAGCGGGGAGGAACCCGACCAGGCACGCGCCACCGCGCTTCCTTCTGACGTACGGAGTTCCCCATGACCGCCTCGCTCGACTCCCGACCCGGCACCGCACAGGATGCCGCATCCGGCGCCGCATCCACCTTCGCCGACCGCCACATCGGCCCGCGTACCCCCGACGCTGCCCGCATGCTCGAGGTCCTCGGCTACCCGAGCCTGGAGAAGCTCGTGGACATGGCGGTTCCCGCCAGCATCCGCCTGGACCGTGCGCTGGACCTGCCGGCGGCCCTCAGCGAGACCGAGGTGCTGGCGCAGCTCCGGCGCATCGCGGGCCGCAACCGGACCGCCGTCCAGATGATCGGCCAGGGCTACTTCGACACCGTCACGCCGCCGGTGATCCGCCGCAACGTGCTGGAGTCGCCCGCCTGGTACACGGCCTACACGCCCTACCAGCCGGAGATCTCCCAGGGCCGGCTCGAGGCCCTCCTGAACTTCCAGACGATGGTGCAGGACCTCACCGCCCTCGACATCGCGAACGCCTCGCTGCTCGACGAAGCCTCCGCCGTCGCCGAGGCCGTCCTCCTGATGCGCCGCTCCGGCAAGAACAAGGGCCGCACTGTGATCGACGCCGACGCCCTCCCGCAGACGGTCGCCGTCGTGCGCGGCCGCGCCGAGGCGCTCGGGTTCGACGTCGAGATCGCCGATCTCTCGGCCGGCCTGCCCGACGGCGACATCAACGGCGTCGTCCTGCAGCAGCCCGGCGCCTCGGGCGCGCTGCGCAACCACGCAGCCGTCATCAGCGCGGCCAAGGAGCGCGGTGCACTCGTCACGGTCGCCGCCGATCTCCTGTCCCTGACGCTCATCACGGCTCCGGGCGAGCAGGGCGCGGACATCGCCGTCGGCTCCGCCCAGCGTTTCGGCGTGCCCCTCTTCTTCGGTGGCCCCCACGCGGCATACATGGCGGTGCGCAAGGGCCTCGAGCGTATGCTGCCGGGCCGCCTCGTGGGTGTCTCCAAGGATGCCGACGGCGCACCCGCCTACCGCCTGGCACTGCAGACCCGCGAGCAGCACATCCGCCGCGAGAAGGCCACGAGCAACATCTGCACCGCACAGGCGCTGCTGGCGATCGTCGCCTCCATGTACGCCGTGTACCACGGTCCCGAGGGGCTGACGGCGATCGCGCGCACCACCCACCAGCGCGCCGTCGCCCTGGCCGCCGCCCTCGAGGGCTCCGATGCCGCCGTCGTGCACGAGGCGTTCTTCGACACCCTCCTGGTCCGCGTGCCGGGCAAGGCCGCCGAGTACGCCGACAAGGCCGAGGCGCAGGGCTACAACCTCCGCCGCGTCGACGCCGACCACCTCGGCATCTCCTGCGACGAGACGACGACTCCCGAGCACATCGCCGCTGTCGCGGCGGTCTTCGGCGGCACCACCGGAGGATCCGCGGCCGGCCGGGACAGGATCCCCGCGGACCTGCACCGGACGTCCGATTTCCTGACGCACCCGGTCTTCTCGCTGCACCGCTCGGAGACAGCGATGCTCCGCTACCTGCGCAGGCTCTCGGACAAGGACCTCGCGCTGGACCGCACCATGATCCCGCTGGGCTCCTGCACCATGAAGCTCAACGCGACCGTCGAGATGGAATCCATCTCCTGGCCCGAGTTCGCCTCGATCCACCCCTTCGCCCCCAAGCACCAGACCGAGGGCTGGCGCGAGCTGATCACGGACCTCGAGGAGCGCCTCGCCGAAATCACCGGCTACGCCCGCGTGTCCCTGCAGCCCAACGCCGGGTCCCAGGGCGAGCTGGCGGGCCTGCTCGCCATCCGCGGCTACCACCGCTCGCGGGGCGACGAGAACCGTACCGTCTGCCTGATCCCGTCCTCCGCGCACGGCACGAACGCGGCCTCCGCGGTCCTCGCCGGGATGAAGGTCGTGGTGGTCGGTACCGCCGCGAACGGCAACATCGACCACGACGACCTGCTCGCCAAGATCGAGCAGCACGCGGAGAACCTCTCCGCCATCATGATCACCTACCCCTCGACGCACGGCGTGTTCGAGGAGGACGTCCGCTGGGTCTGCGAGAAGGTGCACGACGCCGGCGGCCAGGTCTACATCGACGGCGCCAACCTCAACGCCCTCGTGGGCCTCGCGCAGCCTGGCGAGTTCGGCGGCGACGTCTCCCACCTGAACCTGCACAAGACCTTCTGCATCCCGCACGGCGGCGGGGGACCCGGCGTCGGTCCCGTGGCCGTGGCCGCGCACCTCGCCCCGTTCCTGCCCGGGGACGCCAACCGGGACATCGCGACCGACGGCGGACCGGATGCCGCGGGCGGCACGCCCGTCTCCGGGTCAATGTACGGGTCGGCCGGTGTCCTGCCCATCTCCTGGGCCTACATCGCGCTCATGGGGGCGGAAGGGCTCACCAGCGCGACGGCGCATGCGCTGCTCGCCGCCAACTACGTCGCCGCGCGCCTGACAAAGCACTTCCCCGTGCTCTACACGGGCGTCCAGGGCCTTGTCGCGCACGAATGCATCCTGGACCTCCGCCCGCTGACGGCCGCGACCGGCGTCACCGCGGAGGACGTCGCCAAGCGCCTCATCGACTACGGCTTCCACGCCCCCACGCTGTCCTTCCCCGTGGCGGGCACGCTGATGGTCGAGCCGACGGAATCCGAGGACCTGGCCGAACTGGATCGCTTCATCTCGGCGATGATCGCGATCAAGGGCGAGATCGACCGCGTGGCGGCCGGTGAGTTCAGCATCGAGGAGAGCCCGCTGCGCCAGGCGCCCCACACCGCGCAGGTCCTCGTCCGGGACGAGTGGACGCAGTCCTACCCCCGCGAGCTCGCGGCGTACCCGCTGCGTTCCCTGCGCTCCGACAAGTACTTCCCGCCGGTGCGCAGGATCGACGGCGCCCACGGCGACCGCAACCTCATCTGCTCCTGCCCGCCCATCGAAGCCTTCGAAGACTAGGAACCCCCACGTGAGCGAGCAGAGCAAACACACCGCCCTGTACACCCAGCACCAGGCGCACGGCGCGTCCTTCACGGACTTCGGCGGCTGGCAGATGCCCCTGAAATACCGCAGCGAGCTGGAGGAACACCACACCGTCCGGAACGCCGCGGGCCTCTTCGACCTGTCACACATGGGCGAGGTCCTCGTGAGCGGACCGCAGGCAGCGCAGTTCCTGAACTACGCCCTGGTCAGCGACCTCGCGGTTCTCACCGTGGGCAAGGCCAAGTACTCGCTGATCTGCAACGCCGAGGGCGGCGTGATCGACGACCTCATCACGTACCGCCTCGCCGAGGACTCCTTCCTCGTGGTGCCCAACGCCTCCAACGCGCCCGCCGTCGCCGAGGAACTGCGCCTCCGTGCCAAGGGCTTCGACGTCGCCGTGGAGGACCAGTCGGAAGCCACTGCCCTCGTCGCGGTGCAGGGACCGACGGCCGAAGCCGTCCTCCTCGACCTCGCGCGCCCGGAGGACGCCGGCATCATCCGGGAGCTGAAGTACTACGCCGCGGTGGAGCTCGAGCTCGCCGGTCTTCCCGTGCTGCTCGCCCGGACGGGCTACACCGGTGAGGACGGCTTCGAGATCTTCATCGGCAGCAACCTGGCGGTGCGCCTCTGGGACGCCGCCCTGCAGGCCGGGGGCCCGCACGGGCTGCTGCCCTGTGGTCTCGCAGCGCGCGACTCGCTGCGGCTCGAGGCCGGGATGCCCCTGTACGGGCATGAGCTCGGCCTCGACACCGACCCCTTCGAGGCCGGCCTCGGGCCCGTGGTCAGCACCAGGAAGGCCGAGGACTTCGTGGGACGCTCCGTGCTCGAGCCGCTGAAGGCCGTCGAGCCGGTGCGGCGCCTGGTCGGTCTCCGGGCCGTCGGACGACGGTCCGCACGCGCCGGGTACGACGTCGTCGCCGACGGCAGGACCGTCGGCACCGTGACGTCCGGCCTGCCGAGCCCCACCCTGGGCTACCCGGTGGCACTCGCCTACGTCGAGGCGGCGTTCGCCGCCGTCGGCACCGAGGTCCAGGTGGACCTCCGCGGACGACCCGAACCGTTCACGGTGATCGCCACGCCGTTCTACAAGCGCGCGAAGCCCGCCGGGATGTCCCAGTGACGATCAGCGCCTTCGACCTGTTCAAGATCGGCATCGGGCCCTCGAGCTCCCACACGGGCGGACCGATGACGGCGGCCTACCTCTTCACGGAAGTGCTGCGCACCGGGAGCCTGCTGGCCGACGTGCAGCGCGTGCAGGTGGACCTCTTCGGATCGCTGGGGTCCACCGGTCACGGGCACGGCACGGTCAAGGCCGTGCTGCTCGGGCTCGAGGGAGAGCAGCCGCACCTGGTCGATCCGACGTCCGCGGACGCCCGCATCACCCGCATCGGCGAGGTCGGGTCGCTGAACCTCGCAGGTGGGCACCCGATTCCCTTCCAGCCCGAGACGGACGTGGTCCTGCACCGCCGGAAGCGCCTCGACTACCACACCAATGGTATGCGCTTCTCGGCATATTCCGCCGCGGGGGAAGTCATTCGGACAAGGGAATACTTCTCGGTCGGTGGTGGATTCGTGCTCGACGAGGACCAGATCGGCTCGGAGACGGCGGCCGTCAAGCCCGTACCGGTGTCCCACCCCTTCGGCACCGCCGACCAGTTGCTGGATATCTGCCGGACCACAGGGTGGTCCTTCTCCGACGTCGTCCTGGCCAACGAACTGTCCTGGCGCACCGAGGACGAGGTGCGCGCGGGGCTGCTCGAGATCTGGGGCGTCATGCAGGACACCATCCGGCGCGGGACGACGACGGGCGGGATCCTGCCCGGCGGGCTGAAGGTCCGGCGCCGGGCGGAACGGCAGCGGCAGCTGCTGGAGAAGGCCGACGACCCGGACGACCGCCTCGGCACGATGGAGTGGGTCACCCTCTTCGCCCTGGCCGTGAACGAGGAGAACGCAGCGGGCGGGCGCGTGGTGACCGCGCCGACCAACGGGGCTGCGGGCATCATCCCCGCGGTCCTGAAGTACTACGTGGACTTCGTCCCGGGCGCCGACGACGACGGCGTCGTCCGGTTCCTGCTCGCCGCCACGGCGATCGGCTCGCTCTTCAAGAAGAACGCGTCGATCTCCGGGGCCGAGGTGGGCTGCCAGGGGGAGGTGGGCTCCGCCTGCGCCATGGCCGCCGGAGCGCTGGCCGAGGTCCTGGGCGGGACCGCGGAGCAGGTCGAGAACGCCGCGGAGATCGGGATCGAACACAACCTCGGGCTGACCTGCGACCCCGTGGGTGGGCTCGTCCAGATCCCCTGCATCGAGCGGAACGCCGTCGGCGCGATGAAGGCCATCACCGCGGCACGCATGGCCGTGCGCGGTGACGGCCAGCACCACGTCTCGCTCGACGTCGCCATCAAGACCATGCGGGACACCGGAGCGGACATGATGGACAAGTACAAGGAGACCGCGCGCGGCGGGCTCGCCCTGAACGTGGTGGAGTGCTGACGGCGCGTGGCTGAGCTGCCGGTCAGGATAGAAGTGATCCCGGGGGATGGCCTGGTGGAGCGGCTCCGCGCGCATGTGCCCGCGCCCGCCGTCGTGACCGTCACCTGCCTCCCGCACCATGGCCCACGCCAGGCCGTGGGCGTGGCGGTGGACCTGGCCCGCGCCGGGTACACGGCCGTTCCGCACCTGGCGGCCCGGTCGGTGACCGGCCGGGCCGAGCTGGCCGGGTACGTGGCGCAGTGCACCGATGCGGGGATCACGGATGTGTTCGTGGTCGGAGGCGACGCAGCGGACGCGGCCGGACCCTACGCCTGGAGCGGCGCACTCATGGAGGACATCGCAGAGCTGTCCGGGGGGGTGCTCCGCATGGGCATCGCCGTATATCCGGAGGGGCACCCGGGAACGGCGGAGGAGGAGCTGGCGAGGACGCTGGCGGCCAAGCAGGAGCTGGCCTCCTGGTGCGTCACCCAGCTCTGCTTCTCCCCGGACATCCTCCGGGCCTTCCCCTCGAGGCTGCGGCTCGACGGCATCACCCTGCCCGTCTGGGCGGGCATCCCGGGTCCCGTGAGGATCTCCCGGCTGCTCCGCCTCGCCGGCCGGATCGGAGTGGGCCAGTCCCTCGGATTCCTGAAGCGCTCTGCCGGCGGTGCCGACGCGGGGTCCGTGGTGAGGCAGTTGCTCTCGTCGGCCTCCTACGATCCGGCACCGCTGGTGGATGCGCTGCACGGCGCCGGATACGAGGGACTGCACCTGTACAGCTTCAACGACCTCGCCGAGCTGGCCGCATCGGAACTGGCCGGGGCCCTCAGGCCCTGACCGCGACCCGCGGGAACCGGACCCCGTCCTGCTAGTTCGAGAAGTGCGTCTCCGCCGGTGCGGTGGTGATCCCACTGACGATGCGCTGCGCGATCTCGCGGACCTTCACGTTCTGGGCGTTCGAGGCCCGGCTCAGCATCGTGTACGCCTCGGCCTGCGTGCAGCGGTTCTGGCCCATGATGATCCCGATCGCGATGTCGATGGTGGTCCTCGACTCCATCGCGGCCAGGAGGTTCGACGAGGTGTTGGCGTGCTGCGACACGCGGAGGACCATCTGCAGTGCCTTCGCCGCCTGCGTGGCGAAGCCCTCCGCGAGGGCCTGCGCGCTGCTCGTGAAGGTGCTGGGGCTCGCGGCGTAGAAGTTCAGCGCAGCGCCGCCCTCGGGTCCGAGCACGAGGGGGACGCCCATCATGGCGAAGTACTCGTGACCGGCGACGGCCTCGAAGTATTCGGGCCACCGGCCGTCCGTGCGGACGTCGTCGACGATCACGGTGGAGCCCGTGCTGATCGCATGCAGGCACGGCCCGTCGCCGAAGCCGTACTGGATCTCGTCCAGGGCCCTCGCCTCGTCACTGCTGCACGCGACAGTGGTCGCGAGGCTCCGGTGGCGGTACGTGACGCCGCACTGCACCTCCACGGATCCACCGAGGATCCGTGCGGAAAGGCTCGCCAGGTCTTCCAGGAACTGGTCCACGTTCTCGTTGGTGAGCATGAGGTCCTGCAGTTCGGCCACAGCTGCAGCGTTCTGTTGTTCGGCGTTCACCCGGTCATCTTACGGGGCATAGTTAGCTTGTCTAGCAAACAGGTCCGAGAACGGGCCGGGAACCGGCACACGGAAGAACGGCCGCCCGGGGGACGGCCGTTCAGGAGATTCACGCGAGCCCGGGGCTCAGACGATCGCGGCCGCGGGCCTCTGGCGCTGGGGGGCGAGCTCTCCGACGATGCCGCGGAGCAGGCTGCGCAGCTCGAAGGACTCCAGGCCTTCGCCCACCATCAGCGTGCGTTCGATGTCCTCCGCCTTGGCGAGCGCTTCGACGCCGGCCGGGGTGATGGTGATGCGCTGGCTGCGACGGTCGATGCTGTCGCGGATGCGGGAGATGAACCCCTGCCGCTCGAGCTTCTCGATGGTCTTGCCGATCGTCTGTGCCTGCACGTGGACTGCGAGGGCCAGCTTGGCCCCGGTCATGGTGCCCTGGCGGGAGAGTACGCCGAGGGTGGTGTAGCCGGCATGGGTGATCCCGATGTCGAGCAGCCTTTCGTTCCACGCGTGGTCCACGAGACGGGCGGCGGTGGTGAGCAGGCGGCTGGTCGACCACTCTTCCAAGTCAGGCATGCGATGTTCCTTCAGAGGTTCTGGAACACCCGGCCGGTGCTGCTGCCAGCGCCGGCCGGGTGTCGTGTCTTTGCGGCCGGTCGCAACTACAGGGGGGACGGGACCAACCGCAATATGTCTACTATGCGCTTCAATCTTCAAGTTTTCCCGTCGCCCAGGCCGAAGCTTCGGGCAAGGAGGGCACGCCGGCGGGAACGGGGACCTTGCGGAACGCGATGATCCCGTCCGCGACGGCGCGGGCCGCGGAGTGCTGCACGACGTGCGGCTGACCCTCGATCTCGAGGAAGGAACCGAACCGCGCCCGCTCCGCCAGCTCCCTGCACCAGCGGCGCCGCGCCACCGGATCCCGCGCACCCCGCACCACCAGGACGGGGCACTGGACCCGCTCGACGGCGCGCTCCAGGGGGTACTCCATCATGGGCAGCAGCTGGCGCAGGTACCAGCGCATGCCCGTGCGGAAGTAGTCGGTGTAGACCGTGAAATTCGCCGACGGGCTTTCGCGGAACGTGTCGTGTCCGAGGGACGCCGCCTGCTGCAGGACGGTCCGGCGGTGCCTGTCCACGACAGGTCCGATGAGGACGATCCGTTCGGCGAGGGCCGGGAACTGCAGGGCGACCGCTGTGACGAATTGCACGCCCATGGAATGGCCCACGAGCGTGCAGGAGGAGATGCCCAGGGCGGCGAGCGCCTCGCCGATGAGCGCGGCGTGGTCCTCGACGCCGAGCTCCCTCCGCGGCTGCGGGTCCGGTCCGTACCCGGGCAGGTCGATCGAGTGCACGACGGCGTCCGCGGCGAGTTCGGCACGGAGGCGGTCGAGGTAGCGATGCGTCATGCCCAGTCCGTGGACGAGGACGTACGGGCTCCGGTCGGAGGTGTCGGGCCCCGGCGTCGTGAGCACGCGGACGGTCAGGCCGTCGACCTGCACGGTGCTGAGAAGAGTCGGTAGCATCCGGGCAGTCTACGGGTGCGGTGCGGGCGTTTCTCAAGATCCGATCAAGACAAGTCCGTGCCCGGGGCGCCAACGGACACCGATGTATGAAACCCTTGTTTCATGTCCGTTCCTCCGTCCCACCGCACGGCGCTGATCGTCGAGGACGATCCGGACATCCGCGAACTGCTCGCCACGACGCTGCGCATGAACGGCTTCACGATCGTCGAGGCCTCGTCGGGCCTGGAGGGCCTGGCGGCGTTGAAGGAACACCGGCCCGACCTGGTCACCCTCGACCTCAACCTGCCCGATCTCGACGGCGTCGAGGTGTGCCGGCAGTGCCGCGCCGTCAGCGATGCGTACATCGTGATGGTGACGGCACGGCAGGACGAGATCGACCGCCTGATCGGCCTCGAGATCGGCGCGGACGACTTCATCGGCAAGCCCTTCAGCCCCAGGGAGCTCTCCGCACGCGTGTCGGCGATGTTCCGCCGTCCCCGTACCGGTGCCGGCACCGGCGCCGTCCAGCCGCCGGAGCCCGGCGGCAACGCACTGCTGCGGCACAACGGCCTGGTCATGGACGTCGAGGGTCGCGTGGTCACGCTGGCCGGCCAGGAGCTCGCACTGACCCGCATCGAGTTCGACCTGCTGGAGACACTCCTGACGGGCGCCCAACGGGTGTGGACGCGCGAGGCGCTGCTGAACCGGGTATGGGGGGACGGCTGGAGCCAGGACCACCATCTCGTCGAGGTGCACATCCGCAACCTCCGCAAGAAGCTCGGAGAGGACATCAGCAACCCCCGTTTCATCCGCACGGTGCGCGGGGTGGGCTACCGCATGATGCCGGGCGACCAGCAGGACTGACCGGTCCCGCCGGTCCGTCGGCGGGTTTGTCCGTGGATGAAACACTGGATGCGTGGCTCATCTCGACGTATCCGGCATCGATTACTTCCTCTCCGACGGCAGGCAGCTGCTCAACGGCGTTGCGTTCAAGGTCGGCGACGGCCACAAGACGGCGCTGATCGGACCCAACGGCACAGGGAAGACCACCCTGCTGCGCATCATCGCCGGGGACCTCGCACCCGATGAGGGGGCGGTGAGCCGCTCGGGGACCATGGGGATCATGCGCCAGTTCGTCGGCCAGGTGCGCGACGACACGACCGTCCGCGACCTGCTCGTCTCGGCCGCGCCACCGGTGCTGGCCGCCGCGGCCAAGAGGATCGACGACGCCGAACTGGCCATGATGGAGGCCGACGACGAGCCCACGCAGATGCGCTACGCGCAGGCGATCGCGGACTGGGGCGATGCCGGCGGCTACGAGCTGGAGACCACGTGGGACGAGGTCACGATGGCCGCCCTCGGCGTCCCGTTCGACCGGGCGCAGTACCGGGCGGCGTCGTCGCTCTCGGGCGGCGAGCAGAAGCGGCTGGTGCTCGAAGCGCTGTTCTCCGGTCCTGACGAGTTCCTGCTCCTCGACGAGCCGGACAACTACCTCGACGTCCCGGGCAAGCGCTGGCTCGAGGCGAAGCTCCGCGAGTCGAAGAAATCCGTGCTGTTCGTCAGCCACGACCGTGAGCTGCTCGCCAACGCCGCAACGCGCATCGTGACGCTCGAGCCGGGGGCCCTGGGGGCGTCGTCCTGGACGCACGGCGGCGGTTTCGAGACCTACCTGAAGGCGCGCGAGGACCGGAACGCGCGGTTCGAGGAGCTGCGCAAGCGCTGGGACGAGGAGCACATCAAGCTCAAGGAACTCGTCAACATGTACAAGAACAAGGCCGCGTTCCGCTCGGACATGGCCAACCGCTACCACGCGGCACAGACCCGCCTCGCGAAGTTCCTGGAGGCGGGGCCGCCGGAAGCGATCCCGCTGGAGCAGAACGTGTCCATGCGGTTGCAGGGCGGACGGACCGCCAAGCGCGCCGTCGTGGCCCAGAAGCTCGAACTGACGGGTCTCATGAAGCCTTTCAGCACCGAGATCTGGTTCGGCGACCGTGTGGGAGTACTGGGGTCCAACGGCTCCGGCAAGTCGCACTTCCTGCGGCTGCTGGCCGGTGGTGGATCGGACCCGGACAAGGAGCACCTGCCTGTGTCCGACGTCGACATAGCCCCGGTTCCCCACGAGGGCTCCGTGAAGCTGGGTGCGCGCATCCGGCCGGGGTTCTTCGCGCAGACGCACGCGCGCCCCGACCTCCTCGGGCGCACGCTCGTCGACATCCTCCACCGGGGCGACGAGCACCGGTCCGGCCTGGGCCGCGAAGCAGCGTCCGCCGTCCTCGACCGCTACGGGCTGGCGGCACAGGCCGAGCAGCCCTACGACTCCCTGTCGGGCGGCCAGCAGGCCCGCCTGCAGATCCTCCTGCTGGAGCTGTCCGGTGCAACCCTGCTGCTGCTCGACGAGCCGACGGACAACCTCGACCTGCATTCGGCGGAGGCGCTCGAGCGCGCCATCGATGCCTTCGAGGGCACGGTCATGGCCGTGACGCACGACCGCTGGTTCGCCCGGAGTTTCGACCGGTTCCTCGTCTTCGGCTCCGACGGCAAGGTGTACGAGACGAAGGAACCCGTGTGGGACGAGAGCCGGGTCGTCCGCGCCCGCTGAAACGGCCTTCGTCCACAGGCCCTCCACAGGGTTATCCACAATCGTGGATAACCCTGCCTGCATCCGGTGCACCATCGGTTGCTGACGCACCCTCTGTAGGGTGGACGACGACGACTGCGGGCGCCACCACATCGCCGCACACGGGGGAATCATGGGGACTGGAACGGGTTCGGGCACGAGGGGACGGGTGATCTGGGGAGGCGTCGTCGCCGCGGTGGTACTGATCGCAGCCATGGTGACGATCAAGCTGGTCGACCAGTGGGTCTTCGGACCCGACAAGCAGGTCGAGGCCTACCTCGACGCCCTCGTGGCAGGTGACGCCGAGGCGTCCCGGAGCCTTCTCGGAAGAACCCCCGGCGACGGGCAGGACGCACTGCTGGCGAACGCCGTGTACGGCACGGCCGATCACCGCATCACGGCGTACGAGCTCCGCGACATCTCGGTGGACGACGACACCGCGACGGTGACCGCCCACCTGGCGCAGGACGGAAGCACCAGCACTCTCGAGTTCACCCTGACCCGGACCGGATCCACCGGCGTGTTCTTCGGCGACTGGCGCCTGGACGGGCCGGAACCCATCACCGACATCAGCATGGTGATCCCCGAGGACCTGCAGGCCATCGACGTCAACGGGGCCGACGTCGCCCTGCCTCCCGGAGACCCCGGTGCATACGCGGGCCTGCGCTCCGTGACCCTCCCGGCGCTTCCCGGGGAGTACGTCGTCTCACCGCCGGCGCCCTCCCGGTACCTGTCCTACGGGACCCGGCAGGTGGTCACGGTTCCGGTGGACGGGCCCGCACCGCGCGGAGTGCTGGTGAAGCCTGCTGCCACCCCTGCAGTCATGGCCGACGCCGTCGCCGAGGTCACCGCGGCCCTCGACCGCTGCATCGCCTCTCCGGAAGCCTCTCCCAGCGGCTGCCCCAACCGGTCCTACCTCTTCGGGGATCCCGAGGATGTCCGCGATCCGCGCTGGACCCTGGTCCGAGAGCCCTCCTTCACGCTCGAGCAGTCCTACCAGCCCGGGGTGTACCGGCTCCGGTCCGACGACGGCGAGGCCACCTTCTCGTACGAGCGCAACGCCGAGTTCGACGGCGGGAAGCCCCCACGCTGGACGCACGTGGAGGACACCCAGCGGCTGTCCCTCGGTGCGACCGTGACGGTGACCGGGGAGCGCATCGAGGTGGCGCGGGACCCGGTGGTCCCGGGGCAGTAGCGCCTCGACGACCGGTGCCGTCTACCGCTCGCCGACGGCCCGACCAGACGTTACCTCGACGAAACCGGCCGGTGATGGACGGGAAATCCCGATTATGTTTAATGGTGGTAATTGCAGTTTCCCGAGATGAACCACCAGGAGTGCCGATGTCCACCGAGATCAACTTCCGTTACCTCAGCGAGCCCGACATGGTCGAAGCCGGTGTAGGCGACGTCATACGCTGCACGGACGTGATGGAGGAGGCCCTCGTCCTCCTGCGCCAGGGCGACTACCGGATGGCGGGGGACAACGGCAACTCCCACGGGGCGATGATCACCTTCCCCGAGGACCCTGAGTTCGAGGGCATGCCGAAGGACGGCCCCGATCGCCGGTTCATGGCCATGCCCGCCTACCTCGGCGGCCGCTTCGGCACCTCCGGAGTCAAGTGGTACGGATCCAACGCGCAGAACCGCCTCAGTGGCCTGCCTCGATCGATCCATGTCTTCGTGCTGAACGACCGGGACACCGGCGCGCCCCTGGCCATCATGAGTGCCAATCTCCTCAGTGCCTACCGCACCGGAGCTGTACCCGGCGTCGGGGTCAAGCACCTCGCGAAGGCCGACGCGAAGGTCGCGGCCGTCGTCGGCCCGGGGGTCATCGCGCGATCGGTTCTCGAGACGACCCTGGCACTGCGCCCCTCGATCGACACGGTCCTGGTGAAGGGCCGCAGCGCCGCCAGCACGCAGGCATTCACGGAGTGGGCCAGGGACAAATTCTCACAGCTCACCACCATCGCATCGGCGGAGACCATCGAGGAGGCCATCGCCGACGCCGACATCGTCATGGCGACAACCACCACGGACGCCGCGGGTAGCGACGCGTTCCCCTATTTCCCGAAATCGGCCATCAAGCCCGGGGCCCTGCTGCTGCTTCCGGCTGCAGCCCGTTTCGACGACGACTTCCTCACGGGAGACGCGCGTCTCGTCATTGATGCCGAGGGTCTCTACCAGGCATGGCTCGAGGAATACGGGCCTACCGCCTACCAGATCCTGGGCATCCCTGGGTCCCACTGGTTCGGGCTGCTCGGCTCCGGGGAGATCGCCGCCTCGAAGATCGAGGAGATCGCCGACATCGCGACCGGCAAGCTTCCCGGTCGCCGGAACGACGACGAGATCATCCTCTATTCGGTGGGCGGGATGCCCGTGGAGGACGTCGCGTGGGCGACCGACCTGTACCGGGCCGCGGAGGAGAAGAACATCGGCACCGTCCTGAATCTCTGGAACACGCCGGCCCTCGCCTGACCTGGTGAGCCTGTCGGAACGCACCAGCCGTCCCACCAGGAGGATCGTGGACCTGGTGGGACGGCTGGTCGATGCGGATGGCTCATCGGCGGTATCGGGTCATGGTCAGGCGCTGAACGCCGGAACAACCTCCCTGACGAAGAGTTCCAGTGACTTCTTCTTCTCCTCGTGGCTCATCCCGTTGTCGATCCAGTAGCTGAACTCGTCGACACCCAGCTCCTGGTAGTGCTTGATACGGCCCACCACCTCGTCAGGGGTGCCGATCATCGCCGACCTGTGCAGGCTCTCGGGCTCGAACTCCGGCCGGTCCGCGAACTTCTCCTCGGGTGAGGGGTCGAGGAATCCGTCGACGGGCGTCGTCTTGTTGCCTGCCCACGCGTCGAAGGACCTGTAGTAGCGGTTGATCGCGGCAGCCCCTGGGCGCCAGCCTTCGGGATCGTCGGCTGCGTGCACGTACGTATGACGCAGGCACATGACCTCGGGCCTGCGGGAACCCGGGAACTTGTCCATCGCGGCCCTGGTCTTGCCGGTCAGGTCGGCCACTTCGGCATCGTCCTTCATCAGGGGGGTGACCATGATGTTGAAACCGTTCTCCACGGCGAACTCGTGCGACTCGGGGGAGCGTGCCGCCACCCAGATGGGGATGGTGTCCTGTACCGGCTTCGGCACGCTGGTGGAGGTGGGGAACTGCCAGATCTTGCCGTCGTGGGCGTAGTCCCCCTGCCACAGGGCCTGCATCGCGGGGAGGAGCTCACGCAGGTGCTCCGCACCGGCCGCCGCGGGCATCCCGCCGGCAAGCCTGTCGAACTCGAACTGGTAGGCGCCGCGGGCTATGCCGAGCTCGAGTCGTCCGTTGCTGATGACGTCCACGAGAGCGGACTCCCCTGCTGCCCGGATCGGGTTCCAGAACGGGGCGATGAGCGTTCCAGCGCCGAGGCGGATGGTAGACGTCTTGGCGGCGAGATACGCGAGTACGGGCATGGGGCTGGGGGACACCGTGTACTCCATGGCGTGGTGCTCGCCGGTCCAGACGGTCGAGAACCCGCCGTCCTCGGCGATCCGAACCAGCTCGACCAGGTCCTCCATCAGCTGATGGTGGCTGACGGCGGTGTCCCATCGTTCCATGTGGGCGAAGAGTGAGAAACGCATTGTTGTTACCTCCTGTGGTGCGGTGCAAGCGATTGAGTGGTTCAGGTCGGCTCAGGACTGCTTCTCATCTCCGCGATCGTCCGATCCCCTCTGGACCAGTGCGTGAGCGGCACTTCACGGATGATGACGGTGGTGTTCTGCGGCAGGGCGCCGACCGTCTCCTCCGCGGCGCGGTGGAGGGCGGCCACGAGTGCACGGAGCTGGACGGGTGTACGGCCTTCGGCGATGGACACGTCGATGAGAGGCATGGAAGAAGCTCCTAACCGCGCATGACGAACGGGTCCGCGACGGGTTCCTCGTCCGTGTTGATCCACACGCTCTTCAGGCGCGTGTACTCGTGCATCGACTCGAGCCCGTGCTCGATGCCGACCCCGCTGTTCTTGAAACCCTGGCGCGGGGACATCGGCGACATCGCCCGGTAGGTGTTCACCCAGATCGTGCCGGCTTCCAGCTTCCGGCTCATCCGGTGGGCGCGGGCGAGGTTCTGGGTCCATACGCCGGCGGCGAGCCCGTAGTCGGTGTCGTTGGCGAGCCCCAACACCTCGTCCTCGGTGTCGAAGGGCATGATGGCGGCGACGGGTCCGAAGATCTCCTCGCGCGTCACGCGCATGGTGTTGTCGACGTCGGTCAGTACCGTGGGCGCGTAGAAGTAGCCCGGCAGGTCGACCTCGGGGCGTCTGCCGCCCGTGAGCACCGTTGCGCCCTCGCTCACGCCGAGGTCGACGTAGGAGCTGACCTTGTCCCGCTGGTCGGCGAAGGCCAGGGGGCCGAGTTCGGTGGCGTCGAGCAGCGGGTCCCCGACGATGATGCTGCGGGCGCGTTCCGCGACCCGCTCCAGCAGCTCGTCGTAGACGGAGCGGTGTGCGAAGACCCGGCTGCCCGCGATGCAGGTCTGCCCGGCGGCGGCGAAGATCCCGGCCACCACGCCCATCGCCGCATTGGGGATGTTGGCGTCGTCGAAGACGATGTTCGGGCTCTTGCCGCCCAGCTCGAGGGTGCAGCCGATGAAGCGGGACGCCGCGGAGGCCGCGATGCGCGCTCCCGTGGCGGTGGACCCGGTGAAGGAGATCTTCGCGAGTCCGGGGTGATCGACCAGCGGCGCTCCGGCCTCGACGCCGTACCCGGTGACCACGTTGACGACGCCGTCGGGGAACCCTGCCTCCGTGGCGAGCTCGGCGAGTCGCAGAACGGTACGCGAGGTGTACTCGGACGGTTTGATGACCAGCGTGTTGCCGGCCGCGAGAGCGGGGGCGAGTTTGGAGGTGGTCAGCGTGAGGGGGGAATTCCAGGGCGTGATCGCGCCGACCACACCGAGCGCCTCGCGCTGGGTGTAGTTGAACATGGAGACGGAGTTCGTGGGGACCTGGCTGCCCTGGACCTTGTCGGCCAGGCCTGCGTAATAGTACAGGTACTCCGGCAGGCTGGTCAGCTGGCCGCGCATCTCGCGCAGGAGCTTGCCGTTGTCCTCGGACTCCATTCGGGCCAGCGCATCGGCATTCTCCGCAACGAGGTCTCCGAGGCGCCGCAGCAGGTGACCGCGCCGGGTGGCGGAGAGGTCGCGCCACCGCGGATCGGTGAATGCGCGTTGAGCGGCCGTCACTGCGACATCGATGTCGGTGGAGGTTCCGCGAGCTGCGGTGTAGAGGACGTCGAGGGTTGCCGGGTTGGTGCTTTCGAAGTACTCATTCCCGGCGGGTGGGACGTACTGCCCGCCGATGAAGTGGTTGTACTGCTCAGTCATGGTCTCCACTCGATTCGGTGATGAAGTGATGGATGATGCGTGCGAGTTCGGCCGGCTGCTCGACGGGGAGCATGTGGCGGGCGCCGGGGACGACGGCGGTCCCGGCACCCGGGATCGCCTCGCCGAGTCGGCGTGTCATGTCCGGCGTGGACCCGGGGTCGAGTTCCCCTGTGACTGCGAGGGAGGGGACGCCGATGCGGCCGAGCTGCGGGCCGATCTCGGCGTCGGCCGTGGCGAACACCCGGTAGGCATGGAGGTAGGACTCCACGTCGTTGCTCAGCAGCGTCCTGCGGGTCCTCTCGATCCTGTCCTCGCTCACGCCCTGACCGCCCGGATACCACCGGGCGATGGACCCCTCGACGCTGCTCGGGAAATCCGTGCGTGCACCGTCGAGCCGTGCCTGCACGCTGGTCCTTTCCGCCTCGGTGCGTCGGCAGACCGAACTCACACTGGTGAGCGATGCAACCAGGTCCGGCCGGTGAAGAGCCAGGTGCTGCGCGATGAGTGCACCCAACGAGAAACCGACCAGATGGGCGCGGCCGGGCAGGCGTTCCGCGACGTCCTGGGCGAGATCGCCCAGTGACACCGGGGCGGCCAGTGTCGCTTGGCCTCCATGACCGGGCAGGTCCAGCGCCAGGACGGGGCGGCCGGAGAGAACCGCCAGCTCCTCCTGCAGGGGCTCCCACATGGTCCGGTCCAGTCCCACCCCATGCAGCAGAACGATCGGGCGGAGCTGGGAGTCGGTCACTGCTCGCTGCTCAACGGGGCCAGGCGTTGCTGGGGGCGTCCCTGGGCCGCGGCGGCGAGAGCGATGACGATCTCTCCGGGATGCGGTGCGTCCGCCAGCCGGACCTCGATGCTCTGGTGGTGGGATCGGATGGTCGCATCGGTGACGTGCTTGAGGGGAATGTCGAACGTGACCCCGGCCGGCCCGCGCTTCTCCACAGCGGGCAGCAGGGTCGTGGCGGAGGCGGCGTCGCGGAAGTGGTTACCGAACTTGAGGGTGTGGATGAGTGCCGAGCCGTGCTCGATCTCACCGTCGAGGCCGACGATCGCGGCCTTGCCGAACGCCTCGACGGGTTCCCCGAGGGCTTCCACCACGCGGGCGGCCAGCAGCGCGCCGACGTCGGACGCGTTCGCATCGATGCCGGGGTTGAGGTCCTCGACGAAGCCCTGCCCGGCCCAGGGGTTGGCGATGACTGCTGCGACGACGGCGACGCGTGCTGCAGGCTCGACGGGCCGGCCGCCTTCGGTGAGGATCTCTTCGACCAGGGTGACGATCTTTCGGGTGTTCATGCGGAGGCTCCTTCGAGGATGGCGGATGTGACGGCGGGGTCGGTGAGTCGGTCCCCGATACGAGGATGTGGGCGGGATCCGGTGGATGCAGCAACGACGACGACGATCTCGTCGGCCCGGGGCCCGTCACTGACGCGGGCGGACATGGTCTGATAGTGGCTGCGAGTCGAGGCTTGATCCTTGTGCCACATGGGAACGACGAGTGCCTGGCCGGGTTCGGCCCGATCGTCGGCGAAGCAGATGATGGAGGACCCCTCGAGGAACTCACGGACCAGGTTGCCGAAATAGGGAGTGTGAATGAGTGCTGCGGCGTGCTCCATCTCGCCGGCGGTACCCACGATCGCTGCCTTGCCGAACGCTTCGATGCGGTCGGCACCGCCGAGGCCGTTCACCAGGCGGTCGGTCAGCGTCCGGGCCAGCTGTGGAGCGAGTTCCTCGGTCAGCCGACCGAGATCGGTCTCCGGACCGGTCCCGGCCCAGGGGTTGGACACGACCGCTGCGACGCTGGCGCGTCTGATCGGACAGGCAGGGCTCTGCCCGTTCTCGGTGAGGACTTCCTCCTGGTAGTAGACGATCTTCCGGATGTCGGCGCCGGGGGCGGTGAGGGCGGGAGTGGACATGTGCGGGGCCTTTCCGAGCAGGGGTGACGTCGACGGGGGGGGAGAGCCGGTGGCTACCGGGCAGCATTGCCGGGGCAACGGACGCCCTGGCGTCCGGTCTAGGAGGAAAGCGGACTGGGGGAGGTCCTGGCGTCGGTGAGGACTTCGCGGGCCGAGGCGTGGACGTGATTGCGCATGGCTGCCTCAGCTCCGAAATGGTCCTTGTCCCGGATCATGGCGAGCACCACTCGATGCTCGCCTGTGGAAGCCCGAATCCGGCCGGGGTGTTCGGCCGTGCGCAGCACGAGCCGGTGATAGGCCAGCTGGTTCATGAGCCGGTCATAGTGCTCCACCAGCTTCGAGTTCTCCGACCCGGTGATGATGGTGCGGTGGAACTCGTGCACGAGTTGTGCGTACCGTGTCGCGTCCTGTGCCTCCGTTACGCGGTCGGACTCCTCGATGTTGCGCTCGAGCACGTCCAGCTCCCGCACCGAGCCGCGGCGCGCCAGCAGGCCCGCGGCAAGGCCTTCCAGGCTCTCCTTCAACTGGAAGAGCTCGACGATCTCCCGTCGGGTGGGCTCCCGTATGAACGTGCCGACCTTGGGCCTGATCTCCACGAGTCCCTCGTGCTGCAGTTGCTTCAGCGTCTCCCGGATGGGCGTCCGGCTCACGTCGAATGCTTGCGCCAGAAAGACCTCCGAGAGTGGTGCGCCCGGAGAGAAGGTCCCACCCAGGACCAGTTCACGGACACGGTCGAGCAGGGAAGCCTCGCCCACGCTAGTGTCCGGTTCCTCAGAATTCAGAAGCTGTTGCATACAACAAACGCTAAGGCTCGGGATTCGGCCCGTCAAGGTGGCAGGGGTGGGTCACGGGGAAATACGCTGTTTACCCAGGGTTAATAACGAGTAGCGCCGTTGTATTGACGCGGCTATGTGACGTGGCTAACGTCTACTACCATGCAACAGACATTCGAAGAGACTCTTCATTCCACCTGGCAGGCTGCATGGGACCGCGGGGACGTGGCCGCTCTGGCTTCGATCGTCACGCCGGACTACGTCCGGGTCAGCCGCTCCAGCGGTAACGAGGCGACGCTGTCCGATCTGCAGGACGAGATCGAGGCGACGCGTTCCGGCTTCCCGGACCTGACGACGACCATCGACTCGGTCGTCATCGACGGTGATACGGCCGCGATCTTCTGGACGAGCACGGGCACTCACACCGAGACCTTCCTGGGGGTGCCGGCGACGAACCGCCAGGTGCAGACCCGCGGGTGCAACCACCTGAACCTCGTGGACGGAAGGATCGCCCGGGAGGAAGTCACCTGGGACGGCTCGGAACTGCTGCACAGCCTCGGTGTCCGTCATCTCCGTGATGCGCCCTCCACGGGGGAGGACGTCACGATCGACGACCTCTCGGGCGAGCCCGACCCTCAGATCATGAAGACCTTCAACCGGCAGTTCATCACCGGCGTCACCGTGGTGACCACCCAGGACCAGGGCGCCCCCAAGGGGCTCGCGGTCAACGCCTACGCCTCCGTCTCGCTGGAACCACCCCTGGTCATGGTGTGCATCCAGAAGACCTCCTCCACGTATCCGGCATTGTTCGCGGCCACCCATCTGGGTATCAACATCCTGGGCACCGAACAGCGGGAAACCATCGCAACGTTCGCCTCCAAGTCCACCGACAAATTCGCGGAGGTGGACTGGCATGAAGGACCCAACGGCAGTCCACTGATCGACGGATCCCCGGCCTCGCTCGAGGCCGAGATCCGCGAACGGTTCCAGGCGAAGACACACACCGTCTTCATCTGCCGGGTCCGGCACGCGGAAGTCGTCGAAACAGCTCCGATCATCTACAAGGCCGGGCGCTTCTACGACAGCGACAACCTCACCCAGCTCTGATCCCCTCCGAGTAAGCCCGACCTCCCGCCAATGAAACCGGAGAAACCCGTGGTCCAGCAGATCAATCCACCACGTTCAACCCGTTCTTCCCTGCCTCACCCATCCCGGAGAGCGAAGCCGGGAGCGGTGCTCGTCGTCGCGATCGCGCTCATCGCGGCTTTCGTCCTCTGGGCCGCACTCTCCCCGGCTTCCCTGAACGCGGTCATGACGGCCAGCATCAACTGGGCGGCCGGCTCCGTCGGGTGGAGCTACCTGATCGTGACCCTGCTCAGCATCGGGCTGCTGCTCTACCTGGCTTTCAGCCGGTACGGCAGCATCCGACTAGGCTCCAACGACGCCCGTCCGGAATACAGTACGTGGGCCTGGCTGGCGATGATCCTCTCGGCGGTCATGGGCATCGGACTGGTGAGCTACGGCGTGGCCGAGCCCATCTCCCACTTCATGGCACCGCCCCATGCCCTGGCGGAACCGGAGACGATGAACGCCGCCGTGCTGGCCATGCAGTACAGCTTCTTCGACTGGGGCCTGCACGCCTGGGCTGTCTTCGGGGTCTTCGGGCTGGCGATCGGGTACTCGACCCACCGCAAGGGGCGCCCGGGACTGGTCTCACCGATGCTCCGACCCGTGCTCGGCAAGCTCGTCGACGGCTGGTTCGGGAAGGCCATCGACATCTTCGCCATCATCGCCACACTGTTCGGGACCACGACCTCCCTCGGTCTGGGCGCCTCGCAGATCGCCGAGGGCCTGAACCGCATCCTCGGACTGCCGACCAACCTGGCCGTCCAGATCGTCATCATCGCTGTGATCACCGTCCTGTTCACCCTCTCGGCCCTCTCCGGGGTGAACAAGGGGATCAAGTACATCAGCGAGATCACCATGGGCCTGTCTGCCCTCCTGGCGGTCTATGTCTTCGTGATGGGACCGACGAACTTCATCTCCAACCTGTTCTTCCGCTCCATCGGCCAGTACGCCAGCGACTTCTTCACGACCAGCCTGACCACTCCCTCCACGCCGGAGGACCTTCAGTGGATGCAGTGGTGGACCTACTTCATGATGGCCTGGTGGCTCAGCTGGGGCGCCTTCGTCGGGGTATTCCTCGCGAAGATCTCCAAGGGCCGCACCGTCCGGCAGTTCGTGGCCGGAGTGCTGCTGGTACCCAGCCTGGTGTTCTTCGCCTGGTTCACCATCTTCGGCGGCGCGGCCATCAAGATGGACATGGACGGAGCCGGCATCGGCGAGGCGACCACCGCCAACATCAACTCCGCCTTCTTCACGATGCTCGATCAGCTCCCGCTGTCGAATATCACGGCCGTGCTCACGGTACTGCTGGTCGCACTGTTCTTCATCTCCGGTGCGGACGCGAACACCTACGTCCTGAGCATGCTGTCGTCCCGGGGCACCCTGACCCCTTCCAAGCCCGTCCTCACACTGTGGGGGACCCTCACCGGGCTGTGCGCGGTGGTGCTCCTCGCAGCCGGCGGGCTCGCCGCCCTGCAGCAGGCCGCGATGCTCTCCGCCCTGCCCTTCACCATCATCGTCGCGCTCCTCGGCATCTCACTGATCCTCGAGCTGCGCAAGGACCCGGAGTTCGAACTGCTGCGCCACGCCCGACTCGACGACATCCGCCAGAGGGACATCCGCGAGGACCAGCGCTGAGATCGGTGGCGGGGCAGGAGCCGCACGGAGCCCTGCCCCGCCACCGGCTCCCCGACCCGGCATCACCGGGCGTTTCCCGTCCCCGATGAGCAACACGCCAACGAAGAGGCTGATACATGAGCAACACCAATCTGGTCCTGGACACCCCGACGGTCCAGAGGAGGATCGCCGAGGTGCTGGCGAGGACCCCCACCGGGCTCCTCATCGACGGACGGTGGCGGGAGGCCTCCGACGGAGGCACCTTCCCGGTGGAGAACCCCGCCACCGGCGAGGTGATAGCGACTCTGGCCTCTGCCACCCGGAAGGACGCAGAGGCGGCGATGGATGCTGCCGCGGCCGCCCAGGCAGCCTGGGCGCGAACGTCCTCCCGATCCCGGTCGGACATCCTGCGCCGGGCCTTCGACCTGGTGCAGGACCGCGCCGACGACCTGGCGCTGCTGATGACCCTTGAGATGGGCAAGCCCGAGAGCGAAGCTCTCGGCGAGGTGAGATACGGCGGCGAGTTCCTTCGCTGGTTCTCCGAGGAGGCCGTACGCGACTACGGGCGCTACTCCGAGGCACCCGAGGGCACCCTGCGCATGCTCGTCTCGCGCAAACCGGTCGGTCCATGCCTGCTCATCACCCCCTGGAACTTCCCCCTGGCCATGGCCACCCGCAAGATCGCTCCCGCCGTCGCCGCAGGCTGCACCATGGTGCTCAAGCCTGCACGCCTCACGCCCCTCACCTCGCAGTACTTCGCACAGATCATGATCGACGCCGGCCTCCCCGCCGGGGTTCTCAACGTGGTGTCCTCGGCATCCGCAGCGTCCGTCTCCGAACCGATCCTCGCCGATCCGCGCCTGCGGAAGGTGTCCTTCACCGGCTCTACGCCCGTCGGCAAACAGCTCATGAAGCTCGCGACGGACAACGTCCTGCGCACCTCGATGGAACTGGGCGGCAACGGCCCCCTCATCGTCTTCGAGGACGCGGACATCGACAAGGCCGTCACCGGCGCCATGGCAGCCAAGATGCGCAACATGGGCGAAGCCTGCACCGCGGCCAACCGCCTTCTGGTCCACGAATCCATCGCCGACGAATTCGTGTCCAGACTCGCCGGGAAGATGGCGGCGCTCACCGTGGGCAACGGGGTCGACGACGGCGTGGACGTGGGACCTCTCGTGGAGGCCAAGGCCCGGGACTCCGTCGAGGCACTCGTGAACGACGCCGTCGCGCGCGGTGCGGACGTCGTGGTCGGCGGTTCGCGCATCGACGGCCCGGGATACTTCTTCCAGCCCACGCTCCTGACGAATGTCCCCCGGGACGCGCGGGTCGTACGGGAGGAGATCTTCGGACCGGTCGCACCCGTGGTGACCTTCGTCGACGAGGATGACGCCGTCGAGCTCGCCAATTCGACGGAGTACGGGCTCGCCTCCTACGTCTTCACCGAGGACATTCCCCGAGCACTGCGTGTCGGCGAGCGCATCGAGTTCGGCCTCATGGGCCTGAACGTCGGAGTCATCTCCAACGCGGCCGCGCCCTTCGGCGGGGTGAAGCAGTCCGGGATCGGTCGTGAGGGCGGCGCCGAAGGGATCGCCGAGTACACCACCACCCAGTACATCGGGATGGAGAGCCCGTGGGCCTAGGACGCCTTCACCAGCAGAATCCCTTCGCAGTGTCCATGTCCTAGTTCTGGAGGAAAGTACAGAAGATGCAGTCACCGAGCACCGGAAGCCGATCCCTGGTCCGTCCTGACGATCGTGTCGTCGAAGGAGTCGTCACCCACGGAGACAAGCGGGGCCGGCTTCTCGGATTCCCTACTGCCAACATCCCCGGCGACACCGTCACGGTCGAGGACGGTGTGTGGGCAGGGACGGTGCAGCTCGATCCGCAGGACGACGGACCCGAGTTCACCGCGGCCATCTCCCTCGGCAGCCGGCCCACGTACTACGCGGAGGACGGAGTGCGGCTGATCGAGGCCTTTCTCCTCGACTTCGATGACCAGATCTACGGTCGGCGGGTCAGGGTGAGCTTTCTGCATCGCCTGCGCCCACAGTGGGGCTTCGAGAGCTCCACGCACCTCGTGGAACAGCTCCACCGGGACATAGCGGACGTGGAAGCCTGGGCACGGCAGCGGGAGCGGGTCTCGCAGGCAGCCCCCGCCTGCCCTCCGGGAGTCCTCAGCTACACCCGGGCCGCGTCATGGGCGGACCTCCCGGCGTGAACACCTCCGCCATCGGTACCCGTCCCCGGAATCGTTGCGGCAGATGGCCGACCACCCGTCGCAGGGGTCCCGACCCGGCGCCGGGACTCGCTCACGGGGCTGCGACGGCCAGGAACCGGATGGGTAGTTCGAGCAGTTCGAGCGGCCCATGGGGTCCTTCCCCGTCGAGGAGGAGGGAGTCCCCGGCCTCCATCGCATACTCGTACCGTCCGTGTCCGTAGACCATCCGGCCGGAGAGCATGTAGATGAACTCCGTTCCGGGATGCTGGAACAGGGGGAAGACGTCGGAGGCATTGGAGAGTGTGACGAGGGTCGGCTCCAACGCGCCGGGCCGTCCCTTGAGGGTTCCCAGGACGCGGTACTCGTGTCCGTGCTGCGTGCCGCTGCGGACGGTGACGCTGCCTTCGCCGCTCTTGGTGAAGGTGGCATCCCGATCGGTGTCCGCTCCGCGGAAGAGGGCTGTGACAGGGATGGTCAGGCCGTCCGCCAGTCGCTGCAGCGTCGTCAGTGAGCAGGAGGTGCTCGCCGTCTCGATCTTCGAGATCATGCCCTTGGACAGTCCGGTGCGGGCGGCGAGTTCCGCGGAGGAGAGATTCTGGGCCGTCCGGTAGTGCCTCACCTGCGTGCCGATGACCTGCTCGATCGTGCCGCCGACGTCGTCCCGGGCTTGTTCACTCATACAGGCCATCCTAGAGAGACCCGTAAAAGGATCCGGCTCATCGGGGGTCTCAGGAGAGCAGCCCGGCGAGCGCGTCGGCCAGTGCGATGGCGCCTGCTTCTGCATCGGCGTCGTCGACCGCTTCCTCGGGCGAGTGGGAGATGCCGGTGGGGTTCCGGACGAACAGCATGGCCGTGGGGAGGTGCGTGCCGAGGATCCCGGCATCGTGTCCGGCTCCGGTGTGCAGGACGGGCGCCGTGGGGAGCAGCGTCCGGAGGCGGTCCCTCAGCCCGCCGTCGAACTGCACGGTGGGGCTGAGGGATTCCAGGGTCAGGAGGGCGGTGCAGCCCTCCTCGGCTGCCTGGACGACGGCGCGGGCCTGGATGGCCTCGACGACGGCGGCGGTCACCGCGTCGTCGGGGTGGCGCACGTCGATCCAGAGGTCCACCCGGGAGGCGATGACGTTGGTTCCACCGGGGACCGGCTCCACCCGCCCCACGGTCGCGCGGGCGTCACTGTGGGACTTCGCGGTCTCCTGGATGCCGATGATCATCTTCGCCGCCGCGACCATCGGGTCCCGGCGGTCGGTCATCAGCGTGGTGCCGGCATGGTTGCCCTGGCCACTGATGCTGAGCTTCCAGCGGCCGTGCCCCAGGATCGACGACCCGATGGCGACCGGCCGGTCGAGGTCGATCAGCCCGCGCCCCTGCTCCACGTGGAGTTCCACGAAGACCCCCAGCTGCCCGAGGATCCCGTCGTCGGCGCCGATTCGCGTGGGATCCTGCCCGTTGGCCCTGGCGGCGTCGGCGTACGTGGTGCCGTCCCGGTCCCGGAGCTGCCGGGCCTTGTCCGCGTCGATGGCACCGGTGAGTAGGCGGGAGCCGAGGCAGGCGATACCGAACCGGGAGCCTTCCTCTTCCGGGAAGACCGCTATGACCAGGGGTCGCCGCGGCTCGAGTTCCCGGGCCCTGAGGGTGTCGACGGCAACCAGGGCGGATGCCACCCCGAGGGGTCCGTCGTACTCCCCGCCACCGGGCACCGAGTCGAGGTGACTGCCGGTGACGACGGCGTCCTCCCTGAGGCCCGACGCCGTGTCCCACCAGGCCCAGATGATCCCGTTGGAATCGGTGCTCACCTCGAGACCCCGCGCTTCCGCCTGCTCGATGAACCAGGACCTCAGATCCATCTCCGCCGCGGAGAAGACGGGTCGGGAGAACCCTCCGCGCACCCTGTCCCGGCCCACGGTGGTGATGCTGTGCAGCAGTCCGGTGACGGTGGCAGGGGTGGTCGAAGAAGTGGCGAAGGGCACGATGGTGGTCCCGATTCTCGTGGTGGGGCAGCAGGTATCAGCTGCTGACATGCAGGGTGGGCCGGAAGAGCGTCGGGATGCTGCCCGCACCCGTGGCCAGGTCGGCTGCCCACTGCCCGATGAGTGGTGCGAACTTGGCTCCGTGTCCGGAGCAGGGGGAGAGGACCGTCAGTCCGTCCACCCGGTCGATGATGAAGTCCTCGTCGGGGGTGTTGGTGAAGAGGCAGGTGGTCTCCGCGTAGGGCTCGGGGTCCAGGCCCGGCAGGTACCGCCGCACGTACTCCACGACCCGGAGCCGGTTGGCAGGATCGACGACGCCGTCCTGCCGTGCCGCGGACGGGAGAACCTTGCCCCCGTTGAATTCGGCGACCTTCTGGCCCGAGAAGCCCGCGTCCCGCCCGCCGGGCAGCCCGTAGACCTGCATGTCCGCGGCCTTGTGGATGAAGGTCGGCCAGGGTCCGTCGTCGCGGTACCGGAAGTGGAAGGCCTGTTCCTGCCGCACGGCGATCTCCGGGAGGTCGGCGAGGAACCCCGCCGGCAGCGGGAGGCTCCCCAGCAGGTCCGGGAGCCAGCCGCCGGCGGCGACGACGACGTTCCCTGCCACGACCGACATGCCCGTGTCGGACAGGACACGGTAGGCGTGGCCCTCCCGTTCCACTCCGGTGACGGTCCAGCCGGTCCGCAGGTCCGCGCCGTGTTCCACGGCCAGGTCCACCATCGCGGTGACCGAGGTCTCCGCGTCCATCACCCCCGCTCCCGGGTGCCACAGGACAGGGGTGTCGAAGGCGATGGAGGGCCAGCGGGACCGGGCCTCGCCGGCGCTGAGGAGTTCGTGGTCGACGCCGGCCCCGGCGAGGATCCCCGCCAGCTGCTCGGGGTGCCGCCCGGAGCCGTAGTCCACGGCGCCGGTCGGGGTGATGAGCTGCTTCCCGCTTACGCGCTCGAGTTCGTCCCAGAGGGTCTTCGACTCCACGACCGCCCGCGTGTAGAAGGGATCCGGATAGGCGTAGCGGAAGATGCGCGCCGAGCCGTGCGAACTGCCACGGGAGGTTGCCGGAACGTCGCGTTCCAGGATGGTCACCGAGTGGCCGCGCGCGGCGAGCTGCCAGGCGGTGGCGGCACCGGCCAGCCCGGCGCCGACCACGACGAAGTCAGAAGAATCAGTCATGGAGGAACCCTAGCCTGCACCGGGAATCCAGCTGGTCCCTGCCAGGGGAACCCGTGCCATGGCCGAGGCCTCGATCGTGAGGGCCACGAGGTCCTCCGGTTCCAGGTTGTGCAGGTGCGACTTCCCGCAGGCCCGTGCGATGGTCTGGGCCTCCATGGTGAGGACGCGGAGGTAGTTGGCCAGGCGGCAGCCGGCGGCCACCGGGTCGAGCCGTGAGGCGAGGTCCGGGTCCTGGGTGGTGATGCCGGCGGGGTCACGGCCGTCCTGGAAGTCGTCGTAGAAGCCGGCGGCAGACCCCAGAGCGGAGTACTCGGCGGCATAGCGGGGATCGTTGTCCCCCAGGGCGATGAGTGCCGCCGTGCCGATCGCGACGGCGTCGGCGCCCAGGGCCATCGCCTTGGCGACGTCCGCGCCGGTGCGGATGCCACCGGAGACGATGAGCTGGACCTTCCGGTGGACGCCCAGTTCCTGCAGGGCCTGGACTGCCTGGGGAATGGCGGCGAGGGTGGGGATGCCCACGTTCTCGATGAAGACCTGCTGCGTCGCCGCGGTGCCTCCCTGCATGCCGTCGACCACCACGACGTCGGCGCCGGACTTCACGGCGAGCGCCGTGTCGTAGTACGGGCGCGAGGCGCCGATCTTGACGTAGATGGGTGTCTTCCAGTCGGTGATCTCACGCAGCTCACCGATCTTGATCTCCAGGTCGTCCGGTCCGGTCCAGTCCGGGTGGCGGCTGGCCGACCGCTGGTCGATGCCGACGGGCAGCGTCCGCATCCCGGCCACGCGCTCGGTGATCTTCTGGCCCAGCAGCATCCCGCCACCGCCGGGCTTGGCGCCCTGGCCCAGCACGATCTCGATGGCGTCGGCCTTGCGCAGGTCGTCCGGGTTCATGCCGTACCGGGACGGCAGGTACTGGTAGACCAGGTGCTTGGACTGGCCGCGCTCTTCCGGCGTCATGCCGCCGTCGCCCGTGGTGGTCGAGGTGCCCACCTCGCTCGCCCCGCGGCCGAGTGCCTCCTTGGCGTTGGCGGACAGTGCGCCGAAGCTCATGCCGGCGATGGTCACCGGGGTCTGCAGGTGCAGGGGCCTACTGGCGTGCCGGTCGCCGAGGACGACGTCGGTGTCGCACTTTTCGCGGTAGCCCTCCAGGGGGTAGCGCGACATGGACGCACCGAGGAAGAGCAGGTCGTCGAAGTGCGGGACCTTGCGCTTGGCGCCCCACCCGCGGATGTCGTAGACCCCGGTCGCAGCGGCGCGCTGGATGTCGGCGATGGTGGCGCGATCGAAGGTGGCCGATTCGCGCAGCCCGAGCTCGGCAATGTCCTGGACGGGAACCTGCGGGGGTACCTGTGCGGGAAGGCTTTGGGGGGCGGAGGTGATGGTCATCAAAGCATCCTTGTCAGTACGACGTCGAGTTGTCGACGTGGAAGTGGTAGAGGTTCCGGGCCGAGCCGTAGCGGCGGAATTCGGCGGGGTCCTCGGTCCGCCCGGCAGCCGCCAGCAGGCTCCCCAGTTCCTCGAGGTGTTCCGCGGCCATCGGCTTCTCGACGCAGTCCGAGCCGAGCGAGGCCACCGAGCCGCGGACGTAGAGGCGCGCCTCGTAGATGGAGTCGCCCAGGGCGTCGCCCGCGTCGCCACAGACCACCAGCCGGCCGGCCTGCGCCATGAACGCGGACATGTGGCCGATGTTCCCGCCGACCACGATGTCCACGCCCTTCATGGAGATGCCGCAGCGGGCGCCGGCATTGCCGTCGATGACCACCAGGCCACCGTGTCCGGTCGCAGCGGCCGACTGGGAGGCATCACCCGTCACATGGACCGTGCCCGACATGATGTTCTCGGCCAGGCCGACACCGGCGTTCCCGTTGATGGTCACGCTTCCCTTCTGGTGCATCCCGGCGGCGTAGTAGCCGGCGTGGCCCTCGATGGTGACGTCGACGTCCGCGTTGATCCCGACGGCGAGGCTGTGCTTCCCCCCGGGGCTGGTGACGGTCCAGGACTGGCCGTCGACGGCGTCGTGGAGCGCCTGGTTCAGCTCGCGGACGGGGCTCTCGTCGAGGTCGACTCCGATGCCTGCAGCGGCGGGGGACATGTCGACCTCGGGCGTTGTCAGAGTGACCATGTGTAGACCTTTCCGGGTTCGGGTTCGAAGATGCGGGCGCTCTCGATGCCGGGCAGGGCGGCCAGGGCGCGGTATTCGGAGGCCATGGCCACGTAGTCGTCGGTCTCGGCGATAATGGCCGGCTTGCAGGCGATGGGATCACGCACCACGGCCATGCTGTCCGCTGTGGTGACCACCAGGGTGTAGAACCCGTCGAGGACCTTGCCGAGGTTGACCAGGGACTCCTCCAGGGTGTCGCCCTGCTTCAACCGGGACGCGATGTACCGGGCGCCGACCTCGGTATCGTTCTCCGAATCGAACACTGCGCCCTCGCGCTTGAGCTCACGCCGGACCGTCGCATGGTTGGAGAAGGAGCCGTTGTGGACCAGGCACAGGTCGTCCGCCACGGAGAAGGGGTGCGAGCCGCCCGCCGTGACGGCGGACTCGGTGGCCATCCGGGTGTGGGAGAGCCCCTGGCTGCCTGCCATCGCGTCGAGTCCGTGGTCGGCCGCGATCTCCATCGGGTGGCCCACGCCTTTCATGACGGCCACGTGCTGTCCCCGGCCGATCATGGTGGAGGCCGGCAGTACCTCGTGGACGGCTTTCACCAGGAGGTCCGTGTCGACGGCGGCGCTCACCAGGGTGGTGTCACCCACCACCTGCACGGTTGCTGCGGCGTCGAGCGGGAGCATGCCGGCGATCTCCGCCGTGAGCTCTGCGGGTGCCAAGCCGTGGTCCCGGCCCAGGAGGCTCAGGGTGGACCGGCCCCTCGCGACGAGGTCCGGGGTGTCGTAGACGGCAAGGCCGGCGGAATCCGGTCCCCGGTCCACGATCTGGCACAGCATCGAGGACAGCATTCTGCCCATGGAGGGATGCAGCGAGGGGTTGCGCAGCTGCAGCGCGGCGATTCCGCACATAAGGGGGTCCTTTTCGAGAGAGTGGCGTGTTCCGGGCGGGGTGTCAGATCGAGGTCAGGTAGGTGCGGATCTCCCAGTCGCTCACCTGGTTGTGCCACTGGAGGAATTCCTCCTCCTTGGCGTCCGCGTAGTAGTCGCCGATCTCCTGGTCGCCGCTGAGGCTCGAGAGGATCACCGGATCCTTCCGGAGCGCCTCGACGGCATGGAGCAGGGTGGCCGGCAGGAGGTGCGCGTCCGGCTTGGACTCCCCCGGCCCTGATGGCAGACCGGGATCGGCCGACTTCTCCACGCCGTCGAGCCCCGCTGCGATGGCGGTGGCGATTGCCAGGTAGGGATTCGCCGACCCATCGCCGGAGCGCAGTTCGATCCGCCTGTTGTCCGGTACCCGGATCATGTGGGTGCGATCGTTGCCGCCGAAGGACGCCTTCCGGGGAGACCAGGTGGCGCCGGAGGAGCTGGTGGTGGCCCCGGTGCGCTTGTAGGAGTTGACCGTGGGTGCCAGGAAGGCCTGCAGGGCCGGCGCGTGGTCCAGGACGCCGCCGATGAAGGAGTAGGCGAGCTCCGACAGTCCGAGGCCACGGTCGTCATCCTCTCCGGGGAACAGTGCGTCGGCGCCGGACCAGAGTGAGAGATGGAAGTGCAGGCCGGTCCCGGTGCGGTCGGTGAACGGCTTCGGCATGAACGTTGCCGTCATCCCGCGCTGCTCGGCCAGGATGTTCAGGATGTACCGCAGGGAGATGACGCGGTCCGCCGTCGTCAGGGCGTCCGCGTAGTTGAAGTTCTGTTCGAACTGGCCGGCCGCGTCCTCGTGGTCGTTCGCGTAGTTGCCCCACCCCAGGCTGTTCATGGCCTCGGAGATCGAGGTCAGGTGGTCGTACATGCGGGTGACGCCGCGGGCGTCGTAGCAGGGCCGGGGCGCATCGTCGAGGGGATCGGCGGTGCTGAGGCTGCCGTCCGGGTTCTTCGCGACGAGGAAGTACTCGACCTCCGCGCCGATCTTCGCCTGCATCCCCTGGTTGGCGAGACGGGCCAGGATGTTCTGGAGGATGACCCGTGGCGCGTAGGGCCAGGGCTTGCCGTCGACGTGCGGGTCGCAGTGGATGATGGCGAGGCCCTTCTTGATGAACGGGACCGGGGTGAAGGAGGCCAGGTCCGGGACCGCGATGAGGTCCGGGTCCTGCGGCTTCTGGCCGATGAGGCCCGCGGCGTAGCCGGCGAAGCCCATCGCCCCGGCCTCCAGCTCGCCGGCGGCCTCGATGGGGACGAGCTTGGCGCAGGGCTTGCCAGTCATGTCCACGAAGGTCGCCAGCAGGAAGCGCACGTCGTGGGCCCTCGCGATGTCGGCGAGGGTGATACGCCGGGTCCCGAGCTGGGTGTCGGGGACCGTTGAGGGCTCGGGTGCCGCAAGACTTGTCATCGAACTATCCTGTCGATCAGCGTTGCATACTGTGAAACGGTGTTGAACTACAGTAGTCAGGACGATGTTGCCGGTGTGTTTCACGAGCGTAAAAACTGGGAGTGGGCGGGATGGAAATGGAATCGGGAGAGTCGACCGGCGCGGGTCGCCGCAGGATCGTCGACCCACTCCTGCTCGGGGGCACCCGCTGGGCGAACGGTGGCGGCGTGACCTACGAGGTTCTCAAGGCGCCTCCGGGCTCCGGCTACTCCGGCTTCGACTGGCGTCTGAGCGTCGCCGAGGTCGTACAGGACGGGGCGTTCTCCTCTCTGCCGGGAGTGGATCGGACCTTCGTGATGGGCTCCGGAGGACTGCTGCGGATGTCCATCGACGGGGAGAGCCGAGACCTGGAGCTGGGCGCGCTCGCAGCGTTCCCGGGCGAGGCCGACGTCCGCGTCGAGGTGTTGGAGGGGCCTACCCGGAACCTCAACCTGATGACCCGGCGTGCGGTGTGCGAGGGAGCCGTCGAGGTGCAGCGGGCCAGCGGCACATTGCGGGTCGGCGGGACCGGCGGGCCCACGGCCGTGGTCGTGCTGGCGGGGACCGTGCGGCTGGGCGGGGACGGGACGCTACGGCCCTTGCAGGTGTTGATTCCGGGCTCCGACGAGGAGGAGCTCTCCTGCGAGGACGCGCTGCTCGCTGCCGTCCATGTCCGGTTCCGTCCGCGGACCTGACCGCTCCGGTGGAGCTCCCTGCCGGGGCTGCGCCGCGGCCGTTTGTGGCGCACGGCGACCTCCGCCTACGGTTGCAGAGTGAAACCCGCCGTCCGAGCCGCCATGTTCGCCGCCTATGCCATCTTCGCGCTCAACGGCCTCGTCTTCGCCAGCTGGGCGGCCCGTATCCCCGCTGCAGCGGCCACCCTGGGGTTGGGCTCGGGCCAGATGGGGACACTCCTGCTCGTGGGTGCTATCGGATCGATGCTGTCCCTTCCCCTCGCAGGCATCGTCGCCGCCCGTTTCGGCACGGCCAACACGGTCCGTCTGGGCGGGACGGCCGCTGCGTTGGCTGCGAGCGCCGTCGCGCTGGGCCTGGTGAACGGTTCGGTGCCCGTGGTCGCCGTCGGACTGTTCCTCTTCGGGTGCGGGATCGCCCTGTGGGATGTGGCGCAGAACATCGAGGGAGCCCACGTCGAGCACCGGGTAGGGCGGACGATCATGCCGCGCTTCCACGCCGCGTTCAGCGGAGGGGCCTTCGTGGGCGCACTCGTCGGGGCGGGACTGTCGGCGATGGACGTGGGCCTGCCGGTCCATCTGGTCGCCGTCGCAGTGCTCAGCCTCGTCGTTTCGCTGTGGATACCTCGCTACTTCCTCCCACGGGGAGAGGAGCACCTCGTCGGGGCGCAGACGGGCGGAACCCGCACCAAGGGCATCGGTGCATGGGGTGAGCCCCGCACCCTGCTGATCGGCCTCGTGGTGCTCGGCGCAGCCCTGACCGAGGGCGCAGCGAACGACTGGGTAGCGAAGGCCAGCGTCGACGGCCTGGGCACCACGGAGAGTACCGGTGCGGTCATGTTCGCGGTCTTCGTCGCCGCGATGACGGCGCTGCGCTTCGTGGGCGGGGGCCTCATCGACCGTTTCGGCCGCGTCCGCGTCCTGCAGGCCAGCCTCGGGTCCTCGCTCGTGGGGCTCGTGGTCTTCGTCGTGGCACCGAACGTGCCGCTCGCCGCCGTCGGCGCGATCCTCTGGGGAGCGGGCGCAGCCCTCGGATTCCCCATGGGGATGTCCGCCGCCGCGGATGAGCCCGATCGTGCCGCCGCCCGCGTCTCGGTGGTCTCCACCATCGGGTACACCGCCTTCCTCGCGGGTCCGCCCCTCATCGGTTTCCTCGGCGACCTCGTGGGTATCCGGACAGCGCTGCTCGCGGTCGGAGTCGCCGTCCTCGCCTCCTTCGTGGTCGCTCCGGCCGCCCGGGAGCGGGCGAAGGAGGCCCCCGAACCATTGCGGACAGGTTCTGACCGAAGCGCCTAGGAGACCCGGACCGGCGGTCCTACCCTTTCTGCATGGCGATCATCGAGGCAGAAGGTCTGAAGAAGACCTATTCGTCGAAGAGCGGGCCCGTCCACGCTCTCGACGGCATGAATCTTTCCGTTCCCCAGGGAACAGTCAAGGCCCTGCTGGGCCCGAACGGTGCAGGCAAGACCACCGTGGTGAAGATCCTGACCACCCTCATCCAACCGACGGCGGGTACCGCGCACATCGACGGCATCGACGTCCTGAGGAACCCCAAGGCAGCCCGCCGCATCATCGGCGTCTCCGGGCAGTACGCGGCGGTCGATGAAGGTCTCACCGGCCTCGAGAACCTCGAGATGGTGGGGAGGCTCTACCACCTGGGCGCCCGGGAATCGAAGCGCCGGGCGCAGGAGCTCATCGACCAGTTCGACCTGACGGAGGCAGGCAACCGCCCCGTCAAAGGGTTCTCCGGGGGTATGCGGCGCCGCATCGACCTCGCCGGGGCGCTGGTGATCAACCCGAAGATCCTGTTCCTGGACGAGCCGACCACGGGCCTGGACCCCCGGAGCCGCCTCGCCCTGTGGGGCATCATCAAGGACCTGGTCGACGCCGGCACCACGCTGCTCCTGACCACGCAGTACCTCGAGGAAGCGGACCAGCTCTCCGACGACATCGCGGTGATCGACGGCGGCAGGACCATCGCCGAGGGAACAGCGGATCAGCTGAAGGCGCAGATCGGCGGACACCGCGTGGTGGTGTCCCTCGTCGACGCCGCGGACGCCCCTGCAGCCCGTGAGATCCTCGGGCGGCACGGCGACGGTGAGCCGGGGATCGGCGACGACGGACGCACCGTGGAGGTAGCGGTCACGGACGGGCCGCGCGCCCTCCAGTACATCCTGTCGGAGCTCGGCGAGCGCGGCATCGCACTGCACGACGCCGGCATGCGGCGCCCGAGCCTCGACGACGTCTTCCTCACGCTCACGGGCCGCCACGCCGAGGAGACCGAAGACAAAGCAACGAAGGAGGTCGCAGCATGAGCATCCTGGCGCCGGAAGGCAGGCAACCGGAGAACCAGCGGTCCCGGCCCGAGGACGATGCCCGCTCCGCACCGCCGTCGGAGCTCGCCATGTGGTTCTCCGACGGATGGACGGTGACCAAGCGGAACCTGACCAAGCTCAAGCGCTCGCCGGACATGCTGGTCTTCGCCGTGCTGCAACCCATCATGTTCGTGCTGCTGTTCAGCCAGATCTACGGGGGTTCCATCCAGGTGGCGGGGACCGACTACACCCAGTACCTCATGGCGGGCATCTTCGCGCAGACGGTCATCTTCGGGTCCACCTTCTCGGGTTCCGCTATGGCACAGGACCTGAAGGACGGCATCATCGACCGCTTCCGCACCCTGCCCATGAGTTCGTCGGCAGTGCTGATCGGCCGCACCAACAGCGACCTGGTGCTCAACGCCCTGTCGGTGGTCATCATGATGACCACCGGCTTTGTGGTGGGCTGGCGCGTCAACGCTTCGATGAGCAGTTTCCTCGCCGGCCTCGGGCTCCTGCTGCTGTTCTCCTACGCGTTCAGCTGGGTCATGGCACTGCTCGGCATGTCTGTGAAGTCCCCCGAGGCCATCAACAACGCGTCCTTCATGATCCTGTTCCCGTTGACGTTCATCTCCAACGCCTTCGTGCAGTCGCAGACCCTGCCCAGCGCGCTCGAGACCTTCGCGAACTGGAATCCGGTGTCCGCGCTCGTCCAGGCGGCTCGCGAACTGTTCGGCAACGTGGGGTCGGAACCACTCCCGGACACCTGGCCCATGCAGAACGCAGTTCCGATGGTGCTGATCGGGGCCATCCTGATGCTGGTGGTCTTCGTGCCACTGTGCATCCGGAAGTTCGCATCGATCAGCACCCGCTAGGGCGGTGTCGTCCGAAAGACGTAGCGACTCCCGGGCGGTGATCATCCTTGGGGCCGGTGACCTTCACCGGCCCCAGGCCTAGTGTTGAGAACGGGCCCGCACCTGCGGTCCCGTTCTCAACAGTTGAAGGACGCACCATGATCGAGGCCCAAGCCCTCTCGAAGAGGTACGGTGCTAAGGCCGCCGTCGACGCCGTCTCATTCACAGTGCAGCCCGGCAGGGTCACGGGCTTCCTGGGTCCGAACGGCGCAGGCAAGTCCACCACCATGCGCATGATCATGGGCCTCGACAATCCGACGGCAGGGCACGTGACCGTCAATGGCCTGCCCTACGCCCAGCATCGGGCGCCGCTGCGCGAGGTGGGCGCCCTCCTGGATGCGAAAGCGGTCCACCCCAAGCGCTCCGCCTACAATCACCTCCGCGCGATGGCGGCGACCCATGGCATCCCCAACGGCCGGGTCAGGGACGTCATCGAACTGACGGGCCTCGGACCCGTGGCGAGGAAGCGGGTCGGCGGTTTTTCGCTCGGCATGGGCCAGCGGCTCGGGATCGCCGCAGCTCTCCTCGGGGATCCCCACACGGTCATCCTCGACGAGCCGGTCAACGGACTGGACCCCGAGGGCGTCCAGTGGGTGCGTCACCTGGCCAAGGGCCTCGCCGCCGAGGGCCGCACCGTCTTCCTGTCCTCGCACCTGATGTCGGAGATGGCGCTGACGGCCGACCACCTCATCGTCATCGGCCGCGGACGCATCATCGCGGACGCCCCGATCCAGTCCATCATCGACGGTCAGGGCAAGGCGCGGGTCCGGGTCCGCGCCGACCGGCCCCACGACCTCCTCGGGAGCCTCGCCGGGGACGGCGTCACCTCGCAGATCCTCGAACCGGAGCTGATCGAGATCACCGGCGTGGAACCGCGGCGGATCGCCGAGGTGGCCCTCCGCGAGCGCGTCCTCGTGTACGAGCTGACGCCGCTCCAGGTGTCCCTCGAGGACGCCTACATGGAACTGACCCAGACCGAAGTCGAGTACCAGTCGCACAGCCTGCCCAGCGGTAACCAGGGCGCTACACCAGTGGAAGGGCGCTGACCATGGCACCGTCATCAACACCGACGTCAACACCTGCACCCGCCCTGTCGGCGCCCTCACGGCAACGGCCGCGGCAGGACCGAGGCACCGGATCCGGTGTCACCTTCGGCCGGGTCCTGAAGTCCGAGTGGATCAAGGTCACCACGGTCCCCTCGACCGTCATCCTGATCGCCTGCACCGTCGTCGTGATGGTGGGCCTCGCGGCGCTCTTCGCGTGGTCGCTGACGATCATGGCGCAGTCCATCGGTGACACGAACGCCCCGTCGGGGTTCCAGCCGCCGCCGGAGGGCCCGGACAGTGTGGCAGGCCAGGTGCTCACCGTGCCGTCGTCGGGCCTGGCCTTCGGGCAGTTGCTGATCGCGTCGCTCGCGGTGGTCCTGATCGCCAGCGAGTGGACGACCGGCATGATCCGCTCCACGATGATCGCCGTGCCCAAGCGCATCCCGGCCCTCCTGGCGAAGGCGGTCATCATCGCCGGAGTCGCCTTCCTCGTGGGATTCGGCAGCGCCCTGGTGTCCTACCTCGTCGCCCAGCCCATCCTCGCGGGCGAGGACCTCGGCTTCGCGCTCGGCGACGACGGCGTCCTGGCCAGCATCATCAACACCGGCACGTTTCTCGCACTCGTCGCCGTGATCTCCATGGCCATCGGGATCCTGCTGCGCAACACCGCCGGTGGCGTGGTCACCGCGGTCGGCATCTTCTTCGTGCTGCCGATCATCGTCCAGCTGATCTCGGGCTTGGCCGACTGGATTCCCAAGGCCGCCCGCTTCCTCCCCGCAGATGCCGGGAACCAGATGGTCGCGATCACGACCGCCGACGACGCCCTGACCCAGTGGGAAGGCGGCTTCGTGATGGGAGCCTGGGCACTTGTGCTCCTCGTCCTGGCACTGGTCGCCGCGAAGAAGCGGGATGTCTAGCACTCCCTGGCAACCGCCACCGGCGATGAGCGACGGACCTTTGGAGAAGGAGACCGCGGAACGGACGGCCGCGGTCTCCTTCAGTGAGCTCAATGCACGCCGGCTGGGTCCCATCCGGCGGTTCTTCCGCCGGCATCCGCGGGCCATGGACGCCGTCGTCATCCTCGCGTTCCTCATCGCGACCTTCCCCAACGCGCTGCTGATGATCATCGGAAGCGGCAGCTGGCTCGCCCTGCCCGCCGTGACCTTGGCTGCCGGGGCACTGGTGTTCCGTCGCGACCGGCCACTGCTCGTCCTGGCCTTTCTCGCACTCCTGGATCCACCGGCCAGCTTCCTCACGGAGGGCGCGGGCAGCGTCGGGGTCGGGACGATGATCGCCCTGTACACGGTTGCGGCGACCTACCCGCTGAAGAAGACCCTGATCGCGGCCGCCGCAGCCATGGTGCTGTCCGTCGGAGCGCTCTTCCTCATCCCGCCTGCGATGTTCGCCGAAGCCCCCGGAGTGGTCTGGCTCCTCAGCGGCTTCGTCGTCATGTTCCTCGCCGTGGCGGTGGGCGTCGGGGTCACGGTGCGGCGCGACCGCGAACACGAGAGCGAGTTGCGCGAGTGGGCGGCGCGGAACGCAGAGCTCGCATCGGCGGGGGAGCGGAACCGCATCGCACGCGAGATGCACGACGTCGTCGCACACTCGCTGACGGTGATGGTCGCCCTCTCGGACGGCGCCGCCGTCGTGATGAAGCGGGACCCGGACCGCGCCGTCGCGGTGCTCCGTGAACTGTCGGGCGCCGGACGCACCGCCATCGCCGACATGCGGCGCGTCCTCGGGGTGCTTCGCGCGGAGGCCGGGGCGGACTCGCTCGACCCCCTGCCGGCATCGAGTTCGCTGGCGCAGCTCCTCGACGGCTTCCGCGCCGCGGGCCTGCCGTTGCGGGTGACCACCAGCGGGCCCCGACTGCCCGACGATCCCGCTTTCCAGCTCACGGTGTACCGGATCATGCAGGAGTCACTGACGAACGTCCTGCGCTACGGCAAGGGGGTTACGCTGGTCGACATCTCGATCGCCAGGACGGGTGACTCCGTGTCCCTACGCGTGGCCGACGACGGCCGGGGCGCCATGGGTCCGGTCGTGTCGCTCGGATCGGGGCAGGGGATCGCGGGCATGCGGGAGCGCGCCGCCATCTATGCGGGCTCGGTCGAATGCGGCAGCCGTCCCTCGGGCGGCTGGATCGTCGACGTGCAGCTGACAGTGCCCGACGCCCATGGCGGAGCGGGCAACCAACGGGGGAAGGACAACGATGACCATGCGCAGCACGCCGGGCACGCAGGACGCGCCCATCAGGGTCCTGCTCGCTGACGACCAGCCACTGCTGCGGATGGGCTTCCGGCTCATCCTCGAGGGCGAGCCGGACCTGGTGATCGCCGGGGAGGCGTCGACGGGCAGTGAGGCAGTCCGCCTTGCCGCGGAGCTGTCACCCGACGTCGTGCTGATGGATGTGCGGATGCCGCAGGGCGACGGGATCGAGGCCACGCGCCGGATCACCGCGTCGGGTTCGCCTGCGCGCATCATCATCCTGACCACCTTCGACCTCGACGAGTATGCGTTCGCCGGGCTGCAGGCGGGCGCCTCGGCGTTCCTGCTGAAGGACGTGGCGCCCGAGGACCTGGTGCACGCGGTGCGGGTCGTGGCCAGTGGGGATGCCGTCGTCGCCCCGCGCGTCACCCAGCGGCTGCTGGAGACCTACGTCCGGTCGCTGCCGCCTGCGCATGCGGCGATGGTGCCGGACCGGCGGCTGGCCGGGCTGACCCCGAGGGAGCGCGAAGTCCTCGAAGCCATCGCCGAGGGTCTCTCAAATGCCGAGCTCGCCGCCCGCTTCTTCCTCTCGGAAGCGACCATCAAGACGCATGTCCGGCGGATCCTCACGAAGCTGGACCTGCGCGACCGCGTGCAGGCCGTGGTGTACGCCTACGAGAACGGGATCGTGGTGCCGGGGCCGGCGCACTGACACCTGGCGATGACACCAATGAACGTCAGTGCCGGTAGGGGAGCCGCCCCCGGCCTCACCGATTAGAACCGCGGAGCGCGCCTCTCGTCCGGCCGCGGGCAGCCATGGGGTGAACCCGCGAACAGACCGGGGCCCGGGTGGACACCTGTGCGTGGTGTCCACCCGGGCCCCGGTCGTTCTGCTGTAGCAGCAGAACGATCAGGCCACACAGCCGCCCAGGGCGATCTGTCCGTCGATGGCCTTGATCTGGTTCTGGACGGCACCGAGCTTATCTTCCAGTGCGACCACCGCCGCAGTCTGGGTGGCGATAGCGTCCTTGTTCGTCTTCTTCTGCGCCTTGAGGTTGCGGAGAACTGTCTGCGCGTCGGTGACCTGCTTGTCGAGCGTGGTGAGCTGGGCCTGCAGGGTCTTGAGCGCGGCTTCTGTCGCACTGATGTCCGCGTTCAGTTTGTTCAGCTGGTCAAGCAGCGGAGCTACCCGGCCCTGGAGCGACAGGATCTCGGCCTCCTTGGTGGTGATCTGGGCGTTGAGCCCGGCAAGCGTCGTCACGAGCTTGTCGATGTCGGTGTTGAGCGCCGTGATGTCGCCCTGCTTGGCGGTGACCGCCGCCGCGGCGCTGTCGGCCGCAGCTTGCAGCACCGGCAGGCGATCGCTTAGGCCCTTGAGCTCGACAGTCTTGGCGTCGACGGCCTTCGATGCATCAGCAAGGGCGCCCTCGGCTGCGGCGAGGTCCTTGCGCAGGCCCTCGAGCACCACCTTCTGCGCCGCAATGGCTTCCTGGGCAGCATCGACTCCCTCGGTCAGGGTCGGAAGCTTGGCCTCGAGGTCGGCAACCACCTTCGCCTGCGCCGTCACCGCATCCGTCGCTGATGTTGCGGCTACCTGAAGCGACGTGAGCTGGTTCTGCAGGACAGTCAGCTCGTCCTGCTTCGCGTTAACCGCAGTCTTCGCGTCCGTCAGCGCCGTTGTCAGGGCGGGAAGCTGGCCCTGCAGGGTCCTGATGTCCGCCTCCTTCACGGCGACCGCCGCGTTCGCGTTCGTCAATGTCGCCTGCAGCGGGGCCGCCTGCTGCTGGAGGGCGCTGCTCTCGGCCTGCTTGGCCAGCAGCTGCGTGTTGAGGGTATTAACCTGGTTCTGCAGGGTTGTGAGGTCGCCCTGCAGTCCTGAGATCTGGGTGTTCTTGTCGGTGATCTGTCCCGTCACCTTGTCGAGCTCGGCCTGCTTTGCGGCACGCTGGTCGATCAGCGCCTGCTTTTCGGGGCTGTTGCCCTTGATTGCGGCGATTTGCTTCGTGAGGTCGGTGATTACACCCTCGATCGTCAGCTTCTGCGCCTGAAGCACCTTCAGCTCGCCCTGCGCCTTGGTCAATTCAGCCTGCTTTGCTGTGACTGCAGTCTGCGCGGCCGTGATGTCTTTTTGTAGCTGAGTGATCTGTGCGTTGACCGAGGTGATGGAAGCAGCGTTAGTGGCGACGGCGTCTGCCGCCTTCTTGGCATCGCCCTGGAGCGTGACGAGCTGGTTCTGCGCTGTCGCAAACTCCTCGTTCTTCGCGGTTACGGCGTTGGCTGCCTTGGTTGCATTCGCCTGCAGCGCTGCAAGCTGGTTCTTCGCTGTGGCAATCTCGGTGTTCTTGGCGGCCACCGCGTCGGCTGCCGTTGTTGCGTCCGCCTGGCGCTTCGTGAGTTCGTTCTTCGCCGCGACGATGGCGGCGTTCTGGGCATCAAGGTCCGCCTGGGCAGTCGTGCCGGCAGTGACGAGGTTCTCGAGCATTGCCTCGGCGTCGGTGACCTTCCGTGCTGCAGCGGTCACTACTGCAGCAGCATCCTGTGCGGTGGTGGTCAGGATGGTGAGTTCACCCTCGGCTGTGGCGATTGCCGTGTTCTGGTCAGCCAGGTCGCCGGCTGCCTGCGCGGCGATGGACTGGAGTTCAGCGAGTTCCTGGGCGGCAGTGGCCAGTGCTTCCTTCTTGGCTACCAGCTCGGCGTCCACGGCTGTGGCCTGGGCCTGCAGGGCGGCGGAGTCGCTCTCCAAGGCAGCCTTCTCGGCCTGAAGGGGTTCCAGTTCGGCCGACGTGGCCGCCTTCTCCGCCTCGAGATCCGTCAGGGCCTTCTCCGCCGCGGCGACCGCTGCCGCGGTGCTTGCCAGATCTGCTTCGAGGGTTGCGAGCGAGCGCGCGGCGGCCTCAATGTCTTTATCAAGCTGGAGGTTTTCCGCATCCAACGTGGCGATTTTGGCCGTTGCGGCGTCGATCTGTGCCTGAAGGTCGGCGGCGGTCACCACGAGGGCTGTACGTTCACCCTGCAGCTTGGTGATGATTTCAGCGTTCTTGCGGGCAGCGGCCTTGAGGAGGTTCTCCTGGACGGTTCCACGGTGCGCGAGCTGGTTGACCACACCGTTGCAGATGCCCGATACAGGGGCGGACTCGGCCGACGCCTGCGGGGCGAGGACCAGCATGCTGGTCAGGACTCCCGGCAGGATGACTGCGCTGGCAACGCGACGGATAAGGACGGATTTCGCGTTGACATCGCGCACAGCTACTCCTGGAGACCTGAAGGGAACGTGGGGGTTACGTCCAGAAATGTACGGAGATTAGTTGCGCGGAGACACAGTACTCCTTACCCCTCCTTTTCACCGGGTACTCGTTTTCCTACGCGTCAACTACCTGTTGCCGCACAAGCTGTTGAAATCAGGAGTAGGGGGGGCCAAGCCCACCCCTAATTCGGCACAGCGATCCGAGGGCGTGCCGTCACCCGGGTCTGATTGAATCGGGGAATGAGCACTCCAGCGCACATCCAGGACCTCGGCGCCTACGTGGTGGCGTCCCCGTCGAGCTTCCATGCCGTGGCAGAGGCCGGGCGGCGGCTCGCCGCAGCAGGATTCCGCCGGCTGGCGGAGCAGGACGCCTGGGAGGGTGGGGCCGGCCGCTACTACGTCATCCGTGACGGCGCGCTGATCGCGTGGTCCGTCCCCGACGGCGCCGGCCCCACGACGGCGTTCCATATCCTCGGTGCCCACACCGATTCGCCGTCGTTCAAGCTCAAGCCCAAGCCCACCACGGGCAAGTACGGCTGGCTCCAGGCCGGCGTCGAGGTCTACGGCGGCCCGCTGCTGAATTCCTGGCTCGACCGGGAACTCGAGCTCGCAGGCCGTCTGACACTGCACGACGGCAGCGAGCACCTGGTGTCCACCGGGCCGTTGCTGCGGTTCCCGCAGCTCGCCATCCACCTTGACCGCGCGGTGAACGACGGCCTGGCGCTGGACAAGCAGCGCCACATGAACCCGGTGTGGGGCCTCGGCAACCCTGCGGACGCAGACCTACTCGGACTGCTCGCCGCGCGCGCCGGTGTGGATCCGCGAGAGATCGGCGGGTTCGACGTCGTCGTCGCCGACACCCAGGAACCGCGTGTCTTCGGCGCACAGGACGAGTTCTTCGCATCCGGACGCCTCGACAACCTCTCGTCCGTGCATGCCGGGCTCACGGCGCTGATCGGCGCTGCCGGGGGTCCTGTGGACGGGCCGATTGCTGTCCTCGCGGCCTTCGACCACGAGGAGGTGGGCAGCGGCTCCCGCTCCGGTGCCAGCGGACCCTTCCTCGAGGACATGCTGCTGCGCATCTCGCTCGGCCTCGGGGCCGGGACGGAGGAGCGCCTGCGCGCCCTGGCGTCGTCGTTCTGCGTATCGGCCGATGCCGGCCATGCCGTCCACCCCAACTACGCGGAGCGGCACGACCCCGTGAACCTGCCGGTGCTCAACGGCGGACCGCTGCTCAAGATCAACGCCAACCAGCGCTACACCACCGATGCGCCGGGTGCCGCCTTCTGGGCTGCGCTGTGCCGCAGCAGCGGCGTGCCCTACCAGGAGTTCGTCTCCAACAACGGGATGCCGTGCGGTTCCACCATCGGTCCGCTGACGGCCACGCGCCTCGGCATCCGCACGGTCGACGTCGGGACACCACTGCTGTCGATGCACTCGGCGCGTGAACTGTGCGGCGTCGAGGACCCCGGGCATCTCGTGACGGCGACGACCGCCTTCTTCCGCGGCGGGCAGTAGGCACTGACCGGCGTCGTCCACAGGAGTTCGTCGCCGGTCAATCGTCCGGTAACATTGATACGTCTGTGCCAGAGCCGGTCGGCGGTAAATACCGCGGACGGCGGCCGGATCAACGCTAAAGAACCTCCTGTTGCGGAAAGACCGCGACCGTTCAGCCCAGAGGAGGTGGGTTCACACATGCGTGCATATGAATTGATGGTAATCATCGACCCCGACGTCGAGGAACGCTCCATCGACCCAACACTCGAGAAGTTCCTGAATGTCGTCCGCAATGGCGGCGGCACCGTGGACAAGGTGGATATCTGGGGACGCCGGCGCCTTGCGTACGAGATCCAGAAGAAGACCGAGGGCATCTACGCCGTCGTCAACTTCACCGCGACCCCGGCCGTGGCTTCCGAGCTCGACCGCCAGCTGAGCCTCAACGAGACGATCATGCGCACCAAGATCATCCGCCCCGAGGAGCAGAAGGTTTCCGCCGAATAATTTCGGCAGATCCCTCATCCATCCACCCCGCTCCGGCGGGTAGGAACTCAAGGAGGCACCATGGCAGGCGAAACAGTCATCACGGTGATCGGCAACCTCACCAACGACCCCGAATTGCGGTTCACGCCGTCGGGATCGGCGGTTGCCAACTTCACGATCGCGTCCACTCCTCGCACCTTCGATCGCCAGACCAATGACTGGAAGGACGGCGAAACGCTGTTCCTCCGCGCGTCGGTATGGCGTGAGGCTGCGGAGAACGTTGCCGAGACTCTGACCAAGGGAACCCGCGTGGTTGCCCAGGGCCGACTCAAGTCACGTTCATACGACACCAAAGAGGGCGAGAAGCGCACCGTCATGGAGCTCGAGGTGGACGAGATCGGTCCATCCCTGCGCTATGCGTCGGCGAAGGTCACGCGTACCCAGCGCTCAGGCGGCGGGAACGGCGGCGGCTTCGGCGGCAACTCGGGTGGAAACTCCGGCGGCAATGGTTCGAACTCCGGTTCGGGCTGGGGCGGCGGACAGCCTGCCCAGCAGCCTGCGGAAGACCCTTGGGGTGCTCCCTCGGGTGGTAACTCGCAGGGCTGGGGCAACGGCGCCGACTCCGAGCCTCCCTTCTAGGTAGCAGGTTCCGTTCCCGGAACCCCTGCCGCAGTTCCGCAAGGAACTGGTACTTCCCATCCCGCAGAATCGTTCTGCGGGCTCCAACAGAAAAAGGAGCACCACGATGGCTAAGGCTGAACTCCGTAAGCCCAAACCAAAGTCCAACCCCTTGAAGGCCGCTGACGTCACCGTCATCGACTACAAGGACGTAGCCCTGCTGCGTAAGTTCATTTCCGATCGCGGAAAGATCCGTGCCCGTCGCGTCACCGGTGTGACCGTGCAGGAGCAGCGCAAGATCGCCCAGGCAATCAAGAACGCCCGCGAAGTTGCACTCCTGCCGTACTCCGGCGCTGGCCGCGGCTAGGGAAAGGGACACACACCATGTCGAAGCTCATTCTGACCCAGGAAGTCACCGGACTCGGTGCTGCAGGCGACGTCGTCGAGGTGAAGAACGGTTACGCACGTAACTACCTTCTGCCCCGCGGTTTCGCCCTCATGTGGAGCAAGGGTGGCGAGAAGCAGGTCGATTCGATCAAGGCTGCCCGCTCCGCCCGCGAGCACGCATCGCTCGAGGACGCCCAGCGCCAGGCCGCCGCACTCTCGGCGAAGCCCGTCACCCTGACTGTCAAGGCGGGTGGCTCCGGCCGCCTGTTCGGCACCGTCAAGGCCGACGACGTCGCGAAGGCCGTCGAGGCCGCAGGCCTCGGCAAGATCGACAAGCGCAAGGTCGAACTGCCGGCTCACATCAAGTCGGTTGGTTCGTACCAGGCCAACGTCCGTCTCCACGAGGACGTAGCAGCAGTCATCGACCTGGACGTCGTCGCCAGCTAGTAGCGAGGGGCCCCGGGCTCGCGAAGCGAGTTCGGGGTAGCTGCGTAGCGCTAGCTGCGAGACCAGGTTCAGCAGGAAGCCTCCGCGGAAGCGGGGGCTTCCTGTGTTTAATGCGTCCACGTCCCTCGGCACCGTGCACGGCAACATTCCCGGGCTCGTACGCACGGGCAGCATGTCTGCAGGTACATGTCCCGGAGCGACTTCTTCCGCGATCTCCGGGAGGTCCTGGGTACCGGGAAGTGCATATCCCCTAGTCCTGCCCCCGCGCCCCTGGTGCTCGGGGCTGGAACCGTATGGAGGGGTGGGGATATGTGCTTCCCGGGAGCACATGGACGCGCTTTTTCGCCGGTTGTCAACAGAGCACCTGTGGACGGAGGGGCACGGAAATTAGTCTGCGTCCACAGCCCGGGGATAACGTATCCGCAGGTCAGAGCACTGTTGGCGTCCTAATAATTTGTTTGTCCACAGGCTTGTCCCCATCCTGTGCACAAGAGATGCCACGTAATCCACAGCTTATTCGCACTTACCCACACCCCCTGTTGGCACAGCGCTTTGTGCAGTACGGGAAGGGGTCTAGCGTTGCTGGAGATTCCCAATAGTGAGGGTGGAGAGTGATAGGCCTGTCCTGTCAGACCCGTCCCGGGTTTCCGGCGGATGCTTCGGCGACTGCCGCTTCGACAGCAGGAGAAAGGCCCTACAGTGTCCCTGGCACATGCAGATTCATCACCGGACACTCGTACCCCGGAATTCTCACGTACGCCTCCCCAGGACCTCGTCGCCGAGCAGTCCGTCCTGGGCGGGATGATGCTCTCCAAGGATGCCATCGCCGACTGTGTGGAGGTGCTGCGCGGCATCGACTTCTACCGGCCCGCGCACGAGAGCATCTACGAGGCCATCATCGACCTCTACGGCCGCGGGGAGCCCGCCGACGCCGTCACCGTCTCGGACGAGCTGACCAAGCGGGGGGAGATCTCGCGCATCGGCGGCCCCGCGTACCTCCACACGCTGATCCAGTCCGTCCCCACCGCGGCGAATGCCGGCTTCTACGCCGAGATCGTGCGCGAGCGCGCCGTCCTCCGCCGACTCGTCGACGCAGGCACGAAGATCGTCCAGCTCGGCTACTCCAACGACGGCGAGGTGGACGACCTCGTCAACGCGGCACAGGCCGAGGTGTATGCGGTCGCGGAGCGCCGCACGGCCGAGGACTACGTCGCGCTCAAGGACATCATCGAGGGCACCGTCGACGAGATCGAGTCGGCCGGCCACCGTGGCGAGGGCATGACAGGCGTCCCCACGGGATTCTACGAACTCGATGAGCTGACCCAGGGGTTGCACGGTGGGCAGATGATCGTCGTCGCAGCTCGTCCCGCCATGGGTAAGTCCACCTTCGCCCTGGACTGGGCGCGTTCTGCAGCCATCAAGCACAACATGACCACCGTCTTCTTCTCGCTCGAGATGGGGCGCAACGAGATCGCGATGCGTCTGCTGTCCGCCGAGGCCACCATCGGTCTGCAGGACCTCCGCAAGGGCACCATCAAGGACGAGCAGTGGGGCAAGATCGCCACGACGATGGGCCGCATGAACGACGCGCCCCTGTTCATCGACGACAGCCCGAACATGTCGCTCATGGAGATCCGGGCCAAGTGCCGGCGGCTCAAGCAGCGGCACGACCTCAAGCTCGTGGTGCTGGACTACCTCCAGCTGATGTCATCGGGCAAGCGCGTCGAATCCCGCCAGCAGGAAGTATCCGAGTTCTCGCGGGCACTCAAACTGCTGGCCAAGGAACTCAACGTGCCGGTCGTCGCGCTGTCACAGCTGAACCGTGGTTCCGAGCAGCGGACGGACAAGCGCCCGCAGGTCTCCGATCTCCGCGAGTCCGGCTCGATCGAGCAGGATGCCGACATGGTCATCCTGCTCCACCGCGACGACGTGTACGACAAGGAGTCGGCCCGTGCCGGCGAGGCCGACGTGATCGTGGCCAAGCACCGTAACGGGCCGACCAAGACCCTCGTGGTCGGTTTCCAGGGCCACTACTCGCGGTTCAACAACATGGCCGCGGACGGCGGGGGCTACTAGTCCTTCTTCGGCCCGAGTTCGTTGATGACCGTCTTCAGGCGGTCGCGCAGGTCCTCGGAGGCGAGGCCGTCCTCGGCCATCAATTCGTGCTCGATGTTCTTCGCCCGCTCCAGCGCCTTCAATCCTGCGGAGGTGATGGTGATGCGCTGACTGCGGCGATCCGCTGTGTTGCGCAAGCGCGTCACGAGCCCTCGCTTCTCGAGGCGGTCCAGGGTCCGGCCAACGGTCTGGGCCTGGACGTGGACCAGTTGCGCCAGGCGCACCCCCGTGAGGGTGCCCTCCCGTTCGAGAACGCCGAGGGTCGTCAGGCCGGCGTGCGTGATGCCGATGCTCAGGAGCTTCTCGTTCCATGAGTGCTCGACGAGGCGGGCCGCGGTCGTGAGCAGGCGGCTGGTCGACCAATCGTTTAACTCCGGCACGATGGCGTGTCCTTCCTCGGTTGTACGCGGTGGATGCGCTTGTTCCTACTACTTACTCTAGACAATTTCGCCCGAAATAGACAGCAGGCTTATTATCATGTGAGTTCGGTGCGACGGCTTTTTCTGCTCTTCCCTGGGCGCGGTAGGCGGGGGCAGGGATTGGCCGACGGAGGACAACGAAGGGCCCGGAGCCATGCCCCGGGCCCTTCGTCGTTCACATCGTGCTTAGAGGTTCTTGCCTCGGCGGGTGTCATCCGTGAGATCGTTGCCACGGCGGGTTTCATCCGCGCCTTCGACCTCGATCTCTTCCTTGCGGACCTCACCGCTGACCGTCTCGTTCGAGGTGACGGTCTGCTTGTCGAGGCGCACGCGCTCGACCGGGACGGCTTCCTTCTCGACGACGGGGCGCTCGGCGTGGAGAGTCACTTCGTGCTCCTCCTCGCTGATGGCCGGGCCGGCGTATGCCTCGTCGCGGTTGGCCTCCGTGATGGGCTCGCGCTCGATGCGGACTTCCTCGTGGCTGACGGGAACGGTCGTGGTGACGTTCTCGGTCACGACGTACTTGCGCAGGCGGGCGCGGCCCACCTCGCGGCGTTCCGTACCGACGCGCAGCTGCTCTTCCGAGCGCGTCATGGCTTCGTCCGTGGTGGGGCCGGACGTGTCGTGGCCGACGGTGCCGCGGCCGGTCGTCGTCGAGTCGGTGTCCGTCAGGCCCGAGTGGCGGCCGGAGGTGGTGTCGATGTCGACATCGCGGTCACGCTGGCCGGCGAAGCCGGTGGTGCCGGTCGTCGTCGTGTCGGAGTAGGTGTCGGTGCCGCCGCCGATCTCGTAGTGGCGGTAGAGACGATCCTCTTCCTCCGGGCTCAGGTTGCCGTCGGTCTCGATCCGAGGGGCGTCCTTCACCTGGTGCTTGGTGTACGGCACCCGGACGTCATGGCCTTCGACGTCGGCGCCCTGAAGGGGAATGAAGGACTCGGACGTGCCGAACAGGCCCGTCTTCGCCGTGACCCAGCTGGGCTCACCGGTCTGATCGTCGAGGTAGACCTGGCCGATGGAGCCGATCTTCTCTCCGTCAGAACCGAGGACGTTGCCGCCGTTGCCGAGCAGGGTATCGATGTGTTCCTGGGTAATCATTTCCTTCTCCTTCTGAGTAATCTCACTGCGAGGGGTGTGGAATTCTCGGCTGTAGGTCTCGCCGGGACCGGAGTCCCTGGCGAACCACCGGCCTCTAGAGTAAGCACACTTAGTAGTTAATTGGAAGCAGGCTTAGCGTTTATCTTGAGATTTGTGGCCCCGATCCGCGGTTCCAAGGGCGGAGAGACCGCCCGCCGGGCGGCTTTGCCGCCCCGGAGTGCTTCCGTAGAATGGCGGGAAGGTCCAGCCACCGGCCGAACATCTGCAGGACGACCGCATCTATGCCCGGATTGGCATGCACTGCGTAGTCGCCCATGACACCGGAAGGCGCCCATGCCAGCCGTACGTTCCCCTCACATCAACCAGGTCATGATCGCTGCCGCGGACCTCGAGAACGCCGAGTTCGAGCGTGACCGGCTCGCGATGGCGTGTGGCGCCGCCATCCGGCTGGCCCTCGCCGACGGTCACACGGTCGCCCAGATCGCCCAGGCAGCGGCCATGGCCGAGGGTGACGTGCGGCGCCTCGCGGAGGCCCTGCCGGACGCGCTGGCCGGGCCCGCGGACCTTGTCGTCCTGCCAGGACTCGCAGGGGGCCACGGCACCGCCCTGATCGGCCCTCACCCGTCCCTGCTGAACATCGTGCCCTCCGAAGCGGATGTCACCGCACGCGAGGATCGCGTCCGGGATGCCCGCCGGGAGCCTGATGCCGCGCTCTGACGCTTCAGACGGGTCGGAAAGGGGCGGGGCGCTGCTCATCATCGACATGCAGAACGCCTTCTTCGAGGACGAGGTCCTCGCCGGCGCACAGAAAGCCCTGGTGGACGCCTGCAACGCCCTGATCGACGCCGCACAGCGGGGGAGGACGCCGGTCCTGGTGGCGCGCACCGAACACCTCCCGGACCGCTCCACGTGGACCGTCTCCATGCTCGACGACGACCAGGGATTCATTTTCCGGGGGACGCACCAGGCGGACGCAGTCGAGGGACTTCGGGTCGGAGGGCTCGAGACCGTGACGAAGACCCGCGACAGCGCCTTCTTCGGCACGGACCTCGCGGAGCGCCTACGGGGCCACGGCGTGGAGCGGCTCGTCCTTGCCGGTGTCTCCACGCACAACTGCGTGGCGCACACGGGCGCGGACGCTTTCGCGCACGACTTCCGTGTCAGCTACGTACTCGACGCGATCGGGAGCACCAACGCGCAGTACGCGGCGGCGATGCTCGAGATCCTCTCCGTGGAGTACCGGCAGGCGGTCATCAGCCGGTCGGAAGCGGAGGCCCTCCTCGCCTGACGGGCGACGCCTCGCCGCTCGCCCGGACGGAACCGGTAACGACGGAAGCCACCGGAACGAATCCGGTGGCTTCCGTCGTGTGTACCTCGGAGGTCAGCTCTGCTTGACGTTCGCCGTGGCGTCCTGGGCGCGGCCCTTGACGTGGCCGGCGGCCTGCTGGCCCTCGTCCTTCACGGTCTGCACCGAGTCGACGGCGGATTCCTTGACGGACTGGACGGCGTCCTGCACCGGCTCCTTCACGTCCTCCACGATCTGCTTGGCGGCCTCTGTGACCTTTTCCTTCAGGGGCGCTGCCTGCTCCTTGAGCTGCGATGCGGCCTCCTGCTCCTTCTGGCTGGCAGGGATGACGGATGCAACGAGCAGGCCGGCGCCGAAGGCGATCAGCCCGGCGGCGAGCGGGTTGCCGGCGGCCTTGCTGGAAAGCTGGTGCGGGGCATTCTGGACGGCATGTCCCGCCTGCGCAGCCTTGTCCTTGGCGGTGCCGGCAGCCGACTGGGCGGTGCCCTTCCCGCTTCCGGCCGTGCTCCTGACGCTGTCCTTGACGTCTCCGGCCTTGCCGGTCACGGAGCCCTTGACGTCCTCGGCCTTACCCATGACGGAATCCTTGACGTCCTCGGCCTTGCCCATGACGGTCTCCTTCACGTTGCTGAAACTGGTCTTGACCTTCTCGGTCTGACGGTGCGCGATATTGGCGGGATTCACCTTGTCTGCCACGGCGTCGACGTTGGTACCCAGTTCCTCGCGGGTGCGTTCGATATCTGCGCGGATCTCTTCTGGCGTCTGGCTCATCGTGTCTGCTCACCTGGTTTCAGTGTCGGCGGGATCTCTTTGACGGTCTCCGCTGTCTGTGGAAGACCCTTGACCTTCTTCATTTCCTTCTTGCCCTGGAGTGCCAGCACTGCGGCGATGATGCCCCAAAGGACCGCCACGATCAGGGCGGCCCAGCCGAGGGGCATGAGGGCGCCGAGACCCCACATCAGGGCGATGGACAGGAACAGGAGGACGAAGTGACCTCCGACCGCTGCGCCGGCGAACATGCCGGCGCCCTTGCCTGCGATTTTCGCCGATTCCGTGGCTTCGGCCTTCGCCAGAGCCACTTCCTGGCGCATGAGCTTGGAGAGGTCCTTCGTCACCTCCCCGAGGAGTTCGCCTACCGACGCGTTGGCGGAGCGCTGCTCGGCCTCCGTCGGCAGGGGGGCGGCGGCCTGGTGGGCACCGCCGGTGTATGCCTCAGCCATCAGCGCAGACTCCCGTCATTCGGCAGGGTGCCCACGGGCGGGGTTCCCGGCGGGATGGTGGGGTAGTCGTCCGTGGGGTCGACGAAAGCGGGGTTGGACCCTGCGACGTGCTGGCCGTGGGTCGTCTCACCGAAGCCTGCAGTAGCGGGGGTACCGGTGTAGAGGTCGGTTCCCGTCTCGGTGTAACCGGGGTAGGTTCCGGTCGCGGTGCCGGTCGATGCGAAGTTCCGGGCGGAACCGGACGTGTCGGACTCCCGGTTGCCGGTGAACCCACGCGTCAGGCGGCCGGCGACGAGTCCCGATCCCGCTGCAATGGCAAGGAATACTCCGGGCTTGCGGCGGGCGAAGGCCTTGACGTCCTCGAGGATGTCGGTGGCGTCGCGGCCCTCGAGCCAGGAAGCAGCCGAGTTGGTGCGCTGGGCGGCCTGCTGGACGACGCTGGACACCACGTGGTTGTCCGACTTCTCCGCGATGGACTTCAGCTCATCGGAAATGCTGCGGATACCTTCGGTGATCTTCTGCTGCTGCGTGCCGGCCTGGCTCTTGACCTCGGAGGTCACCGTGCCCAGCAGGTTCTTGGCCTGTGAGCCGGCTTCGGCAGCCACGCTCTTCGCCTCGGAGGCGGCGGTGCCGGCTACGTTCTTGGCTGCTTCCTTGCCTTCCTGGCCGACCTGCTGGGCCTGGTGCTTGGCAGCGGAAGTCTTCGATCCGGAGTTACCGCCGGTGGACCCGGTGGTGCCGAGCTCGTGGGCACCGAGGTCCGACGTGGACGATTCGGGACCTGTGGTGGAGGGAACCAGGGGATCCTGCGGCCAATTCTGCGTAGTCATGGTTCTTCCTAACGTTGATATTGCCGTTAACGCGGACGCTCCATCGTGTTCTCGATGTGATGGTCCGGCATCTCGTGCTGGACTTATCACTGAAGCTAAGCATGCTTACCTTAACTTTTGCAAGCTCTTTCGCAAGATCCCGCAACATCTAAATAAGTAGACTTAGTATCTTCCAAAAATCCTAGTGGCGCCCTTAGCGTCGAATCAAGAGGACCTCCGCGGCCGCTTCCAGGAGGAGCGAGTCCAAGCCTGCGAGGACCCAAGGTGGGAGGTAGCACCCTGTGTTTTTCCACAAGCAAGAGCTGCAGTACAAGGCCAGCCCGGACAAGCCCGACGCGATCTATGCGCGCAAGCTGCAGGAAGTCCTCGGCGGCCAGTACGGCGAGATCACCGTGGCCCTGCAGTACAGCTTCCAGGCCTGGAACGCCCACATCCCGGGCAAGTACCGTGACCTGCTCTTCGGGATCGGCGCCGAGGAGATGGGGCACGTCGAGATGCTGGCGACGATGATCGCGCAGCTGCTCGAGAAGGCGCCGCTCGGGATCACCGAGGACGCCGTACAGTCCGATCCCGCCATCGCCGCCGTGGTCGGTGGCACCGACCTCCAGCACGCCATCGTGGCCGGAGCAGGCGCCCGACCCGTGGACAGCATGGGCAACCCCTGGCAGGGCAGCTACGTGACAGCGAGCGGCAACCTGCTCGCGGACTTCACAGCCAATGCGAACGCCGAGATGCAGGGCAGGCTGCAGGTGGCCCGCCTCTACCACATGACGGATGACCACGGGGTCCGGGACATGCTGTCCTTCCTGCTGGCACGGGACACCATGCACCAGAACCAGTGGGTGGCGGCCGCCAGGGAGCTGCAGGAATCGAAGCTCGAGGAGATGCCCGTGCCGAGCAACTTCCCGCAGAAGAAGGAAGCCACGGAGGTCTCCTACCAGTACCTCAACTTCTCGGACGGCAAGGCGGCGGCCGAGGGTCGCTGGGCCTCCGGACCGAGCCCGGACGGGAAGGGTGAGTTCACCTACCACGAAGGCCCCACCACGAGTGCTCCCATGCCGGCGGTCACCCATCCGGACTCTCGTTTCTACGGCACCACGGAGATCCCGAACACCGTCGAGAAGATGGCCGGCACCGTGCAGGACAAGCTGAACCGCGAATAACCATCGCACTACCGAGGAGAAGGAGACTGTCATGACAAATACGAATGACCGCACGGTGGAGAGTGGCCGCACCACCCTGCAACGCGCTGCGCAGGCAGTGGGCATCGTTTTCCTGCTGGTTGGAATCCTGGGGTTCATTCCCGGAATCACCTCGAACTACAACACCATGATGTTCGCCGGACACCAGTCGGAGGCGATGCTGCTCGGGATCTTCCAGGTCTCGATCCTCCACAACATCGTCCACCTGCTGTTCGGCATCGCCGGCGTGGCCATGTCGAGGACGCAGTCGGGGGCGCGCTCGTACCTCCTCGGTGGCGGGATCATCTACGCCATCCTGTGGCTCTACGGACTGGTGATCGGCCAGGAGTCGTCGGCCAACTTCGTCCCGGTGAACACCGCGGACGACTGGCTGCACTTCCTGCTGGCGGTGGGCATGATCGGCCTGGCCCTCGCGCTCGGTCGCCGCGACCGCTCCGCCACGCGCCGCGTCTGACCCGGACACCCGCCCCGCGGGCGGGAGTCCGGTGTGCGGCACCGTGACTCCACGCCTGGAATCAGCACTACGGATACGGCACATCGAGTGCCGCACGACGCCGGATCGAGGGCACCTCCGGGTGTCCATCGGTCCGGCGTCGTCGTGAGCGGCCGTCCCGGCGACGGGCACCACGACGCACGAAAGCGAAGTACGCTTAGCATTGACGCCCCGGCCCCATGGGGCAGCCCTGTCGACAGAGAGGTCCTTGATGAAGCAGCCCTCCCCGCGCGGAGAAGTCAGCGCGCTAGTCCTGGCCATCATTGCCGGAACGATCGAGTCGCAGCAGGACGCGCTCGGGCGGCTCGGCGCGTTCGTCGAGGCCGCGCTCGCCGAGACGGCGGACATCCTGCACGACGACGACCTCCAGCTCGCGCTCTTCTGCCTGTACGAGTTGCACTACAGCGGAATCGATGGCGCGGGCGACGACTGGGAATGGAACCCGGACCTCCTTCGCGTGCGGCAGCAGCTCGAGGTGGCCTTCGAGCGCAGGGTACGGGACGAAGTCGTCCTCGGTGACCTGCCGGAGGCGACAAGCGAGGCAGTGTGCGCGGAGCTGTTCCGCATGACCGGCGAGGATTCCGGTCCGAGCATGTCCCGTTACGTGGCGAAGTCCGCGACGAACGAGCAGGTCCGCGAGTTCCTCGTGCACAAGTCCATCTATCAGCTCAAGGAAGCCGACCCGCACACGTGGGCGATTCCGCGCCTGGCCGGCCGGTCCAAGGCAGCCCTCGTGGAGATCCAGGCCGACGAGTACGGGAACGGCCTGCCCGCGCGGATGCACTCCGCGCTCTTCGCCCGCACCATGCGTGAGCTCGGCATGGACGACGCGTACGGGGCCTACCTCGATGCCACTCCCGCCATCACACTGGCGGTGAACAACCTCATGTCGCTGTTCGGCCTCAACCGCCGGCTTCGAGGGGCCATCGTCGGACACCTGGCTGCCTACGAGATGACGTCGTCGCAGCCGAACCGCCTGTACTCGCGTGGCTTCAAGCGCCTCGGGTACGGCGAGGACGCGCTCGAGTACTTCGACGAACACGTCGAGGCCGACGCCGTCCACGAGCAGATCGCCGGGCGGGACATGGCCGGCGGACTCGTCGAATCCGATCCGCGGCTGCTGCAGGACGTCCTGTTCGGAGCGGCCGCCGGACTCGCCGTCGACACCCTCATGACCGTCCACATCATGGATGCCTGGGAGTCGGGCCGCTCCTCGCTGCGGGCCTCGGAATCGATGGCTTCGTGAGCGGGGCGTCCGATGTGTCCGAGCCGGCACCGGAGCGCCCGCTGAACTCCGGCAGGACCCCGGTGTCCGTCGTCGCGTGTCCCAACGGTCCGCTCCTCATCCGCGGCGACTTCGAACTCGTCGGTGCGGACGGCAAGGAGCTGCCGCGCACCCGGCGGACGGTGGCGCTCTGCCGGTGCGGCGCGTCCGTGCTGAAGCCCTACTGCGACGGCTCGCACAAGCTCACCGGGTTCAAGACCGAGCCCTGACAGCCGCCCCGCGTCCGCGGTGGAGGCCGTCCGTCGGGCATGCTGGACGGGAACGTGGGACGGAACGCCTGAACGGAGGCCACATGGCGGCAATGGACCTGAACAGTGATGTCGGAGAATCGTTCGGCAACTGGACGTTCGGGGACGACGCCCGCATCATCGAGTCGGTCTCCAGCGCCAATGTGGCCTGCGGGTTCCATGCCGGAGACCCGGCCGGGATCCGGGCCACGTGTGTGGCGGCCGCTTCGGCCGGGGTCACCGTCGGTGCGCACCCCGGCTACCGGGACCTGGCGGGCTTCGGCCGGCGGTTCATGGACGTGGACCCCTCCGAACTGACCGACGACGTGGTGTACCAGATCGGGGCACTGCAGGCCCTGACACGCGCGGCAGGCACGGCGGTGAAGTACGTGAAGCCGCACGGCGCGCTGTACAACACGATCGCCGTGCATGAGAGCCAGGCCCGCGCCGTGGTGCAGGCGGTCCGCGAGGTGGATGACGCCCTGCCGCTCCTGGTGCTGCCGAACTCCGTCATCGAGGCGGAGGCGCGCTCTGCCGGGCTCCGCACCGTCGTCGAGGCCTTCGCGGACAGGGCCTACCTGCCCGATGGCGCGCTCGTCTCCCGGCGGGAGCCCGGCTCCGTGCTCAGGAACGAGTCCGACGTCGTCGAGCACGTGCTGCGCATCGCAGCGGAGCGGGAGGTGGTGGCGATCGACGGTTCCCGCATCCGCATCGACGCCGAGAGCATCTGCGTCCATGGGGACACGCCGGGCGCCGTCGCGATGGCGGCAGCGGTACGCCGTGCACTCACCTCCGCGGGCGTGACGGTCGGTGCCTTCGCCTGACACAGCCGGCCTCCGGCAGGCCGGCAGGACGCTGCGGCCCGTCGGGGACCGCGGACTGCTCATCGAACTGCCCGATCTGCCGGAGGTGTTGAGCGTGCAGGCGCAGCTCCAGGAAGACCCGGTCGAGGGCCAGGTGGACGTGGTGGCGGCGGCCTGCACGGTCCTGGTCACGGTGAGGGAAGCCCGTCAGGTGGCGGCGCTCGCGGACCGTCTTCATGCGATGGATCCGTCCCTGCCCGCCGAGCGGGACGACACGCTCGTCACCATCGACGTGCAGTACGTCGGTGCCGACCTCACCGAGGTGGCCCGGCTGACAGGCCTGAGCGAGGATGCTGTCATCACGGCCCACACGGCGACGCCGTGGAGTGCGGCGTTCGGCGGGTTCGCCCCGGGTTTCGCCTATCTCACGGGCGGGGATCCCCGCCTGGAGGTGCCGCGGAGGCACTCGCCCCGCACGGCGGTCCCGGCAGGATCCGTGGCGCTCGCCGGCACCTTCTCGGCGGTGTACCCGCGCGAGTCGCCCGGCGGCTGGCAACTCATCGGCCGTACTGCCGCCGTTCTGTGGGACGCCCGCCGCGAGCAGCCTGCCCTCATCCGGCCCGGCAACCGCGTCCGGTTCGCTCCGGTCCGCGAACTGGTCGAGGTGGCGGCGGTGCCGGCCGGGACGGCTCCCGCCCCTCCATCCGGGCAGGGAGGTCTCACCGTCGTCGACCCCGGCCTCTACAGCACCCTGCAGGACCTCGGCAGGCCCGGCCGCATGGCACTCGGCGTCGCCGGGGCAGGGGCGCTGGACCGCGCCGCGCTCCGGCAGGCGAACAGGCTCGTGGGAAATGCCGCCGGCTCGGCGGTCATCGAGAGCCTCAACGGAGGGCTTGCCCTCCGTGCCGGAGAGGATCAGGTACTCGCGGTGACCGGTGCCCACGTGGAGGTGACCATTGCCCTGCCCGATGGCAGCGAGCGCGAGGCGTCCCTCTGCACGCCCTTCCTGCTGCGCGACGGCGAGGTGCTGCGGCAGTCCCCTCCGGTGTCGGGCCTGCGTGCCTACACGGCAGTGCGGGGTGGATTCGCCGGAGAGGAGGTGCTGGGCAGCCGGTCGACGGATTCGATGTCAGGACTCGGTCCTCCCCCACTGGCGAGGGGGATGGGCCTGCCGGTAGGACCGCCGGAGCGGTCGGCGGTGGGTTCCGCGGAAGTCCCGCGGCGGCCCGAGGCTCCGGAAATCCTGCGGGTTGTCCCGGGTCCCCGGGACGACTGGTTCGACGACGATGCGCTCGCCCGGCTGTGCGGAACGGACTGGACGGTCACGGCGCAGTCCAACCGGATCGGCCTGCGGCTCGACGGCCCGTCCCTGAGGCGTACCCGCGAAGGAGAACTGCCGAGTGAAGGGACGGTGCGCGGAGCCCTGCAGGTACCGCCGTCGGGCCTGCCGGTACTGTTCCTGGCCGACCATCCGGTCACGGGAGGCTATCCGGTGATCGCCGTCGTCGCCTCGGCGGATCTGGACCGTGCTGCACAACTGCCGCCGGGCGCCATGGTCCGGTTCCGGACCTGACCTCCCGCGGTGGACCTGCCTGCGGTCCACCGGCCGCCGGGCCCGACGGACCTGGGACGACGGCGGCGGGCGACGGACGCGGGCGGCGTCGGTCGTTGGTGTGCCGTTGGTGTCAGTCGTCGGCCGGCACGAGGGCCTTGGTGACCGCGTCCCGCCGTGGCGCGGCCTCCGTGTCCCGGCGGACCAGGACGGTGAGCAGCACCGCCACGACGCACAGGACGGCCGCCCCGAACCAGGCGATCGTGTACTCGCCCGTCGTGTCCCGGATGAGTCCCGCTCCCACGGCTGCGGCCGCCGCACCGAGCTGGTGCGCGGCGAACACCCAGCCGAACACGAGGGGCCCGTCGGCGCCGAACGCACTCCGGCAGAGGGCGACCGTCGGAGGTACCGTCGCCACCCAGTCCAGCCCGTAGATGACGATGAAGATCACCATCGGCGGCCGGACCGTCGCGGCCAGCAGCGCGGGCAGCACGAAGAGGCTCACGCCGCGGAAGAGGTAGTAGGCAGCGAGGAGCACCTTGGGGTTGTAGCGGTCGGTCAGCCAGCCGGAGGCGATGGTCCCCACGATGTCGAAGATCCCGACGACGGCGAGGAGCCCCGCGGCCGTCGTCGTCGGCATGCCGTGGTCGTGGGCGGACGGGATGAAGTGGGTGCCGATGAGGCCGTTCGTCGTCGCCCCGCAGATGGCGAAACCGAGGGCCAGCGCCCAGAACGTGCGGTGGTGGGACGCCGCGCGGAGCGCCCGCAGTGCCCGCACCGCGGCATTGGTCGAGCCGGCCGCTCGCGGTGCGGCGGGTTCCTCCGCCCCGTCGGCGCCCGGAGGCGCGCCGTAGGGGCGGACGCCGATGTCGGCAGGGGAGTCGTGCACCCAGAGGAGCACGAGGGGTATCACCACGAGTGCACCCGCCGCGATGACCAGCGATGCCGTCCGCCAGTTCGCCGCTTCGACCAGCACGGCCATCACCGGGAGGAACACGAGCTGCCCTGCCGCACTGCCCGCGGTCAGGATCCCGACCACGAGGCCGCGACGGCGGACGAACCAGGTGGAGGCGATGGTCGCCGCGAAGACGAGGGCGATGCTTCCGGTTCCGATGCCGATCAGGATGCCCCACGTGAGGAGGATCTGCCATGGTTCCCGGACGAAGACGGTCAGGGCGCTCCCGGCGCCGATGACCAGGAGGGCGAAGGAGGTGACCCTGCGGACGCCGAACCTCTCCATGAGGGCGGCGGCGAAGGGCGCAGTGAGCCCGAAGAGGACGAGGTTGATGCTGACGGCCAGGGACAGGATGCCGCGGGACCACCCGAACTCCTGCTCGAGGGGGACCATCAGCACGGACGGAGCGGCACGGAAGCCCGCTGCTCCGACGAGGGTCAGGAAGGCGACGGCGGCCACGATCCACGCCGGGTGAATCCTCCGGCCCCGCCGCTCCCGGGTGGCGCGGCTCATTGCGAACCCGCGAGCTGGACCGGTCCGCCCGCGCGGGCGAAGCTCACCCATGTCGTCGTGTCGGCGGTGAGTTCCTCGCGGCAGGCGTCGCACCTGTCCGCGCTGGTGGTCCTGCGTCCGCAGGGTGAGTGGATGATCTGCATGTGCGCGGAGTCCGAGGGTGCGCCGAGGTGCTCCTCGGCGAAGTGGATCATGGCATTGAGGACCGGCAGCGTCCCGTCGCCCTTCGGCGTCAGCACATACTCGTGGCGTGTCCTGCCGGATTCGTCGCGGTACTGCCTGCGGGCCAGCAGGCCGTGCGCGGTGAGGGCGGAGAGCCTCTTGCTGAGGACGCTGTCCGCGATGCCGGTGGAGGCCTTGATGTCCTCGAACCGGGCGTGGCCGAAGAAGACCTCGCGCAGGACGAGGAGGCTCCACGGATCGCCCAGGACCTCGAGTCCCCGGGCAAGGGGGCACTGGCTGTCGGACCAATCGGATCTCAGGGGCATGCGGGCGACCGTATGCTACTTTCTTCGGGAAAGCCAGAGGTGGACACGGGGCTGTCCCACCAGGAGCCCCGGCGGCCCCCCGGTGGCAGGTGAGACAACGTGCACATGGAGTTTCGCGGACGGAAATGCGGCCGAAACCGCCGCTCCGTAGCGTAGGGAGCACAACACTTCTCCAGGAGGCGGCATTGCAGACGCTGAGGGTTCGACAGGTCCCCTGGGCCAATCCCGTAGCCATAGGGCTGCGGGAAGCGCTGCGTGCCGAGAACGAGCGGGGACGGGGGCCGAGCGCCCTTCCCGTGCGGGCCGACGACGGAGACGACATCGCGGTCTTCCTCATCGCCTACGAACTCGCCACGGGGCAGCCGGTCGGTTGCGGCGGCCTGCGGCTCCTCGGCCCCACGCACGCCGACATCGATTCCATCTACGTCCTGCCCTACGCCCGCTGGTCCGGGGTGTCCCAGGTCATCACCGAGGAACTCACGTCCTGGGCGCGCGTGCACGGCATCACGGCCGTCGGCCCGGACGAAGCCCTCGCGCAGCTCAACGCCCTGCGCCTCTGAGGCGCACATCCGGCCGACCCGTCGGGCCGCCGTGCCCGACCCCCGGAGTCCGGGGTTCGGGCTGCCCCGCGATTTGCCGGGCGAAGCCGACCGCATTGTATATAACGCCAGGGGAATAAACAGCAGCCCCATCACGAGGAAGCAGTGCGCCCCGGGCAGGACGCACTGCTTCAGGTTGTTCCTGCTCACCGTCTTCTCCGCTGACGTGTCCGGGCCGTTCGGCGACCCGGACACGTCCTGCGGGAACTACTTGCGCGGTGCGCCGAGGTCCACGGGATCCTCGTCGGTCAGGTAGGCGAACTCGGAGTGGGCGGCGATGTCGATGCCGCGCAGCTCGTCCTCCTGCTCGATGCGGAGCCCGACGGTGCGCTGGATGACCTGTGCGATCACCCAGGTGACGACGAAGGAGTAGACCAGGACGGCCACGGTCGCGACGGTCTGGATGCCCAGCAGGCCGGCACCGCCGCCGTAGAACAGCCCGGCGACGCCGTTGGGGGCATCCTCGGTGGCGAAGAACCCGATGAGCAGGGTCCCCAGGATGCCGCCGATGAGGTGTACGCCGACGACGTCGAGCGAGTCGTCGAAGCCCAGCCGGAACTTCAGCTCGATCGCGAGTGAGCAGACGGCTCCGGCGATGGCGCCGATGGCCAGGGCTCCCATGGGGCTGACGGCTCCACAGGCCGGGGTGATGGCGACGAGCGCGGAGATCAGGCCCGAGGCGGCTCCCATGCTGGTGGCGGCCCCGTTGCGGATCCGTTCCACGAGGGCCCACGCGAGAAGGCCTGCAGCGGCGGCGACGGCGGTATTGAGGAAGACCACCGAGGCGGCCTGTCCCGCGGAGAGGGCGGAGCCTGCGTTGAAACCGAACCAGCCGACCCACAGGAGCCCGGCTCCCACGAGGACGAGGGGCCGGCTGTGCGGCTTGGCGTGGTCCACCTTCGGCCAGCCGTGGCTGCGCCCGAGCACGAGCGACAGGGCGAGCGCTGCGATACCGGCATTCATGTGCACTGCGAGACCACCGGCGAAGTCGATGGCGCCGAGGTTGTTCGCGATCCAGCCGCCGACCACCGAGCCGTCCTCCGAACTGAAGGCGAACACCCAGTGAGCGATCGGGAAGTAGACCAGGGTCGCCCAGACACCGGCGAAGATCATCCACGCGCCGAACTTCATGCGGCCCGCTGCAGCGCCGGCAACCAGCGCCGTGGTGACGCAGGCGAAGAAGAGCTGGAAGGCGGCGAACAGGATGGGCGGGATGGATGCATCCGGGTCCTCGGCCAGCAGCTGGCCCAGGCCGGCGTACTCGGCGACGTCACCGATCAGTCCGAAGCCGCCTACCGAGTTGCCGAAGGCCATCGAGTACCCGAAGAGCGCCCACAGCACGGCGACGAGGCTCGCCCCGCCGAAGCACATCATCATCATGTTGAGGATGCGGCGGGAGCCCACCATTCCTCCGTAGAACAGGGCCAGTGCCGGGATCATCAGACAGACGAGCGCGGCGCTGGCGAGAATCCAAGCGACGTTTCCAGAATCCATGGGAAGTCCATTTCCGTGACAGCGCTTTCGTGTGCCCGAGGGGACAGAGCCCGGGGTCGCACTGGGGGTGGGTGCGGAACCGGGATGGCACACCGCGCTGAGCAATGGTAGACAGCGGCACGTTTCGGTCCGCCGCGGGCGCGGTTAACTTTGTGTTACGCCTCGTCCCGGCCCTAGCCTCCCGCGACCGACTGGATGATCATCACGGTCGCACCTGGTGGAACCGGGGTTCCCAGCCCGTCCAGCCGGCGCACGTCCTCGCCGTCGATGTAGATGTTCACGTAGCGCCGCAGCGCACCGGTCTCCTCGCGGATGCGCTGGTCGAGCAGGGGGCGCCCCGCGCCGAGGTCGTCCAGGAGCGATGACACGTCGCCGTCGTCGGGCACGCTCATGCTGATCTCGCTGCGTCCGTCGACGTACGGGCGGAGGAGCGTGGGGATCAGGACGGTCACGGAGGCCATGGTGGACAGGCTCCTGGTCAGGCGGGAACGACGGCGGCACGCACCGAGAGCACGTCCGGCAGGTGGCTCGCCACTTCCCGGAAGGTGCGGCCCTCGTCGGCGCTCGCGTAGACGGTCCCCCCGCGCGTCCCGAAGTAGACGCCCGGGACCTCTGCCGTGTCGACGCAGGCCGCGTCACGCAGCACGGCGTTGTACTCAGCGCGCGGCAGTCCGGCGTCACTGGCCTGCCAGGTCGCACCGGCGTCGTCCGTCCTGTGCACCATGAGGTGCCCGTCGGGTGGGATCCGCTCACCGTCGGCCTTCAGCGGGATGACCCAGGCGGTGCTGCTGCGGTGGGGGTGGGTGAGCATCACGAAGCCGAAGTCGGCCGGCAGGCCCTCCGCGATGGACTGCCAGGAGTCGCCGCGGTCGTGGCTCGTGTACACGCCGTGGTGGTTCTGCGCGAACAGGCGGTCGGGGTCGACGGCGTCGCGGGCCACCTTGTGCACGCACTGGCCGAACTCCGGTGCAGGGTCCGGCAGGAAGTAGGCACTGATGCCGTGGTTACGGGGCTGCCAGGTACCCCCGCCGTCGTCGGACCGGTAGACGCCGCCCGTGCTCATGGCGACGTGGACGGTGTCATCCGCGGGACTCGGTAGGACCGTATGTGCGGCTGCGCCGCCGAAACCGGCGCCCCACTCACTGCGGTGCGGGTGGTCCCAGAGGCCGCGGTTCAGTTCGAACGTCTCACCGTGGTCCGTGGACTTCCAGACGGAGATCGGCTGGCATCCCGCCCAGACCACTCCGGGCCGGCTCTCCGCATCGGGCTGGATCTGCCAGACCCGCTCGAGCGCAGCGCCGTCGTCCGCTCCGAAGCGGATACCGCCCTCCTGGGGTTCCGCCCAGGTCTCCCCGAGGTCGTCCGAATGCGCGATGCAGGGGCCGAAGTGCCAGGACATACGCCCGGCGAAGAGGCGGGTCCTGCCGCCGCGGGTGTCGATGCCGACGCTGGGAATCTCCTCCATGAGGAACTTCGGCTCCGACACCGTCCACGTCTCCCGGTCGGTGCTCGAAGCGAGCCACAGGCCCTTCTTCGTACCGATGGCGAGGAGGGTTGTTCCTGCTGCTGACATGGCTGCCCCCGTTGGCGTGTTCCGGTTTCCACCCCGGCCCGATGATGCAGATCACTTGGGACGATGCCACGCACCACCCGTTTTGTACAGGTGCCGCTACCCGCTTCTGTCCGCATGCATGAAATCACCAGCGGAGCCTGCCAGAGTTGTCGTATTCGATCGCTGGGGAGCGGATCATCCGTTCACCTGGAGGCACCGTTGCATCAGATCGTCCTCGGGAACGCCGCGCCCGTGCGGCCCTGTCCCGGTCCCGGCCACACTCCCGGCACCCGCCGGCATTGCGCCGGCAAGCATTGCATCGAAGTCCGCTCCGGCCTGCTCGTGCTCTGGTGGGCGCCCGGCTCGCTGCTCACTGTCGCCGACATCCTCGAGTCGTACGAGAGTATCCGCGAGCTGTCCGACGGCTACCTGCTGCCCCTCGTGATCCATCTGCAGGGCATGGTCGGGATCACTGCGAACGCCCGCACCGCGATCCTGGAGTGCGACCTCACCTCACGGGTAAGCTTTGTCGGCACGGGTCCCGTGGACCAGGTAATCGCCGCCTTCGTGGAACAGTCCCTCTCGGAATCCCGCTATTTCGAATGTCCCGCCAAGGCCGAGGCATGGGCACGCGAGGCCGGGGGTGGGGATTAGCGGTAGGGTTCCGTCCTTCTCCGGTCCGGAACGGAAGAAGGCGGGACCATTCCTGGTTCCCGCCTTCTTCCCCGACAGAACCATTACCGGACATATCGTCCGAAACGTCCGCCCAATTGGCTCGGAGGAGCCGGCGCGCGGTTAGCGGCTCTCGTTGTAGGCGTCGATGATCGACTGCGTGATGCGGCCGCGCGAACTCGGATTGAAGCCGTTCTCCTGGGCCCACTGGCGGATCTGCTGCGTGTCCTCGCGCTTCGATCGGGAGGAGGCTTTCGGGCTCGCTGCCGACTGCCGGCCGGCCCCCGCCTTGCGGCCCTTGTCCACGTAGGCGGAGAGGGCGGAACGCAGGGAATTTGCATTGTCCTGGGTGAGGTCGATCTCGTAATTCGTGCCGTCGAGTGCGAACCGCACTGTTTCCTGTGCCTCTTCGCCACTGAGGTCGTCGACCAATTGCACCTGTACGCGCTGTGCCATCAGATTCTCCTGTGTCGTGCGAATGAATTCATCAGCCCCCGGTTCCCGACCTTATCCTGCAATCCCCGGAAAGTATCGGGATTTTCGGGAATGGGGACGGCCAGGGCTTTATCGACGCCGCTCGGCGCGGAAATCCTCCGTCGTGTGACCTGCTGTCGGCACCTGCAGCCATCGTGCGGGCGATGGAGCTAGTCCGTGGTGACCGTCCCGCGTTCATCGATGACCAGCGGCAGGCCGAATGCCTCGAACATCTCCGGGTACAGGAAGTTGTGGTGGCCCACGATCTGCTCGCCATCCGACTCGATGACCTGGATCGCGAACGGTTCCCACAGGCCGGGTTCGACGAGGTGGTAATTGGCGAAACCACCCGCTCCGTTGATGGTCAGGGGGATGAGCCGCCCACCCTCGCAGACGCTGCCCTCGCCGAGGAACCAGGCACGCAGATCGGCCGGACCACGGAGCCAGAGGTCGAAGGGCGGCATGGAGAGGACGACGTCGTCCCGCAGGAGCGAGACGAGCACGTCCATGTCGTAGGACTCGAAAGCACGCAGGTACTTGGCGAGCAGGTCCTTGTGCGCCGGGTCCTCGAGGGGCATGGGCGCGGCGGGCTCCTGGTGGGCCATCGTTCTGCGCGCACGCTGGAGTGCGCTGTTGATCGAGGCCGTGGTGACCTCGAGCAGGGCGGCGACCTCCGCCGCCGACCAGCGCAGCACCTCACACAGGATCAGCGCGCTGCGCTGGAGTGGGGGCAGGTACTGCAGGGCGGCGATGAAGGCCAGGCGGATGGTATCGCGGGCCTCGGCGATCGCCGCCGGATCTCCCGAGGGGTCGATGACGCGCTCGTCGGGGATCGGCTGCACGAACACGCCTTCGGTGAGGGGCGCACCGAGCACGGCATCCGCGGTGCGGGTGGACGGACCGAGGTCCATGGGGCGGGCGCGGCGCTGCGGGCTGCGGAGCATGTCCACGCAGACGTTGTGCGCGATCCGGAAGAGCCAGGTCCGCAGGGAGGATTCGCCGGCGAACGTCTCGCGCCGCGACCAGGCCTTGATCATGGTCTCCTGCACGGCATCCTCGGCCTCGGACGCTGCACCGAGCATCCGGTAGCAGTACCCGGTCAACTCACGTCGGGAGGCTTCCAAGAGTCGTTCGAAGGGCTCCGTCTCCGCTTCCGTTCCGGGCAGGGATCTCCGGGGCGGAGTGGCGGTCTCGGGCTGCATGCATCGAGCGTAGCGACGGCGGTCCCGGGGTGGGAGGAGGTGGCCCGAAAATTTCCTCCTCCGCCGATGATCGGACCGACCCCGCTCCGTCTATTGTGTGGAAAGCCGCCAACCGATACCGGGAGCACCCATGCGCAAACTCACAGCAGGCCTCTTCTCCTCCGTCGACGGAGTGGTCGAATCACCGCACCTCTGGCAGTTCGACAGCTTCGACGCGGAACTCGGCGCGGGAATGGGGGGGATGATCAGCCGGGTGGATACCGTCCTGCTGGGCCGCCACGGGTACGAGGAGTGGGCCGGCTACTGGCCCTCCGCCGAGTCCGCCGACCCCTTCGGCAGCTTCATCAACCCGGTACGGAAGTTCGTGGCCTCGCGCACGCTCAGCGGGGAGCTGGGCTGGACCAACGCGTCCCTCATGGACGCGCCCCTGGAGGAGTTCGTCCGGGCGCTGAAGCAGACCGAGGGCGGGGACATCGCGATCTGTGCCAGCATCTCGCTGGTGCGCCAGCTCCTGTTCGCAGGGCTGCTGGACTCACTCCTCCTGATGATCCACCCGGTGGTCGCGGGTTCGGGACGCCACCTCTTCGCGCCCACGGACCCGGTGACACGGCTGGAAATGCAGGAGACGACCACCACGAGCAAGGGCAACGTCCTGGCGTCCTACGGACTCCGCAGCGAAGATGGCTGAACCCTAGACTGCTGGTCATGGCCGTCCTCATCGATCCGCCGTCCTGGCCCGCACACGGAACCGTGTTCTCCCACCTGGTGTCGACGTCGTCACTCGAGGAACTCCACGCCTTCGCGGCGGCTGCGGGGATCCCGCACCGGGCCTTCGACGAGGACCATTACGACGTGCCGGCCCGGCGCTACCGGGAGCTGGTGGAGCAGGGCGCCCTCGAGGTCAGCGGGACCGAGCTGGTGCGGGCCCTGATCGCCAGCGGCCTCCGGGTCCCTGCCCGACGGCGGGGGCCGAAACTCCGCGCTGCCCTTCTGTCGCGGTGGGCGTCGATCCTGCCCGAGGATCCCGGCCTAGGCGGAGAGCTGCTGGATCGGTGGGGCGAACCCCACCGGAAGTACCACACCCCGGTGCACCTGCTCGCCGTCCTGGAGGCCCTGGACCAGCTCCTCGAACCCGCGGACGAGCCGCAGCGGATGGCCGTCCTCCTCTCCGCCTGGTTCCACGACGCCGTCTACGAGGGCGCGGCCGGGAAGGACGAACAGGCCTCCGCGGCGCTCGCCGTCGAGCGGTTGACGGGCCGCGTGGACAACGCCGTGGTAGAGGAGGTCGAGCGCCTCGTGCTCCTCACGGTGGGCCACGATCCTCGGTCCGGGGACAGGGCGGGGCAGCTCCTGTGCGACGCCGACCTCTCGGTTCTCGGCGGATCACCCGAGGACTACGCGCGCTACGCCGCAGCGGTGCGCGCGGAATATTCGCATATTCCGGATGAAGCATTCACCGCCGGCCGGCGGAGTGTCCTGCAGCGGCTGATCGCGCTCGACCCGCTCTACCGCACCGAGCGCGCACGGGCGCTGTGGGCAGAGCGGGCCGGCAGCAATCTGGCGCAGGAACTCGCGTCGCTCGAGCGGCCCTGACGAGGAGGTAGGGCTCCGGGTCCGTCGAATCGACGGACCCGGGGCGGTCACTTCCGGCCGAACTCCACGGAGTCCGTCACCCAGGCGTGGGCCTGATCGCTCAGGGTGAAGCCCAGTCCGGGCCGGTTCGGGACGACCATCCGCCCCTGACGGGTTTCGAGGCGTTCGTTGAACAGGGGGTTGAGCCACTCGAAGTGCTCGACCCACGGTTCCCTCGGATAAGCCGCCGCCAGGTGCAGGTGGATCTCCATGGCAAAGTGAGGAGCGAGCTGCAGTCCCGCCTGGTCGGCCAGTGCGGCCAGACGGAGGAAGGGCGTGATGCCCCCGATCCGCGGTGCGTCGGGCTGGATGATGTCGACGGACCGATGGGTGATGAGATCGATGTGTTCGCTGACGCTGGACAGCATCTCACCCGTTGCGATGGAGGTGTCCAGAGCCTGCGCGAGCTGGGCATGCCCTTCGGCGTCGTAGGCGTCGAGGGGCTCCTCAATCCATACGAGGTTGAACTGTTCCAGCGTGCGGCCCATCCGCATGGCCGTGGGCCGGTCCCATTGCTGGTTGGCGTCCACCATGAAGGGGACGTCAGCGCCCAGGTGTTCCCGGACAGCAGCGACCCGCGCCAGGTCGACGCGGGAATCGGGGTGGCCCACCTTGATCTTGATGCCTCCGATCCCGTCGGCGAGCGACTGGGTGGCGCGGGCCTTCACTTCCTCGATGGACGCCTGGAGGAATCCACCCGACGTGTTGTACGTCTGCACGGAGTCGCGGTACGAGCCCAGCAACTTCGCCAGGGGAAGGCCCGCCCGCTTGGCTTTCAGGTCGTAGAGGGCTATATCCAGCGCTGCGATGGCCTGGGTTGCGACTCCACTGCGTCCCACCGACGCGCCGGCCCACAGCAGTTTCTGGTACACGCGGCCGATGTCGTTGGGGTCCTCGCCCAGCAGGTTGTCGGCGATCTCCCGTGCGTGCGCGTACTGGGCCGGTCCGCCTGCGCGCTTCGAGTAGCTGAACCCGATCCCGGAGTGGCCGTCCTCCGTGGTGATCTCCGCGAAGAGGAAGACGATCTCGGTCATGGGCCGTTGCCTGCCGGTCAGGACCTTCGCATCACTGATGGGTGTGTCCAGCGGAAGTGTCAGGGTCGACAGCTTGACGTGGCGGATCCGATCGGTTGCCGCGTCGGTGCCGGCCGGGATGGCTGCAGGACTGGTCAGAGTAGTACCGGAATTCATGTGAGCATCCTTCGTCTGGGGTCGGGAGGTCAGATCGGTCATCGGACGAGGCAGGGCCTCTTCGGGTCGAAGGTCCAGTCCGGCACGAGGTACTGCATGGCGGCAGCGTCGTCGCGGGAACCGAGCCCGTGTTCCAGGTACAGCTCGTGTGCCGCCTGGAGCGCATCGCGGTCCAGGTCGATGCCGAGGCCCGGCCGCTGGGGGACCGTGATGAACCCACCCTCGATGGCGAGGGGCTTCTTGGTGAGGGGCTGCCCGTCCTGCCAGATCCAGTGCGTGTCCAGTGCCGTGATGTTCCCCGGAGCAGCCGCCCCGACATGCGTGAACATGGCAAGGGAGATGTCGAAGTGGTTGTTGGAGTGGGACCCCCAGGTCAGGCCGAAGTCGTTGCAGAGCTGCGCCACGCGGACAGAGCCCTGCATGGTCCAGAAGTGCGGGTCGGCGAGGGGGATGTCCACCGCGTTGGAGCGGATGGCGTGTGCCATCTGGCGCCAGTCGGTGGCGACCATGTTGGTGGCGGTAGGGAGCCCCGTGGCTCGCTTGAACTCGGCCATGGTCTCCCTGCCCGAGAATCCTCCTTCCGCCCCGCAGGGGTCCTCCGCATAGGCGAGGACGCCGTGCAGTTCCGAGCAGAGCTCGATGGCGTCCTTGAGGAGCCAGCCGCCGTTGGGGTCGAGCGTGATCCGGGCTTCCGGGAAGCGGGCGGCCAGCGCCTTGACGGCCTCTACCTCCTCCGCTCCCGGGAGCACCCCGCCCTTGAGCTTGAAGTCCTGGAACCCGTACCTCTCCTGAGCGGCTTCCGCGAGGGCGACGATGGCTTCGGGGGTCATGGCTTCGTCCCGGCGGAGGCGTCCCCAGGCGTCCGAGGTGTCATCGCCGCTGAGGTAGGGCAGGTCCGTGCTGGTGCGGTCGCCGACGTAGAAGAGGTAGCCGAGCATCTGGACCCGGTCGCGCTGCTGCCCTTCGCCCAGGAGTTCCGCGACGGGGACCTCGAGGTGCTGGCCCATCAGGTCCAGGAGCGCTGATTCGATGGCGGTCACCGCGTGGATCGTCGTGCGGAGGTCGAACGTCTGGGAGCCCCGGCCGCCGGCGTCGCGGTCGGCGAAGCGCTCGGACACCTGGCGCAGCAGCTGGCGGTAGAGCGCGATGGGCCGGCCGACCAGCAGGTCACCGGCTTCCTGGATCGTCGAACGGATGGCTTCGCCTCCGGGGACCTCACCCAGGCCGGTATTGCCGGTCGAGTCGGTGAGGATGGCGATGTTGCGGGTGAAGTAGGGCCCGTGGGCGCCACTGAGGTTCAGGAGCATGCTGTCGTGTCCGGCGACAGGGACGACGTCGACGGAGGCGATGGTCGGTGTGGACGAGGTCACTGGTTCTCCTCCGCACTGACGACGATGCCGTCGACGCGGCGGTTGAGCTTCCAGGGATTGGCGTCCTGCAGCGGCGCCGGGAGCAGCTCGTCGGGGATGTTCTGGTAGCTGACCGGGCGCTGGAACCGCAGGATGGCCAGCGATCCGACCGAGGTGGAGCGGGAGTCCGAGGTGGCGGGGTAGGGGCCGCCGTGGACCATGGCGTGGCCCACTTCGACGCCCGTCGGCCAGCTGTTGAACAGGATCCGCCCGACCCTGCGCTCCAGGACCGGCAGCAGGGGTGCGATCGCGGTGGTGTCGGACGGGGTCGCGTGAATCGTCGCGGTGAGCTGGCCCTCGAGTGCCTCAGCGGAGGCGAGGAGCTCGTCCTCGCTGCCGTAGCGGACGAAGATCCCGGCGGCACCGAAGACTTCCTCCTGAAGTCTGATGTTGTCCCGAAAGGTGTCCGTGGTGGTGCTGAACAGGACCGCGCCGGGGGCGTTCTCCGTGGGGCCGGGCCGGCCTTCCGCGACGACGTCGACGTCGGATTCGTTGCGCAACTTCGACACTCCTGCCGCGCATGCCTCGGCGATGCCACGGGTGAGCATGGTGGAGCCCTGGGTTTGCCGGAGTGCCTCGGACGCCACCGCCACGAACCGGTCTCCCTGGGTGCCGACCGGAACGAAGACCAGGCCGGGGTTGGTGCAGAACTGACCGGCGCCCATGGTGAGCGAGCCGACGAGGCCGGAGGCGAGGGTGTCGACGTCGTCGCTGATGGCTCCGGGGAAGACGAAGACCGGGTTGATCGAGGACATCTCCGCATAGACGGGGATCGGTTCGGGCCGGGCTGCGGCGGTCGCCATGATGGCGGTGCCGCCGCTGCGGGAGCCCGTGAAGCCGACGGCCTTGATGTGCGGGTCGGCGACGAGGGCCTGTCCGATGGAGGAGCCGGCACCGAAGACGAGCGAGAACACTCCAGCGGGCAGTCCGGATTCCTCGACGGCCCGCGTGATGGCGTGGCCGACGAGTTCCGCGGTGCCGGGGTGCGCGTTGTGGGCCTTGACTATGACGGGGCAACCGGCGGCGAGGGCCGACGCCGTATCTCCTCCGCCTGTGGAGAACGCGAGGGGGAAGTTGCTCGCGCCGAAGACCGCGACGGGACCGAGTCCGATGTGGCGCTGGCGGATGTCCAGTCGGGGTAGGGGAGCACGTTCGGGGAGGGCAGGGTCGATCCGGGCCTGCACGTGATCACCCTGGCGGACGACGCCTGCGAAGAGGCGCATCTGGCCAACTGTTCGGGCTCGTTCGCCGTCGATGCGCGCAGCGGGCAGACCGGTCTCGAGGACGGCCCGCTCGGTCAGCTCGGCGCCGAGGGCGTCGATGTTGTCGGCGATGCGCTCCAGGAAAGCGGCACGTTCGGCAGGTGTCGTGGCCCGGTAGGTGTCGAAGGCGGCAGCCGCCGCGGCGGTCGCCTCGGCGAGCTGGTCCCCGTCGATCAGGGTGACGGCCGGTTCGAGCTTCTCATTGGTGGCCGGGTTGACGGCGTGCGTGACGCCGGCGGATCCCCGGACCGCGCGCCCGGCGATGAGCGACTGCCCGGTGACGGTGGGGCTGAACGTGGTGGTCATGTCGGGACTCCTAGCTGATCTTCTTGATCAGGGTGGACAGTTCGAACTGGTCGGCCTCGGTCAGGTTCTGCAGGGGCGGACGCACGAGGCCGCCGTTGCGGCCCACCGCATCGAGTCCACCCTTGATGATGCTCACCCCGTATCCCTTCACCCGGTCGCGGATGTCCAGGTAGGGGATGACGAAGTCGTTGAGCTTCTCGTAGACCGCCGTGCGGTCCTGGGCGATGACGTCGCGGTAGAAACCGAGGGCGAACTCGGGGACGAAGTTGAACATCGCGGACGAGTAGGTGCTGACGCCGAGCTGCAGCAGGGGCAGCGCGAAGGTCTCCGCGGTGGGCAGGCCACCGATGTAGGTGAGGCGCTCGCCCACCCGGGCGTAGATGCGGGTCATCTGCTCGATGTTGCCGATGCCGTCCTTGAACCCGATCAGGTTCGGGTTCCGGTCGGCCAGGACGGCGACCGAATGGTCATTGAGCACCGCGTTGGCGCGGCTGTAGACGATGACTCCCAGCGAGGTTGCCGCGCAGACAGCGCTCACGTGCTCGATCAGGCCTTCCTGGTCCGCCTCGGTCAGGTAGGGGGGCATGAGGAGGATCCCGTCGGCTCCCGCGTCCCCGGCGGCGCGGACGTGCTCGATGGCGGAGAACGTTCCACCGGTGGCCGACGCGATGACGGGCACCTTGCCGCCGATCTCGTCCACGGCGACGCGGACGACCCGGTCCATCTCGGCCGTCGTGAGTGAGAAGCCCTCGCCCGTACCGCCGGCGGCGAACAGGCCAGCGACGTCGAAGTCGGACTGCCATGCCAGGTGGTCGCGGTACCGGCCCTCGTCGAACTGCAACTCCTCGTCGAAGTGCGTGACGGGGAAGGAGAGGAGGCCCGACTTGATGCGTTGCGCCAGCTCGGAGGGATTCAGGTGAGCCACGGGGAGACCCTTCGGTAGAGGTGGCGCGACCGTCGGGAGCGCCAGAGAGGTTCGATAGAACCCAGCGTATGAACCGCGGCGATACGTGTCTAAGACTGTTTTAGAATGGACCGATACCTTCCCGGTATCGCCCGTCCTAGTCGTGGCGCTCGGTGATGGCGTCGAGGACGCGGTGCAGGGCGGGGTTCTTGGATTCCTTGAGCCAGATGGCGAAGAGCTCGACGGGATCCGATCCGAAGCCGTCGAGGTCGCAGTACTGCACGCCGTCGATGCCGAGGACCGTGGTCGAGTGGGGCACCAGGGCGATGCCGCGGTGGGCTGCCACCAGCGACACCATCGTGAGGATCTGGGCCACCGTATGGACGTAGTGCAGCTGGCCGGCCGGGGCCAGGCGGACGATGAGGTCGTAGAAATACTTCGCCTGGGTGGGGGAGTGCATGATGAGCGCTTCGCCCCTCAGGTCCTCGATCGTCAGGGGGCGCCCGACGTAGGCGAGGCGGTGGCCGTGCGGCACCGCTGCGACGAGGGGCTCGCGGTACAGCAACCGGGATCCGAAGACGTCCTCGTCGAAGGGGGGACGGGCGAGCCCCAGATCGATGTCCCCGTCCCGGAGGGCGTCGATCTGCTCACGCGTGACCATCTCCCGCAGCTCGAGGTCGACTTCGGGCAGCTCGCCGGAGATCTCGTTGAGCAGGGCGCCCAGGATGCCGAAGGTCGACGCCGCCGTGAAACCGAGCCGGATGGATCCCGCCGATCCCCTCGAGATGCGCCGGGCCAGATCCGGGGCGCTCTCGGCAAGCGCCAGGAGCCGCTGCGCCTCCCCGAGGAACGCGGTGCCGGCGGCCGTGAGGGTGACGCCACGACTGTCCCGCTCGAACAGCTGGACTGCGATCGCCTTTTCCAGCTTCTGGATCTGCCGGCTCAGCGGTGGCTGGGTCATGCGCAGGCGTTCGGCGGCCCTGCCGAAGTGCAGTTCTTCGGCCACCGCGACGAATCCGCGTAACTGATCGAGGGAGTACATGATGCACAGAGGGTATCAGCTCATACTTTATTGGGCTTAGACATGCATGACGAGCATTTCTAAGCTTTCTGTACAGGCTCAGGGTGAGCGTCATCACAGACGGTCACTCCTAGACCTCCATCAAAGGAGATTCTCATGTTTCACTCGAAGTTCGCCCGTCGCTCAGCGTCGACCATGGGTGTAGCAGCTGTCCTGGCACTGACCCTCTCCGCCTGCGGTGGCAATGTCGCCACTTCCGGCGGAAGCGACGACGGAAGCGACTTCCCCTCCGGTCCGGTGACACTGACCATCGGACAGGATCCCGGAGGCAGCACCGACCTGATCGGTCGGGCCATCGCCGAGAACGCCTCGGACCCCCTCGGCGTTCCGATTCCCGTGGTCAACAAGCCCGGTGCGAATGGCGCACTGGCCACGCAGGAAGTCGCCAACGCGAAGCCGGACGGGCAGACCCTGATCCTGCTCAACGCGTCCCTGATCGCCATCACGCCCCTGGCCGTGAGCGAGGACGAAGCGGTGAGCCTCGATGACCTCGAAATCATCAGCGGTATCTCACAGGACGACTACGTGCTGGTGGCCAATGCCGAGTCCGAGTACAAGACCGTCGAGGACATCGTGGCAGCGGGCAAGTCGTTCAACTTCGCCACCACGGGCGTCGGCACGGGTAGCCAGCTGGCGCAGGCGCTGCTCTTCAAGCAGGCAGGTGTCGACGGAACCGATGTTCCCTTCGACGGCGGTTCTCCGGCCATGACGGCGATCCTCGGGAACCAGGTCGACTTCGCCACCATCCAGCTGGGCGAGGCGATGCCGCAGATCGACGCCGGCACCCTGAGGCCGATCGTGACGTTCTCCGAGGAGCGCAACCAGTACCTTCCGGACGTGCCCACCGCCCTCGAGGCAGGGTACGACGTCCCCGTGTCGCAGTACCGTGCCATCGCGGCGCCCAAGGGCACCCCGGAGCCGGCGCTGGAGAAGCTCCGCGAAGCCGTTTCGGCCGCGTTCGAGAGCGAGGAGTACAAGGAGTTCAACGAGGAGAACCTCTTCACTCCGCACGAGATCGATGGTGAGCAGGTCACCGAGGAGTGGACGGCCAACGCTGCCAAGTACAAGGAGCTCGTGGAGAAGTACGAGATCGACCTCGGCGGCGAGAAGTGACATCGTCGCCTGACGCGGACCGCCGGGCAACCGGCGGTTCGCACGCCCTCCACCCGGAGCCCGAACACCAGGCTCCCGACCACGGGCACCATCTCGTCGACGACCTGACGCCGGAGGACCTCGCCGCGCAGTGGGAGCAGGAGAAACCCCCCGCCGCCGGACCAGGGGCGAACATCGCCTCCGCGATCGTCGTCACCGCCATCGGGGCCGCCGGCACCCTCGGCTCACTGAAAATGGGGCTGGGGTCCCCTGCCGACCCGGAACCGGGCCTGTGGCCCTTTCTGATCAGCGTCCTGCTGATGGTCCTCGGCATAGCCCTCGCCCTGTTCGGACGGAACGTCCTGGACGCGGAGAAGTTCTCCCGCTCCAGCCTCCAGGTTGCGGCCGGCCTCGTCAGCCTCGTCGTCTTCACCCTCCTGATCGGACGCATCGGCTTCGAGATCCCGGCACTGCTCCTGAACGTGGTCTGGCTGCGCTTCCTGGGCCGGGAGACCTGGCGGATGACAGCCGTGCTGAGCGTGGGCATCACCGTCGCGTTCTACCTGCTCTTCGTCTCCGCACTCAACGTGCCCATCCCGCATCTGTTCTAGGGAACCCCCATGGAATTTTTTGAACCGGTACTGAACGGTTTCGGCGTCGTCCTCGAGCCGACGAACCTCCTGTACTGCCTGCTCGGCGTCGTCATCGGCATGCTGATCGGCGTCCTGCCCGGCCTCGGCCCGGCGGCGACCATCGCGATCCTGTTGCCGTTGACCTACGGCATCGAACCCGTCACTGCGATCATCATGCTCTCCGGCATCTTCTACGGCGCCCAGTACGGCGGCACCATCACCTCCGTCCTGCTCCGGCTCCCCGGCGAAGCATCCTCCGTGGTCACCGTCTTCGACGGCTACGCGCTGACCAAGCAGGGCCGGGCAGGGACCGCACTCGGGGTAGCCGCCATCGGATCTTTCGTCGGCGGCACCGTGGCCATCGTCGGACTGACGTTCCTGGCTCCCCTCGTCGCCGGCTTCGCCCTGGACTTCGGCCCGCCGGAGTACACGGCCCTGGCCCTGCTCGGTATCCTCCTGGTCGCCACCGTCAGCAACGGTGGCCGGCTCAAATCGCTCATCGCAGCCGCCATCGGCCTCCTGCTCGCCACCGTGGGCCGCGACGGCTTCACCGGCGAGGCGCGATTCACGCTCGGAAGCCTGGAACTCGCCGACGGGCTCGACTTCGTGCCGATCGCCATGGGCATCTTCGGGCTCGGCGAGATTCTCTACAACCTCGAGGAACGCCACAACACGGTCTCCGCCCCCGCGAAGGTGGCGAATGTCTGGCCCTCCCGCAAGGACCTGAAGCAGGCATCCGGGGCCATCGGCCGCGGGTCCGTGCTCGGATTCTTCCTGGGCATCCTCCCCGGCGGCGGCGCCACCCTCTCATCCCTGGCGGCCTACGCGATGGAGAAGAAGCGGGCCAAGGACCCGTCACGCTTCGGAAAGGGCGCCATCGAAGGCGTCGCCGGACCCGAGACCGCGAACAACGCGGCAGCGACGTCGTCCTTCATCCCCCTGCTCACGCTGGGTATCCCGGCGAACGCGACCATGGCCATCATCTTCGGTGCCCTGCTCATCCAGGGCGTCACGCCGGGCCCACAACTCGTGCAGAACGACCCGGAACTCTTCTGGGGCGTCGTCAACTCGATGTACATCGGCAACATCCTGCTGCTGATCATGAGCATCCCCCTCGTCGGTATCTTCGTGCGGATCCTCCGGGTCCGCCCCGCGATCCTCGCCCCGGTCACCGTGCTCATCACCCTCATCGGCGTGTACACGATCAACAACAGCATCTTCGACATCTGGCTGGTCATCTTCTTCGGCGTGGTCGGGTACCTGATGAAGAAGTTCGGATTCGAACCCGGACCGCTCGTCCTGGCGTTCGTCCTCGGGGCACTGCTCGAGGAGAGCCTCCGTCGGTCGCTCCTCCTCTTCGGTGGCGACGCGACCCAGTTCGCCGGCCGGCCCATCACCGCCGTCCTCCTCCTCGTCTTTCTCGTCGTCATCCTCCTTCCGGTCCTCCAGAAGGCTCGGAAGAACCGGGCGGCCAAGGCCACGACCATCCCCACCAAGCACAAGGAATCGGTATGAGCATCCTCATCGGCTATGTCCCCACTCCCGAGGGAGAGGCCGCCCTCGAAGCCGGCCTGAAGGAGGCGCAGCTCAGGGACACCAACGCCGTCATCCTCAACTCGCCCCGCAAGGGAGCCCCCGTGGATCCCGTCCTCGTACCGGAGGACCAGGTCGCCGAACTGGTCCGACGGGCCAGGGCCGCCGGCGTGGAGGCGGTCGTCCGGCAGCCCGGGCACACGGATGACCTCACCGACGAGTTCATCGGACTCGCCGAAGAGATCGACGCCTCCCTCATCGTCATCGGGCTGCGGAAGCGGAGCCAGGTCGGGAAATTCATCATGGGCAGCCATGCCCAGCGGATCCTGCTCCAGGTCGACCGACCCGTCCTCGCCGTCAAGGCGACGAGTGATTCCGCACGCTGACGGTACCTGCCGGCACCAACCGGCACCATGAACTCCGGGGCCATCCTGAAAACCGATAGCGCGGCAGGATGGCCCCGGTTCTTTTCCCGGATCCAGCAGGGGTCTAGCATCGGCGCATGGGCTCGGTCGATGACGTGATCGACGCCGTCGCGCCGTCGCTCGGTGGTTTCTCCCTTCCGGCGTCCCCTGGACCGGAACGGCCGCCATCCCCGGTGCTCCCGGTCACGGTTGGGCGCCGATTCCGGCAGCGGCGCTCCCTGCTGCCGCCAGGGGTCGATCATGGGAGCATGACATGGCCGGCCGGACGGGGCATGGCCGCCCTTGCGGCGGTCGTCCTCGCTGCCTGCGCGACACCGGGATACCCCGGTGCCGAGCCCGTCCCCGTTCCCGAGCCCGGCGTCGCCCCGCAGGCCGAGCCTGCGTCCGCCGAGCCGGCCTCCGCCTCGGCACCCGCGGCCCGGGCCGCCGAGGGCGAACTGATCGGACAGGGTACCGTGCTGCAGGTCGGAGACGCCCTGCCCCGGTTCTGCCTGGGTGGTGTGATGGAGTCCTATCCGCCGCAGTGCAGCGGACCTCCGATCGGCAACTGGGACTGGGCACTCGCCGGGCAGTCCGAGACGGCATCCGGCGTCACCTGGGGCGCCTACGCGGTGACGGGCACGTGGGACGGCACGATCTTCACGAGGACCGGTGCGCCGGTCCCGCTGTCCCTCTACGACGCCCTGCCTTTCGAGGATCCCCGCCTTCACGAGGGGAGGCGGGGCCCGGCGAGCCGGCAGGAGCTCGAACGCATCCAGCAGGAGATCTTCTCCGGGGTCGGGGACGATCTGCCGCTCAGCGCAGTGCCGGGTGACGGGTACCTCACGGTCACGGTGGTGTACGACGACGGCTCCCTCCAGGAGCGTTGGGACGCGGACTACGGCGTCGGCGTCGTCGTCGTACTGTCCGCTCTGCGTCCGCTGGCATGAACGGGAATACCCGCTGATTGCCGGCTCGTCCAGTCGGAGAAAAGTCCTGCAGAGGGTGCAGTGTTGCTGCCAGAATGAAGAGAACAAGGGTTCCCGGCACGCGCCGGTGCTTCCCCGGGCAGTCAGGAAGCCGGCCGCCGGGGATACCTTGCCGCGCTGCCCGCCGGGTGGCGGCTACCGAGCGGCTTCCTGCCCCCGTCCGGGCCGCCCGAAGGAATCCGCCAATGCAAGGCTTGCTCACCTATACCGCGATGAGGCACGCGGACCTGCCCCTGATGCTCGTCTGGGACCACTTCCTGAACATGGGAGGGTCCATCGGACAGTTCGAGGTCGATGCCTACCTCCACGGGATGATGACCCTCCCCGACGCCGACCGGGACTGCGTGGCGCAGGCCGTGAACGAACTCCTCGACGACCGCGCCAGGGTGGGCCCCCGCGCCTGCTGCCGCGCCCCGTACAGCGGCGCCGCGGCCGGCGGGTCGGGGAGCGTTTCCACCTTCAGCACCTGCACCGCAGCAGGCCATGGCCGTCCCGCGGCCGTCACGAGGCCGGACGGTCCGTCCGGGACCGCAGCGTGCCGGGTCCAACAACCGCAGCTGCCCGCCCGTCGGGCGGTGCGCCGGGAGCGGTGACGCGGGCTTGTCCCGTCCGGAGCCGCTGCCGGTTTCTCGGGCGTGCCCGGATCATGCCGGACGACGCCCGATTACCACCGTCGCACCCTCGTCCTCGAGGGTCCGGGACCATGCCTGGAAGCCCCCCTCCCGGAGGAGCCGGAGGCACTCCTGCTCCTGGTCCTCTCCCACCTCGAACAGGATGTGCCCACCCGGGACCAGCCAGTCGGGTGCCTCGCGTACCACCCTGCGCTGCACCTCCAGTCCGTCCTCCCCGCCGTCGAGGCTGATCAGGGGCTCGTGCACCCTCGCCTCGGCCGGAAGGGTCTGCACGCGCGCGGAGGGTACGTACGGCGTGTTGCAGAGCAGCGTGTCCACCGTCCCCTTGAGGGACACGGGTAACGGGTCGAACAGATCGCCCTCGTAGAGCTCCGCGTGAAGGCCGGCGACGTTGTGCCGCGCCAGGGCGACGGCGGCCCCGGAGATGTCCGAGGCGTGCAGCCGCAGGTCCTGCACGACGTCCGCGAGCGCCACTCCGAGCGCTCCGCAGCCGCAGCAGAGGTCCAGCACGGTCGAGCCCGCCGTCGTCAGGTCCGCGGCGCAGGCGACGAGGAATGCCGACCTCTGGCGCGGTACGAACACTCCTGGCCCCACCTCGAGCCTCAGCCCGCGGAAATCCACCCAGCCCAGGATGTGTTCGAGCGGAAACCCGTCGACGCGGCTCTCGAGCATCGCAGCCAGGGCCTCATCCGTGGCGCCGCTCCCGGCGAGCAGGCGGGCCTCGTCCTCGGCGAACACGCAGCCCGCGGCACGGAGCCGTGCCGCCAGCTCCGCCTCCGTGAGGCGGAGGGCGGCAGGAGGGCCCTGCTGGTGGTGCGGCATCGAACGGCCCTTCGGCGGAGGCGGCCTGGCACCACGAGGATAGCGGCGATCAGGTATCCGTGTCGCTGTGGGCCATGGCCACCGGCTTGGACTCCACACTCCCGCGTTCACGCAGGCCTCCCCGCAGCGGCAAGCGGAACCTGCGCTGCATCAGGAGTTGCACAGTCCTCCTGAGGCCCCCGGTCGCGGGTGCGGCGGCAGGCGGGCTGCGGATAGCCTGAGCAGCATGGAACGCGTTGCGGTGATCTCCGATCTCCACGGGAACGTCACAGCCTTCACGGCGGTGCTGGAGGATCTCGGGCACCGTGGCATCAGCACCGTCTACAACCTCGGCGACGTCGCGGGCAAGGGGCCCCGAGGTTCCGAGTGCGTGCGCCTGAGCCGCCTGCACTGCGCCGTCACGGTGCGCGGCAACTGGGACGATTTCCTGCCCGGTGAGGCACCCGAGTGGCGCGACGACGCCGGCTGGTGGTGGCACAACGAGTTGACGCCCGAGGACCGCCGCTGGCTGCAGTCACTCCCGCTCTCCCATGACATCGTGCTGAGCGGGCGGCGCATCCGGATGTTCCATGCATCGGCGAAGAGCGTCTACCACCGCGTGCACGCGCGGCACACCGACGACGACTTCGAGGGGATGTTCGCGGTGACGGACCTGACCGGGAACGGGCCCCGGCCGGACACGGTCTGCTACGGCGACATCCACGACGCGTTCGTCTCGACCTACGGCGGCCGTACGCTCGTCAACGTCGGGAGCGTCGGCAACCCGCTGGACGAGCCGCAGGCGTCCTATGTGATTCTCGAGGGGGAGCCGGAGGGCGGTCGGTCGGCGCCTTTCGGCATCCAGTTCGTGCGCGTGCCCTACGACATCGAGGCGGAGATCGCTGTCGCCGCGGCGCTCGGGATGCCGGCCCTCGAACCCTACGCGATCGAACTCCGCACCGCCGTCTACCGCGGACAGCATGCCGCGCTCGGGCTGCGTCTGGAGCCGTGAGGCGGACTGTCGGTCGGGAGCCGGCTGCTTGACCCCTGACCGACGGCCCCATGTCCGTGCAAGCACCTCGATGTATTCAACGTCGGTCCGCGGACGGGCCCGGGCCATCTGCTGCGTGCCTCCAGTGTGCGCCGTGCTCCTCACGTCCCGTGCTGAGCTGCCTCGAGATCGCCTCAGCTTGACAGTCGACCGTCCGGGGTGGGGCCGTCGGCGACGATCACCGGGGAGCCTGCGGAATTCGGTAATATTTCCTTGACCGTTTAGCAGCAGGCGGTTCACTACCTTCCCTTGCCCGGCATCGCGCGTGGCTGAAAAGGGTTGACGCAAAGGTTTTCCCGTTGGTTGATCACGCAAGAGACAGGGGCCCGGCGGTTTCGGGCCTGCTCCAGGACATGGTCCTCGACAGCGACGATGTCGAGGACTTCCTGACGAAACTGGTGAAGATTGCGGGTTCCACCCTGTCGGCCGAGGACGACGAGGTCCTGTGCGGCGTCACCCTGCTGCGGGCACGGACGAAGACGACGGTCGCGACCAACGGCATCGACGCGCAGAAGATGGACGAGGTCCAGTACGAGTACGACGACGGACCGTGCCTGCGCGCGGCCCGCAGGGGCGTCATCCACTACGTCAGTGATTTCGACACCGAGGAGCGTTTCCCCGAATACAGCAGGGCGATCAGCGGGCACGGCATCAAGTCCGCCCTGGGCGTTCCGATCCCGCTCGAGGGCGAGGCGACGGCGGCACTGAACTTCTACTCGCCCCTGAAGGATGCATTCAGCGAGGAGGCGATCGACGCCGCGCAGAGGTTCGCCGAGGAGGCATCGGTGTCGCTCCGCCTGGCGGTGCGCATCGCCAAACTGACGGATTCGAGCGCTGACATGCGTGCCGCCATGGAGAGCAGGACCACCATCGACCTGGCGGTGGGGGTGATCATGGGGCAGAACAGGTGCTCGCAGGACAAGGCGATGTCGATCCTCAAGGCGGCCTCCAGCGCGAGGAACATCAAGCTCCGGGACGTGGCGGCCTCCGTCCTGCAGTCACTCGGCCACGGGCCCGCGAAGACGCATTTCGAGTAGGGCGGACTCGGAGGGAACGGGGAGCGATGAACGAAGGACACCGGCGCGAACTCACCGCCGACGCGTTGCGGCGGGCCGGCCTGTCAGTCGCCGAAACGTGGATCCAGTACTTCGCGCTGGGCGGGTCCCGGTCGCAGGTGGAGATCGAGGCGTACCTCCGCGGAGAGGCGGAGCTTCCACCCCTCGAGTGCGAACTCCTCGCCGAAGCGGCCCGCGAAGCGTCCGGGGAGGGCGCGGATGCGGGCGGCCGGCCCGGGACGGAGCTGTTGTCCGAGCCGGCGGCGGACATCTTCCGTCAGCTGGGCGCCGCCGGCTCCGTGCTCCTCGACCCGGAGACCGCAGAGGACGAGCGGCTCCGGTCGCTGGCGCAGCTCCACCTCCTGGACACCCCTCCCGAGGACCGGTTCGACCGGATCACCCGGCGGGCTGCGGAACGGTTCGGGTGTGAACTGGCGACTCTCGCGCTGATCGCGGACGATCGCCAGTTCATCAAGTCGGCGGTGGGGGAGGCGGACCAGGACCTCGAGCGGACCAAGGCCTTCTGCAACGCGACCATCCGTTCCTGCGGCCCGCTGGTCATGACGGACACGACGCAGGACGGGCGCTTCCGGTTCCACCCCTTCGTCGCCGGGGAGCCCCACATCCGCTTCTATGCGGGCTACCCGCTCCGCGGCCCGGGCGGCTGGCTGATCGGGACCCTGTGCGTCATGTCGACCTCCCCCCGCCCGTTCACGGACCAGGATCTCCTGGACCTCGAGCTCCTCGCGCACGAGATGCAGCACGAGGTGTTCCCGGGCTGGAAGGCGTGGAACATCCTCTGAACGTCCCGTCAGCCTTCCGCGGGGGGCCGGTCCGCGAGCCGCACGTCCACGGTCTCCGTCTCCGAACCACGGCGGGTCTCGACGGCGACCGTCTCGCCCGGGTCGCGCTGCCGCAGCGCCGCGAGAAGATCCTCGGGCGCCGACAGGTCCTCGTCACCGATCCGGGTGATGATGTCACCCGGCCGGATCCCGGCGTCGTCCGCCGGTCCGCCCTGCGACACCGACAGGACCACCACACCCGTGGTGTCCTCGAGGTTCAGCTGCTGGGCGATCTGCGGCGTGATGGCCCCCGGGGTCAGCCCCATGAACGCGTGTTCCGCCGTGCCGTCCTCGCGCAGTTCCTCGGCCACCTCCGTGGCGGTGGGAGCCGGGATCGCGAAGCCGAGCGCCACGGCGCCCTGGGAGGGCGGGATATACGCCTCACTGATGCCGATGATCTCGCCGCGGCCGTTCACGACGGCGCCGCCGGAGTTGCCCGGGCTGATCGCGGCGTCGGTCTGGATGAGGTCCACGAGCGACTGGCTCGTCGACGCGGACCCCGGGATCTCGCGGTGCAGGCCGGAGATGATGCCCGAGGTCGCGGTGTTCTCGAAACCGAGGGGTGATCCGATGACGACGGCGAGTTCGCCGATCCGCGGCAGGCCGGACTGGAAGGTCGCCGCGGGGAGATCGGTGCGGTCGGCGCGCACGAGCGCCAGGTCGGAGACGGCGTCGGTGGCCTCGACCGTCCCTGACACCCGCTGTCCGTCGGCGAAGGCGACCTCCACGTCCTCGTTGCCCCTGATCACGTGCTCATTGGTGAGGATGAGGCCGTCCTCGGTGTAGATCACGCCACTGCCGAGGCCGTCCTCCGTGAAGATGGTGACCACCGAGGGCTGCACTGTCTCGACGATATCGGGGATGCTCATGTCCGCCTGCTGTCCGCCCGACTCCGTCCCGCCCGACGACGATCCGCCCGACGACGATCCGCCCGACTCCGTCCCGCCCGACGAGCCGTCCGGGGTGCCCTGCACCTGGGCCGGGGCATCCGACGCCGAGTCGGTGGTGCCGCTGTCGGTGCACCCGGTGACGGCGAGCAGCAGGGCGAGGGTCAGCGGGACTGCTGCGGTCCGGGTGCTGGCATTCGGCATCATGTGGTGGTCCTCCTCGATACGCCCCCGTCGATGGGCAGCGGGCCGGGCGCGACGTCCGCGTCACGCTGTGCCCGCTCCTGGTTACGACCGTACGAAGGGCATCGCCCGGTGGACAAGAAGGAAATAGGGAGCAGCGGGACTGGACAGGAGAGGAACTTCCTCCCAGGCATCCTGCGGCGGCATGCCGTTCCGGGCATGTCTACGAGTGGCCGTCGGCGTCCCGGTCGGGGCGGCGCAGGGGATGCTCGCGCCACGCATCCCGTTCCGAGGGGGCTGGGCCGTAGCCGGGGCGCAACAGCGGCTCGTCGGGATCGTCCTCGGGATTGCGCTTCCGCGGGGCACCGTGTCGGTGGGTGAGCCAGTAGCCCCGCCCGATGCAGGCTGCCGCAGCAAGGATGATGAGGAGGCCGATCACCAGGAGCAGGGGTGCAGCCGCCGGCGCCTGCGTGCCGGTGGACTCGGCACGGGCGAAATCGGACACTGCCTGGGGGACGAAGAGCGTGCTGAGGAACAGCAGGACCAGTCCTGCCAGGTACTGCCTGGTGCCGAGCTTCATGACTCCCCTGGTGTCCGTGCGGCCGGTTCGGGTTCCTCCAGCTTAGGCCCTGCCGCCGCCCCGCCTAGGCTGGACCGGTGCACGAGACACTTCCCGGCAACCGCCTGCTCAGCCGCAGTATCCTCCGCCTCGCCGTGCCCGCACTGGGCGCCCTCATCGCCGAGCCGCTCTTCCTGCTCGCCGACTCGGCGATCGTCGGGCACCTCGGAGTGGCCGAGCTCGCTGGCGTAGGGCTCGCCTCCACGGTGCTGCAGACCGCCGTCGGGCTCATGGTCTTCCTCGCCTACTCGACGACTCCCGCCGTCGCACGCCTCCTCGGAGCGGGCCGCCTGCCGGACGCGCTCGCGGCAGGGCGCGACGGCGTGGGCCTCGCCGTCGTGCTCGGAGTCCTGCTGTCCGCCCTCGGCTGGGCCACGGCTCCCCGGCTCGCCTCCCTGATGGGTGCCGACGGTGCGGTGCACGCGTTCGCCGTCGACTACCTGCGCTGGTCCATGCCCGGCCTCACCGCCATGCTCGTGGTGCTCGCCGCAACGGGTGTGCTGCGAGGGCTGCAGGACACCCGCACACCGCTCGTCGTCGCGGGTGCGGGGTTCGGCGTCAATATCGTCCTGAACTACGTGCTCGTGTACGGCGCCGGGATGTCGGTGGCAGGCTCCGCCCTCGGGACGAGTCTCGCCCAGTGGGGCATGGCGGCCGTGTACGTGGTCCTGATCGTGCGGGCCGCACGGAGGGAACGGGTGCCCCTGCGGCCCTCCCTCCGCGGCATCCGCACCACGGCGGGCGTGGGCTCGTGGCTCATGCTGCGCACCCTGTCCCTGCGGGTGGCGATCCTCGCCACCGTGTTCGTCGCGACGTCGCAGGGATCCCTCAGCCTCGCCTCGCACCAGCTGGTCATGACCGTCTTCACCTTCCTCGCCTTCGCACTCGACGCCCTCGCCATCGCCGCGCAGGCGCTCATCGGCAAGGAACTCGGCTCGGGGAACCGGCCCCTGGCCCACGCGCTGACGCGGCGGATGATCGCCTGGGGGGTGGGGTTCGGCGTAATCACCGGAGGCCTGCTGGCGGCCGTGGCACCGTTCCTGGGCTGGATCTTCACTCCGGATCCCGCCGTGCAGGCAGCCTTCGCCGCCGGGCTCTGGGTGCTGGCCGCGGCCCAGCCGGTCTGCGGGTTCGTCTTCGTGCTCGACGGCGTCCTCATCGGCGCCGGTGACGCCCGCTACCTGGCCGTCGCCGGTGTCGTGAACCTCGTGGCCTACCTGCCGCTGCTGGTCCTCGTCGCCCGGGCGGACCTCACGGGCGCGGAGGGGATCGTATGGCTGTGGCTCGCCTTCGGTGTCGGCTACATGCTGGCCAGGGCCGCCACCCTTGGGTGGCGTGTGCGGGACGACCGGTGGATGGTGACCGGTGCGACGCGCGGCGGGGCCGCGGGCGCCGCATAGCCGTCGTGTCTCGACCGGTGGCGCAATCCCCGTGCGGGCGGGACGATTGTCATGAGGGGCCGCTGTCATGAGGGGCCGCTGTCATGAGGGGCCGCAGAACGGCGTCCAGGAGGACCGGAGGCAGGGAATGTCCGAGACGGTGGAGCAGCTGCTGGCAGAACTGTCCGCGCTCGAGGATCCCCGGATGCGCGCGGTGAACGAGAAGCACGGCGACGACCACGGCGTGAACCTGTCGGCCCTGCGCGCGCTGGCCCGGCGGCTGAAGACCCAGCAGGAGCTGGCCCGCGACCTCTGGGCCACGGGCCAGACGCCCGCGCGGCTGCTGTCGCTGCTGATCTGCCGGCCGAAGGATTTCGGGCACGACGAGCTGGACACGATGCTGCGCGAGGCCCGCGTCCCGAAGGTGCACGACTGGCTCGTGAACTATGTCGTGAAGAAGAGCCCGCACGCCGAGCAGCTCCGGGTCGAGTGGAGGGCGGACGCGGATCCCGTGGTGGCGAGCGCGGGATGGGCGCTGACGAGCGAACGGGTGGTGAAGAACCCGCAGGGCCTCGACCTCGACGGCCTGCTGGACGAGATCGAGTCGGAGATGAAGGAGGCCCCCGACCGGCTGCAGTGGGCCATGAACACCACGCTGGCGCAGATCGGGATCGAGCACGCCGGCCACCGGGAGCGGGCCCTCGCGATCGGGGAGCGACTGGAGGTCCTCAAGGACTACCCCACTCCACCGAACTGCACGTCCCCGTTCGCCCCGCTGTGGATCGGCGAGATGGTGGGCCGGCGGCAATCCTGAGGCAGCGGATCCGTTCTGCTACACGAGGGGGAACCGGACGAGGAATTAAGTTAGGCTTTCCTTGCCAAATTCCTACCGGGGTTGCCGTACTGCCCCTCGCCGAGAAGAGCCCCGATGCACCCTCGCCCCCTGATCGCCGCCACCGCAGGGCTCACCGTCCTCTCGGCCGCACTGACCGGCTGCGGCATCATCGGCGGACAGTCGGCCGATCTCCAGATCTACTCCGCCCGCCACTACGACCTCGAGGGCGCGTTCGGGCAGTTCACCGACGAGACGGGGATCACCGTGGAGTTCATCAGCGGTGATGACGCCGAACTCCTCGAACGCCTGAAGGCCGAGGGAGCGGACACGCCGGCCGACATCTTCCTGACCGTGGACGCCGGCAACCTCTGGAACGCGGCCCGGCAGGGCGAACTGGCCGAGCTCGACTCGCCGGTGCTCGACGACGCCGTACCCGAGGACCTCCGAGACCCGCAGGGCCAGTGGTACGGACTGGCCATGCGCGCCCGCACGGTCACCTACAACCCGGATGCCGTGGATCCCGCCGAGTTCGACGCCACCGAGACGTATGCCGGACTGGCCGACCCGAAGTGGAAGGGACGGCTGTGCATGCGTGACGCCACCTCCGCCTACACCCAGTCCCTCGTCGCGAGCCTGATCGACCTCCACGGCCGGGAGGAGGCACTGAAGATCGTTCAGGGCTGGGTTGCCAATGACGTGGAGATCATGGGCAACGACGTCCTGCTGCTCGAGGCCATCGATGCCGGATCCTGTGACGTGGGCATCAACAACCACTACTACCTCGCCCGGACGCTCGCGGAGAACCCGGACCTGAACGTGGACCTGTTCTGGGCGAGCCAGGCGGGGGCCGGAACCCACGTGAACATCTCCGGTGCCGGCGTCGTCGAGGGCTCGGACAACGCCGAGGACGCGCAGCGGCTCATCGAATGGCTCGCCACCGACGGGCAGAACCCCTTCGTGGACGGGAACCACGAGTACCCGGTCAACCCCGCGGCGGAACCGGAACCGCTGATCGCGGAATTCGGCGATTTCAAGCGCATGCCGCTGAACGCGGAGGCCTACGGTGACCTCAACGCCGAGGCCGTCGATCTGCTCGCAGAGGCCGGATACAAGTGACCGGCACGGGGGTCCTCGCCGAGGCGAGGACCCCGACGCGTGGGCGTACGTCCGGGGCCGGCCGCCCGGCGTGGTCCGCCTTCGTCGTCGTCGTGGCACTGCTCGTCGCCACGCCCGTCCTGGCCGTCGTGCTCGACGGCGTCGGCAGCGTGGGGGACACCGCCCCGCCGCGGGGGATCCTCGCGATGGTGCTCACCACCCTGGCCCTGATGGTGGGCGTGGCAGCGGGCACACTCCTGGTGGGTGGCGGGCTGGCATGGCTGGTGACCGCGTACCGTTTTCCGCTGCGGAACGTGCTGGTGTGGCTGCTCGTCCTGCCCCTCGCCGTGCCCGCCTACATCCTCGGCTTCGTCTTCCTCTCGGTCTTCGACGTCTCGGGACCGGTGCAGTCGGCCCTGCGCGCCGTGCTGGGCCCCGACGTCTGGGTACCCGAGGTGCGCTCCTTGCCGGCCGCGGTGCTGGTGATGTCCCTGTCCCTGTACCCCTATGTCTACCTCCTGGTGCGTGCGGCGCTGATCGAGCAGTCCGCCGGCACCTACGATGCGGCACGTACCCTGGGTGCCGGGCGGGGGCGCACGCTGCGCCGGGTGCTGCTCCCGCTGGCCCGGCCGTCACTGGCGGCGGGGCTGTCCCTGGTGATGATGGAGACGCTGACCGACTTCGCGACGGTGCAGTACTTCAACGTCCAGACCGTCTCCGTGGGCGTCTACCTCGTCTGGAAGGGCACGTTCGACTTCCATGCCGCGACGCAGCTGGCGGTCCTGGTGCTGCTGTTCGCCGTGGCCGTCCTGACCGGTGAGCGGGCGCTGCGCGGCCGTGCACGGTACCACCAGCAGGGCGGACGGGGACAGGGCCTGCAGCCCGAGCGGCTCCGCGGCGCGCGCGGCTGGGCGGCGACCGCGCTGTGCATCGCGGCTCTCGCCGCGGGCTTCCTGATCCCCGTGCTGCAACTGCTCGTCTGGGCGGTCGGCGAGGCAGGGAAGTCCGGCGTCCTGACGGACCCCCGTTTCGGCGAGTACCTGCTCAGCACCCTGCTCGTCGCGTCGGTCACCGCCCTGGCCTGCGTGGTGCTCTCCGTGGCGGTGGGCCACGCGGTGCGCATCAGCGGCGGGCGGATCGCCGCCTCCGCGGCGCAGCTGACCACCTTCGGCTACGCGGTCCCGGGCGCCGTCGTGGGCATCGGGGTCCTGATCGCGTTCGCGGCGGTCGATACCGCCCTCGAACGCGCGGGCGTCCCGGGCGGCACGGGGATCCTCGTGACCGGGTCGGTCCTCGGCATCCTCTACGCCTACGTGATCCGATTCCTCGCCCCCGCCTACCAGGCGGTGGACGCAAGCCTCGCGAAGATACCCCCGACCGTCACGTTCGCGGCCCTGAGCCTCGGCGCGGCTCCGCGGCGGATCCTGACCCGCGTCCATGCCCCCCTTGCCCGGCCCGGGGTGGCCGTGGCCCTGATGCTGGTGATGATCGATGCCGTGAAGGAGTTGCCCATCGTGCTGCTGCTGCGGCCCTTCGGCTTCACGACCGCGTCCGTGTGGGTCTACGAACTCGCCCGCGAGAACTTCTGGGAGAAGGCGTCGTTGCCCGCGCTGGTCATCGTCACCGCCGCGATCCTGCCCGTCGTCGTCCTCGTCCGCCAGGCCCGCCGGGCCGAGACCCGCGGGAGGGCGGGCGCATGACTCCCTCGACGACGGAAGCCCGGCCCCCCGCCGACGGCGTCCCTGCCGCCCTGTCGCTGGAGGGGGTGACCAGGCACTACGGCCGGTCCGTGGGCGTGGACGCACTGGACCTGACGGTTACGGCCGGCGAACTCGTGACCCTGATCGGCCCGTCGGGCTGCGGCAAGTCGACGACCCTCCGTCTGGCCGTGGGACTGGAACGGCCGGACGCCGGCATCATCCGGGTCGCAGGCAAGGTGATGGCCGACGGGCGCCGCTTCGTGGAACCCGAGCAACGCAGGGTGGGACTGGTGTTCCAGGACCACGCCCTCTTCCCGCACCTGACCGTGGCCCGCAACGTGGAGTTCGGCCTCGACCGACTGGGCCGGAGCGAACGACGGACGCGGGTGGGTGAGGTCCTGGACCTCGTGCAGCTGTCCCACCTCGCGCACCGGTATCCCCACGAGTTGTCCGGCGGCGAGCAGCAGAGGGTGGCCCTGGCCCGTGCGCTGGCGCCCCGGCCCACCGTCGTGCTCCTCGACGAGCCTTTCTCCAGCCTGGACGAGTCCCTGCGCGCGCAGGTACGCCGCGACACCGTCGCGACCCTGCGCGAGACCGGCACCACGGGAGTGCTCGTGACCCATGACCAGACCGAGGCCCTGTCCGTGGGCAGCCGCGTCGTCGTCATGCGCAACGGTGTGATCGAACAGGCCGATACGCCGGAGAAGGTGTTCGAGCAGCCCGCGACCCGTTTCGTCGCCTCCTTCATGGGCGATGCCGACTTCCTCCCGGCGCACGTGCACCGGGCCCTGCTGACCTGCGAGATCGGGATCGTCTCGACGGTCCCGGGCTGGGCTAACAGCGACCTGGACGTCGACGTCGTGCTGCGGCCGCACGAGGTGGCGTTGCAGCCGGACCCGAACGCCTCCGCACGTGTCAGCGCGGTCGAGTACCACGGCGCGTTCGTTCTCCACCATGTCCGGCTGGCCTCCGGCCGGACCCTGCGTTCGTGGCAGCCCCACACCGTACGCCACCCGGTGGGAACGGCGGTCGCCGTCTCCGTCACCCCAGGCACCACCCCCACGCTGCTCCTGGGCGACCAGGCCATCACGTCCCCGCCGGCGAGCAGCTCGCTGGCAGGGCCATCGTCCGAACCCCTTCCGCTACGTCAGGTTTCCCCCTTGTCGACTCCTTCCGGGACGGCAGCGCCGTGACCGCGCAGCCCGAACTCGCCCAGATCGCCTTCACCGACCTCGCCCGCCACGGCGGGCGCCCCGCCGTCATCACCGACGACGGCGTTCTCACGTACCGCGAGCTCGCCGGGCGGGTCGACGATTTCGCCGCCCGTCTGGGCACGGAGCGCCGGCTGGTGCTGCTGGCCGCCCGCAACGCCCTGGACTCCCTCGTGGGATACCTGGCCGCGCTGTCGGCCGGCCATCCCCTGCTCCTGGTGCCGGCGGACAAGCCGGCAGCACTGGAATCCCTCGTGTCGGCCTACGACCCCGACGTGGTGCTGCGCCCCGGTGAGGGCGTCCCGGTCCTCGAGGAACGCCGTCCCGGGTCGCGGCACGAGCTGCATCCCGACCTTGCCCTGCTGCTCAGCACCTCGGGGTCCACCGGCTCCCCGAAGCTCGTGCGGCTCTCGCACGCCAACCTCACGGCGAATGCCGCTTCCATCGCCGAGTACCTCCGTATCGAACCGGAGGACCGTGCCGCGACAACCCTGCCCCTGCACTACTGCTACGGCCTGTCCGTGGTCAACAGCCACCTGCTGCGCGGGGCCGGGCTGGTCCTCACAGACCTCTCGGTCGTCGACCCCTGCTTCTGGGACCTCTTCCGGGACAGCCGGGCGACGTCCTTCGCGGCCGTCCCCTACACCTTCGACCTGCTGGAGCGCGTGGGCTTCGAGGACACGGACCTGCCGCACCTGCGCTACGTCACCCAGGCGGGCGGCAGGCTGGCGCCCGAGAAAGTGCGCTACTGGGCCGGAGCCGGACGGCGCCGCGGCTGGGACCTGTTCGTCATGTACGGGGCCACGGAGGCGACCGCCCGCATGGCCTACCTGCCGCCGGACCTCGCCGCCGAGCATCCGGGGGCCATCGGGGTGCCGGTCCCGGGCGGTGCCTTCCGCATCGAGCCGGTGGAGGACCTGGACGACGGGGAACTGGTCTACAGCGGTCCCAACGTCATGCTCGGCTATGCCGAACGGCCCGCCGACCTCGCCCTGGGCCGGGCGATCCACGAACTGCGCACGGGCGACCTCGCCCGCCGGAACGCCGACGGACTCTACGAAGTCGTGGGGCGCCGCAGCCGGTTCGTGAAGCTCGCGGGCCTGCGCATCGACCTCGGGCAGGTCGAGCGCATCCTGGCGGAACTGGGCGTTCCGGCGGCGGCCGCCGGATCCGACGACGGCCTCGTCGTCGCCGTCGAGGGCGAGCACGACTCCCCGCTCCTGACCAAGGTCCTCGCCGGCAGCGTAGGCCTGCCGCGTGCGGTGATCGAGATGCATCCCGTGGAGCACCTGCCACGGCTGGCCACCGGCAAGGTCGACTACCCGGCCGTGCGCCGGCTGGCCGCGCAGGCACCCCCTGCCGCCCCGGAATCCCGGAGCGGTGAGCGCGACGACGTGCGGCGCATCTTCGCGGAGGCGCTGGACCGGACCGACATCGACGGCGGCGACACCTTCGTCTCCCTCGACGGTGATTCCCTCTCCTATGTGGCCGTGTCGGTGCGGCTGGAACAGGTGATCGGACGGCTTCCGGCCGACTGGCACCTGCTGTCCGTGCGTGAGCTGGAGCGCCGCCGGAAGCCCCGGCGTCGCGTCGTGTCCTTCCTGGAGACGTCGATCGTGCTGCGCGCCGTGGCGATCGTGTGCATCGTGGCGACGCACGTGCATCTCTTCCACTTCCAGACGGCCCACCTCCTCTTCGCCGTGGCGGGGTACAACTTCGCGCGGTTCCAGCTGGGCGGCGAACGCGTTCCGCGGCTGCGCCGCCACCTGCGCAGCCTGACCCGGATCGTGGTGCCCTGCGTGGCGTTCATCGCGGTGGCCTACCTGCTCACCGACGACTACAGCGTCGCGAACGTCTTCCTGCTCAACGGCATGGTGGGACCGCAGGAACTCACGACCCAGTGGCACTTCTGGTTCGTGGAGATGCTGACCTACATCCTCATCGGCGTGACGGCACTTCTGGCCGTGCCGTGGGCCGACCGGCTCCAGCGCCTGGCTCCCTTCGGCTTCGCACTGGGTTTGGTGGCGGTGGGGCTGATCAGCCGCTACGACATCGTGGACCCGGGGCTGCCGAAGCCGGCGCCCGTGTTCTGGCTCTTCGCCCTGGGCTGGGCCCTCGCCTGCGCCCGGACCGGCCTGCACCGGTGGACGGTCTCGGTGCTGACGCTACTCAGTGTTCCCGGCTTCTCCAGCAGCGCCACCAGTACCGTCCACGAGGTCACCGTCGCCACCGGCATCCTGCTGCTCATCTGGGTGCCGGCGCTGCCGGTGCCGACGGTCCTGCGCCGCGGAGTGGGTTGGCTGGCCGCGGCGTCCCTGTACATCTACCTCACCCACTGGCTCGTCTATCCGGTACTGCTCGCGCTCAGCCCGGTCCTGGCCGTGGGAGGTTCGCTCGTGGTGGGCGTTGCCTACTGGGCGCTGTGCAGCTGGCTGCCCGCCGCTATTGCGCGCCGGCGGCGGTCGGTGGTCCCGGCGGGTTCACCCGTTCCACCCGCGGTCCGGGCCAGGGGGCGGAGGGCTGAACTGGACATGATCCCCCGGCTCCCGTACTCCGTCCAGGAGGGCCCCTGATGGCTGCTGCATCGCCTGTCCCCGGCGCCGGCGAGGCCCAGCTTTCCGTATGGAAGCCCTTCCTGGTCCGCGCCGTGGTGAGCGCAGTCTTCGGGCTCGTCACCATCTTCTGGCGCGACCCGTCGACGCTGGTGATGTCCTTCGCCGGCGGGCTGTATCTCCTGCTGAACGGCGGGGCCTACCTGTGGACGCACCGCAGGACGCACTGGGGTCCCCGGTTCAGGTTGCTGACCGAGATCGGCGGTGGCCTGCTCCTCGGCGCGGGCATCGCCAGCCTCGTCTTCCGCGATGACCGCAGTTTCGCCTTCGCGGGTGCCGTCGCACTGGCCGTCGCCGGTGCTGCCGAGCTGGTACGGGGGCTCACGGTCCGCGGCCACGTCGCCGCCCGGGACCTCATCACGGCTGGAGTCGTCGGCCTGGCCACGGGCGCCATCCTCCCGTTCGTCGAGGAACTCGGCGCGCATGCCCTGCTCGGCGTGACAGGTGGAGGTGCGCTGCTGACCGCCGTCGTCCTCTGTATCGCCGCCCTCGGCTACCGGCACGATTCAGCCTTCAGCGCACCATCCGTTTCCGGCGCCGAGGGCGAGCCGGACCCCGTAAACTAGAGCCTCTACGTCTCGTAGAAATCTCGCACCACCGGAAGGAGTGCCCGTGGCCAAGCGCCAGCCGGGGAAGCCCACGCAGGGACGATTCCGCCACGGCATCAAGGCACCGCTCGTCTTCTCCGCGGTTCTGGCCGTGGTGGCCGGGGTCGCGACGTCGATCTTCGCCACCGGCGGCGGCAGCAAGGAACTGCGCGTCGACCTGGGCCTGACGGCTGCGGGTATCGCGTTCATCGCCTCGCTCGTCATCTGCGCCATGCTCATGATGGCCGAGACGCCGAACTCGGAGCACCTGAGCAAGGGTTCCGGCATCAACCGCTCGTCCGCCAGGCCGGACCGGCAGGCACCGCCCGCACAGTCCGCCGCGGAGCCCGGGTCCGACGCCGCCCAGCGGGGGACCGGCGAGGAGCCCCGCTACGGGGAGCGCCTGCCGAAGCAGGACACCTGACCCGCACGCCCTCTTGACGCTACTGCTAGCCTCCCCTCATGCAGGATGACGTAGCAGGATTCATCAGCACCTTCGGCACTCTGGTCCGCCTCGCGCAGGAAGCGCAGCCCTCCACCGCGCGCGGCAGGGAACTCCTCGACACCCTCAGCGCCCATCTGGGTGCGGAAGCGGGCAGCGTCCCCGTCGTCGTGGAGGACGTGTCGGGCAGCCGCTACGTCGACGCTGACATTATCCTCGTGTCCCTCACGGGGCCCGACGGGCGGCTCGTCGGCATCGGGGGCGGGGACCAGCGCCACCACATGTCGCTGAGCGACATGCTCCAGCAGTCCGCGCTGTATCCGAACTTCCCGCTGGCGCAGCCGGATTACGCGAACCTGCCGGTCGCGCCGGACCGGCAACGGCAGACGGTGGCACTCGGCCTCCGGCTCTTCCGCCGCGCTGGCGTGCCCATCGCGCTCCTGCAGCGCAAGGCGGATCCGCGGTACGGACGGCAATCCGCCTCCCTCGAGGTGCTCTGCCCGGACCCCGCGGTGACCGCCGACTTCCTCGCGGAGTTCCGGCGGCGGATGCAGAGCGAGAGTGTCCTGAAGGGCCAGATCCTGTCCTTCACAATGGAGGACTTCGGCCCGAGCAGCGCCGGCGTGACGTTCCACGCGCGACCTACCCTGACGGCCGACGACGTCATCCTTCCCGAGGGGCTCCTGGCGAGGGTCACGGAGCATGCTCTCGGCATCGCAGCCCACCGCCAAGCGCTGGTGGCGGCCGGCCAGCACCTCAAGCGCGGCATCCTCCTGTACGGTCCGCCGGGCACGGGCAAGACCCACACCGTCCGCTTCCTGCTGAGCGCGAGTACGGGAACGACGGCGATCCTGCTGTCCGGCGGCACCCTCGCCCACGTGGGGGAGGCGGCCCGGATGGCACGCGCCCTGCAGCCGTCGATCGTGGTGCTCGAGGATTGCGACCTGATTGCCGAGGACCGCAGCTTCGGTCACGGCCCCCAGCCGCTGCTGTTCGAGGTGCTGGATGCGATGGACGGGCTCGACGACGACGCCGACGTCACCTTCGTCCTCACCACCAATCGCGTCGACATGCTCGAGCGCGCGCTCGCACAACGCCCGGGCCGCGTGGACCTGGCCGTCGAGGTGCCCCTGCCTGCCGAGCACGAGCGGGCGGAGCTGCTGCGGCTCTACGCCCGGAACCTCCCGTTCAGCCCCGGGGTCATCGGCTCTGCCGCAGCGCACATCGAGGGCACGACGGCGTCCTTCACGCGGGAGCTGGTGCGGCGCGCGGTCCTCGCCGCCGCACTGCAGGGCGTCCCGGTGGAGGACGACCATCTCCTCGCGGCAGTGGACGAGCTCATGGCGGACGCGGCGTCGCTGACGAGGAGCCTGCTCGGCAGCAACTATCCCGCCTCGGAGGATGGCTTCTCCGAAGGGCAGGAAACACTCCCCGCAGGTCCGGGACTGGCGCCGCACTCCGGCATCTACCTGCCGGAGTACGGGTCCGCATTTCCCGCATCCTCGGAGGAGCAGGTACAACAGGGCCTCGCCGATGGGGGCTATTCGGAGGACGGCTTCCAGGGGGACGGCCTGGAGGGCATCGACCGGGCGGAGGGCCCGGACTAGTTCCGTCGGACTCCCACGGAACCACCGCGGCAGGTGAGGGAGCCCATGCCTTGCACGCTGTCCGCAATAGGTACATCCTGAGCTCCACGAACACACCGCCGTCGGAGGAAGAATGGGCCCGGACCCGGATGCTGAAGCTGTCGCCGAACGCATCCTGAATGCGGCGCGCGGCACGATCGACATACTCGCCATCCACCTCGGCGACCGGCTCGGTTGGTACCGGAGCCTTGCGAGGGAGGGGCCTGCGTCGTCGTCCGAGCTGGCGCAGCGCACCGGCACGTCCGAGCGCTATGTTCGCGAGTGGCTCGAGCAACAGGCCATCACGGGCCTGCTCACGGTCACGGGGGACGACAGCCGTCGTTTCACCCTGCCGCCGGGCTCGGCCGAAGTCCTCACCGACACGGGCAGCCTCAACTATCTCGCACCGCTGGCTCGGATGCTCGCCGGTGCGGCCGTCCAGCTTCCGGCGTTGCAGCGTTCCTACCGGACGGGCACCGGGGTCTCGTGGTCCGAGTTCGGCGCTGATGCCCGAGAGTCCCAGGCCGACATGAATCGGCCATGGTTCGAGTCGAGACTGGCCGATGCGTTGGGCGGAGCGCCGTCGCTGATGGCCCGACTGCAGGCGGAAGGAACCAGGATCGCCGACATCGGGTGTGGCGCCGGTTGGTCGACGATCGCGCTTGCCCGGATGTTTCCGAGGGCGCGGGTGCACGGATTCGATATCGACACCGAGTCGATAGGGCTCGCACGGACCAATGCGACCGTCACGGGAAGTGCTGCCGGTTTCGAGCACGCCGATGCGACGGAACTGCCCTCGGATCGGTTCGACGCGATCTTCGCCTTCGAGTGCGTCCATGACATGCCCTACCCGGTCAAGGTGCTGGCGGCAGCGCGACGAGCGCTCCGGCAGGACGGCACCGTGGTTGTCATGGACGAGGCCGTGGCCGAATCCTTCGCTCCTCCGGGCGATGAGCTGGAACGGCTCATGTATGGCTTCAGTCTGCTGATCTGCCTGCCCGACGGGATGGCGCACCCCGACAGCGCCGGTACCGGCACCGTCATGCGACCGGACACGCTCCGCCGGTACGCTCTGGACGCAGGATTCACCGACGTCAGGATCCTGCCGATCGAGGACTTCGGGTTCTTCCGCTTCTACGAGCTGGTGCCCTAGCGGTACCGTGTCTCGTCCACGGCGGCGTCGCCGCGTGGCCCGTACTGCTGCTGCATGCGTGGGGCGAGTCACGAAAGATCGGCTCGTGCCACTACACCGCTGCAACTGGCCGACCCACCCCATGCGTGGAAAAGGATGAAGACCTCCTGGTGATCGGCATGCAATCACCGGGAGGTCTTCATCCTTTCGCCGTGCAGCCGGCGCTCCGGCTCAGGACACCTAGCGGCCGTTCCGGCGCTTGCTGTAGACGTCGAACGCGACGGCGAGCAGGAGCACCAGGCCCTTGATGACCTGCTGCCAGGCCGCGTCGACCGAGAGGATGGACAGCCCCTGGTTGAGGACGCCCATGACCAGGCCGCCGATCACTGCGCCGACGACCGTCCCGACGCCGCCCTGCACCGCGGCTCCACCGATGAAGACGGCGGCGATGGCGTCGAGTTCGAAGCTTCCGCCGGCGGATGCCACGGCGCTGCCCGCACGGGCCGTGCTGACCACGCCGGCAAGGCCGGCGAGGAAGCCCATGTTCACGAAGATGAAGAAGTTGACCCACTTCGTCTTCACCCCGGACATCATGGCCGCGTAGAGGTTTCCTCCCATGGCATAGACGTGCCGCCCGAACACCGTGCGCGAGAGCAGGAACGAATAGAGCAGCACGAGGGTCGCGAGGATGACGAGGATGATCGGTGTGCCCCGGTTGTACGCGAGCAGGTAGCACAGGTACATGATGGCGACGACGGCGATCGCGATCTTGAGGACGAAGGACACGGTGCGCTCGCGGGGCAGGTTCAGGCGGCGCAGGTCGGCGCGTCCCTTGAGCTGCTGGACCACCAGGGCCAGCGACGCCAGGGCGCCGATGCCGAGCGTGATGAGATCCGGGGTGCCGGTGGCGGGAAGCGTGCCGGAGCCGATGGAGTTGAAGGCCCGCGGCAGTCCGCTGATGGTTCCGCCGGTCAGCAGGACGAGGGCGACGCCGCGGAAGACGAGCATGCCCGCGAGTGTGACGATGAAGGCCGGTATGCCCACGAAGGCGACCCAGAAGCCCTGCCACGCGCCGATCAGTGCGCCGACGAGGAGTGACAACGCGACGGCGGCACCCCACGGGAGCCCCCAGCTGTTCATCGACAGTGCAGCGACCGCACCGACCGTCGCGACGATCGATCCCACCGACAGGTCGATGTGGCCGGCGATGATGACGATCACCATCCCGATGGCGAGGATGAGCACGTAGGCGTTCTGCTGGATCAGGTTGCTCACGTTGCCGGGGTACAGCAGGCGGCCGCCGGTGAGGACCTGGAACAGCAGGATGATGACGGCGAGGGCGGCGAGGATGCCGTACTGGCGCATGTCGACCCCGCGCCGCTTCTTCTTTGCGAGCTCCGGCCGTGGCGGGACGGGCGCGGTGGCCTGCTCGGGTGTGGTGGTGGTCATGGGGCCTGTGCTCCTTGGATCCGGGCGGCGGTCATGTGGCGCATGAGTTCCTCCTGGCTGGCATGGGCGCGATCCAGCTCGCCGGTGAGCTTGCCTTCCGCGATGGTGTAGATGCGGTCCGAGAGGCCGATCAGTTCGGGCAACTCGCTGGAGATGACGATCACCGCTTTGCCCTGGGCCGCCATCTCGTTGATGATTCCGTAGATCTCGTACTTGGCGCCGACGTCGATTCCCCGCGTCGGTTCATCGAGGATCAGCACGTCGGGCCCCGAGTAGATCCACTTGCTGAGCACGACTTTCTGCTGGTTCCCGCCGGACAGGTTGCCCACCACGGCGGAGACGCTCGGCGTCTTGATGTTCATCTGCTTGCGGTACTCGTCCGCGACGGCGTACTCCCTGTTCCGGTCGATGATGCCGAGCTTGGCGAGCTTGCCGAGGGCAGCGGCCGAGACGTTGACCGTGATGCTGCCGATCAGGTTCAGGCCGTAGCGCTTGCGGTCCTCGGTCACATAGGCGATCCCGTTCCGGATCGCCTCGCCGACGGTCCGCGTCTGGATCTCCCTGCCGTCCTTGTAGACCCGCCCGGAGATCCCGCTCCCGTAGGAGCGTCCGAAGATGCTCATCGCCAGTTCCGTCCGGCCGGCTCCCATGAGCCCGGCGAAGCCGACGATCTCCCCGGCGCGCACGGAGAACGACGCGCGGTCGACGACGACCCTCTCCACGTCGATGGGGTGGTGCACGGTCCATTCCTCGACCCGGAACTTCTCCTCGCCGATGTCCGGTTCCCGCGGCGGGAACTGATGGTCCAGCGGCCGCCCCACCATGGCGCGGATGATGCGGGTCTCGATGTCGTCGCTGTCCGTGACCCGGAAGGATTCGATGGTCTGCCCGTCGCGGATGACGGTGACCGTATCGGCGATGGCGCGGATCTCCTTCAGCTTGTGGGAGATGATGATCGACGTGATGCCCTGGGTGCGCAGCTGCTCGATCAGGCCCAGCAGGTGGGCGGAGTCGTCGTCGTTCAGGGCTGCGGTCGGTTCGTCGAGGATGAGGAGCTTGACCTCCTTCGACAGCGCCTTCGCGATCTCGACGAGTTGCTGCTTGCCCACTCCCAGCTCGAGGACCTTCGTCGCGGGATTCTCCTGCAGCCCCACGCGCGCGAGGAGTTCGGCGGCCATGAGGTTCGTCTTGTTCCAGTCGATCACCCCGCCGCGCTGGACTTCGTTGCCCAGGAAGATGTTCTCTGCAATGGACAGGTAGGGGCTGAGGGCCAGTTCCTGGTGGATGATGACGACGCCGTCGCGCTCGCTGTCGTTGATGGAGCTGTAGGCGACCGGCCGTCCGTCGAGCGTGATGGTCCCGTCGAAGCTGCCGTGCGGATAGACGCCGCTGAGCACCTTCATCAGGGTGGACTTCCCTGCCCCGTTCTCGCCGCAGATCGCGTGGACCTCGCCGCGCTCCACGCTCACCGAGACACCGTCGAGGGCCCTGATGCCGCTGAACTCCTTGACGATTCCGTCCATCTCGAGGATTACGTCACTCATGCTGTTCTCGCTTCGCTGGAGGGGAAGAGCGGGGCACGGCCATGGCCGCACCCCGCTCCCGGAGGTCAGAGACCGATGTCTGCTGCCTTGACGAAGCCGGACTCCACGAGCTTCGGCTCGACGTCGTCCTTCGTGACCACCACGGGATCCAGGAGGTAGGACGGGACGACCTTGCTGCCGTTGTCGTAGGTCTCGGTGTCATTGACCTCGACCTCGTCGCCGGCGACGATCGCCGTGATCATCGACTCGACCTGGCTCCCGAGTTCGCGGGTGTCCTTCCAGACGGTCATGGACTGCTGGTCTCCCAGGATGGCCTTGACGTTGGCGACGTCCGCGTCCTGCCCGGTGATGAGGGGCCAGTCGGTGCCGGGCTTGTAGCCTGCGGCGTCGAGGGAGGCCTCGATGCCCAGCGCGAGGCTGTCGTTCGGGGACAGGACGACGTCGACCTTGTCGCCGCCGGTGTAGAAGGACTGCAGGCGGTTGTCCATCTCGGCCTGGGCATCATCCGAGCCCCAGCCGAGGATTCCGATGGCCTTCCAGCCGTCGTTGTCGGCGGGGGACTTCCCGGAGGGGACGACCAGCTTGCCGGACTCGACGTAGGGCAGCAGGACGTCCCAGGCGCCGGCGAAGAAGAACGCGGCGTTGTTGTCATCGGGGCTGCCGGCGAAGGGCTCGAGGTTGAAGGGGCCCTTGCCGTCGGCGAGGCCGAGCTTCTCCTCGATGAACTGGCCCTGGAGCTGGCCGACCTTGTAGTTGTCGAACGTGGCGTAGTAGTCCACGGCTTCTGTGCCGTTGATCAGCCGGTCGTAGGCGATGACCTTGACGTCCTGGGATGCGGCGTCCTCGAGCGCGGGGCCGAGCGTCTGGCCGTCGATCGCTGCGACGACGAGGATCTTCGCTCCGCCCGCCACCTGGTTCTGGATCTGGCTGATCTGCTGGTCCGTCTTGTTGTCGGCGTATTGGAGGTCGACGGTGCAGTCGGCCGCCTCGAGCTTCTCCTTGAGTCCCTCGCCGTCGTTGATCCAGCGCTCGAGGCTTCGGGTGGGCATGGAGATACCGACGTTGCAGGTGGTGGTGGCGTCGTCGCCCTCGGCTTCGGGGGCGGTCGATCCTGCCGGCGCACAGGCCGACACTCCCGCTGCGACACCGACTGCCAGCAGGAAGGCCGAGACATTCTTGATCGTGGTCATGGGTAGTGCCTTTGAAAAGGACCCGACCGATGGGGGTGTGCAGAGGAACGAGCCGGCGATGACGGCGGGTCGCCTCTGGTGTCCCTTCCGGCTGGATCGAGCTGAAACAACGCTGTAGCGCCCGGTCGACGTTGCCATCGACAATATGTAGGCGAAGACAACATATCCACTGACAAGCGTTTCATCAAGACTTCAGGAGAACGTTATCGAAGTGATACGTTTCCGTGCCTACGCGCTCCGGGCCCTCCGGGCGCGGTATGCCTTCACGTGGGTCCGGTTGGCGCAGTTGCCGGTGTCGCAGAAGCGCCGCGACCGGTTGCGGCTCAGATCCAGCACCACGCCGTCGCAGTCCTCGGCCGCGCAGGAGTGGAGGCGGTCGAGCTCGTGTCCGCGGATCACGTCGGCAAGGGCCATGGCGGCCTCCGTGGCCATGCGCTCCTCGAGGGGAGCCTCGGGCGCGGTGGCGTGGAGGTGCCAGTCCCACTCGTCGTGCCGGACGAGCTGGGGGAGTGCGTTGGTGCGGCGAAGGATCGCGTTCACCAGCCCGACGGCGTCGTCCTCCTCCGCGAACCAGATCACCTCGAGCTCGTCACGCAGGGCACGGACCGCCTGGAGTTCGGCCTCCGTGTGCGTCCGGGAACCGGAGAAGCGCTGCTCGGCGAGGAAGCGGTCGAGCCCCTCGAGGGTGTCGAGCGGGTCGGCGTCCTCCCTGGCGGTGTTGATGAGTGCGGCGGCTGACGCGAGCGCCACTTCCGTGTCATAGGTGAAAGACATGTTGACTCCTGACATCGCGCACCTCTAGTGTCACGACCATAACTACTTGTCACCCATGACACCAATCATCGATCCGAAGGAGTGGACGTGACCCTGCGCCCCGCCGCCGGCCTCTGGATGGCACTCGTCTCGGCAGCCACGTTCGGCGTCTCGGGCCCGTTCGCCAAGTCCCTCCTCGAGATCGGCTGGAGCCCCGGTGCCGCTGTCGGCCTCCGGATCGGAGGAGCGGCCCTCGTGCTGCTCGTCCCGGTGCTGATCGCCATGCGCGGACGCTGGGCCACGCTCCGCGGCAATGCGCTGACCATCGCCATCTACGGCACCACCGCCATCGCCCTGTGCCAGCTGTTCTACTTCAACGCCGTCCAGCGCATGTCCGTCGGAGTCTCGCTCCTGCTCGAGTACCTGGCGCCCGTGCTGCTCGTCGGCTTCCTGTGGCTGCGCTCGCGGAAGGCGCCGCAGACCCTCACGATCGTCGGGGCCGTCACGGCCATCCTCGGACTCCTGCTGGTCCTGGACCTCACCGGCGACACCCGGCTCGACCCGGTCGGCATCCTCTTCGGGATCGCCGCCGCCGTGTGCCTCGTCGTGTACTTCCTCATGTCCGCGCGGGTGGACGAATCGCTCCCTCCGCTCGTGATGGCCGGCGGGGGAATGGTGGTCGCGGCCGCGAGCATCCTGGTCCTCGGGCTGACGGGGATCATGCCGTTCCGGTTCGTGTTCGCGGACGTCTCGCTGGCCGGAGGCACCTACAGCTGGATCGTGCCCGTCGCCGTTCTGGTCCTCGTGGCGACGGTGGCGGCGTACGTGAGCGGTATCCTCGCCGCCCAGCGCCTCGGGTCCAAGGTGGCGAGCTTCGTGGCGCTCACCGAGGTGATGTTCGCCGTGCTCGCGGCATGGCTGATCCTCGGCGAGCTGCCCGGTGCCCTGCAGCTGCTCGGCGGACTCCTGATCGTCGCAGGCGTGGTGTGCGTGCGGCTGGACGAGCTCCGCAGCGCCGAAGCCCCCCGGGCAGCCGTGCTGGACCAGCCCAATCCCGTGGAGCCGCTGCCGAGGCCCTGACGGCGGCTGTGGTGTCCGGCGCGCCGCCGCTGCCTCATACCCGCATGGCGTCCGTCCGCGAAGCGCGCTCGGCGCCGGCCAGAGCGGAGCTGCCCAGGTCGCTTCCCGCGAGCGGCTGTCCGGCCGCGAGCGCCTCGGTCCATGCCCCGGTTGTGGAGACCTTGGCCCAGTTGGAGTTCAGAAGGGCCATCAGCGTCTCGTGCACGGCCTGTGCGGGTGCGAAGCCCGCCTCGTTGGCGAGGTTGATGGCGCCGGTGCCGTCCGACAGGACCTCCGTGCTGATGCCGAGGAACTCCGCCTCGACGGAGGAGGCAAGGATGCAGTTGTTCGTCATGTAACCGACCAGGGTGACCGTGTCGATCTGCTGCCCTCCCAGCCAGTCGGCGAGATCGGTGCCGGCATACACGGAGCCGTACTGCTTGGTGAGCAACTTCCAGCTCTCTGCCTTGCGCTGCTCCACCTCGGGGTGGAGTGCGAACTCAGGGGACCCCGGATCGAAGACGGGAGCGCCTTCTCCCGCACTGTGCTGGACGGCGACGACGGGGATGCCTGCAGCGGTGGCGGCGTCGATCGCCCGCACGATGTTCGGCAGCGACTCGGTGTGCGGCGGGTACTGGATCTCCAGCGGGCCGTCGAAGTACTGCTGCTGGACGTCGACGATGACGAGTGCGCGACGGGGTGCGGTCATGAGGGGTTCTCCTTGGCTTCCGGTGCCGTCCGGTGACAGCATTCCTTCATTCTTCGCCCCGCCGCCGTCCTGTGGGAGTGGCACGACTGCTGACCTACGATGGATTTGCGCCAACATGTCATCGGCCCCGGGAGCCCTGGTCGGGACGCGGTCCCCGTGCCGGACAGGCGCTCGACGGCAGCGCTTCAGTGATCGGAGGATCCGTGCACATCGCCATCTACGCCTTCGACGGCGTGCCGATGTTCCATCTCGCGGTGCCGCAGATGGTCTTCGACGAGGTCAGGCGGCAGGGGTACGAGCAGTGGACGACGACCCTGTTCTCGGACAGGGCGGGGGCTGTCCGGACCGCGGAGGGCTACCTCATCGGCGGCGTCGCGGGACCGCGGGTCTCCGGTGATGCCGACATCGTCGTCGTGCCCTCGTGGTTCGAGGACGGAAGGGTCGCCGGGGACGGACTGCAGGATGTCCTGAGGGCAGCCCACGAGCGGGGTGCGACGATCGCGGGGCTCTGCATGGGCGCTCTTCCCGTTGCTGACACCGGGTTGCTCGACGGGCGGCGGGCGGTCACGCATTGGAAGGTCGTGGATGCCCTGGCGGAGCGGCGTCCGGACGTCCGGACGGACGCATCCGTCCTGTACATCGATCACGGGGACGTCATCACGTCGGCCGGGACCGCTTCGGCCATCGACGCCTGCCTGCACCTGGTGCGCAGGCATCTCGGCGCGGCGGCGACCAACTCGGTGTCGCGTGCGCTTGTCGTGGCACCGCACCGCGAAGGGGGCCAGGCCCAGTACATCGAGCGTCCCCTTCCACCCCAGCGTCGCGAGGACCCGATCTCGGCCGTGGTCGAGTGGGCACTCCAGAACCTCGCCGAGCCGCTGACCATCGAACAGTTGGCGGCACGGGCGCATCTGAGTCGGCGTACCTTCGTCCGGACCTTCCGTGCGAGCACGGGGACAACCCCTGCGTCATGGGTGCGCAGCAGGAGGCTCGACGAGAGTCGCAGGCTGCTCGAGGAGACGAACCTGCCGATGGACCGGGTCGCTGCGGCCAGCGGGTTCGCCAGCGCTGTCACGATGCGGCAGAACTTCGCGGCAGCGTTCAGGACCACGCCCACGGAATACCGACGGCGTTTCGAGGCTCTTCCCTCACCCGGCGCTCCGGGAGGTTAGATGCCGGCGTGCGTCGTCCCGGGCGGATTTGGACGAAGACAGGGCAGGGCTGGTACCCCCGGGGGGTATGCGCTATGCTCATACCCAGTGGGGGTATAGGACGGCGCCGGCGGAATTCCAAGCCGCCGCCGGATACGGCACCAGCTGAAGGAGAAGGAAGAATGAGCGAGCACCTGCATTCCGCCCATCACGATCACCACGGCCAGGACGGAGGGCCGTCGGCGACCTCCTGGTCGATGGCCGCTACAGCCACCCTGCACTGCCTGACCGGATGTGCCATCGGTGAGGTCCTGGGCATGGTGATCGGCACCAGCCTCGGCCTGCACGACCTGGTGACGGTCGTCCTGTCCGTCGCACTGGCGTTCGTCTTCGGCTACGCACTCACGATGCGCGGAGTTCTCCGTGCCGGGGTGCCCTGGCGCAGCGCACTGAAGGTAGCCCTCGCGGCGGACACCATCTCCATCGCGGTGATGGAGATCATCGACAACACCGCGATGCTCACCATCCCGGGCGCCATGGACGCCGGCATCGCCTCTGTCCTGTTCTGGATGTCCCTTGCCGCCTCGCTGGTCCTGGCCTTTCTGATCACCACCCCCGTGAACCGGTGGCTGATCAGCCGCGGCAAGGGCCACGCCGTCGTCCACCAGTACCACCACTGATCCATCGCACGGGCGGTCACTGCCGGTGCATCGACCAGTCAAGGACGTGCCCCGAGCGCTCGTAGGGGTCACCGCTCGCTGTGCCCTACCGGGCCCTCCGCGTGAAGACCATATGCAGCACTCCGCGCGGAGAAGGGGTCGCCTCGATCTCGAAGCGGTCTTCGAGTCCTTCGAGCCCATCCCAGAGCCGTTCGCCCCGGCCCAGGACGATCGGCACCACGACGATGTGCATGGAGTCGATCAGGTCCGCCGCGAGGAACTGTCGGATGGTGCTGACGCCGCCACCGATCCGGATGTCGAGGTCGCCCGCCAGGGCGCGCGCCTGCTCGAGCGCGGACCCTGGATCGGCGTCGACGAAGTGAAAGGTCGTCCCGCCCTCCATCTCGAGTACCGGCCGAGGATGGTGGGTCAGCACCACGACAGGGGTGTGGAAGACGGGGTTGTCGCCCCACCAGCCCTTCCATTCCTCGTCCTCCCAGGGGCCGCGATGAGGACCGAACTTGTTGCGCCCCATGATCTCCGCGCCGATCCCGGGCGCCCACCCGCGGGCGAACGCCTCGTCGACGCCCGAGGATCCTTCCGACTCCCCGGGGATGCCCATCTCGCGGAAGGTGCGCGTCCCGAAAGCCCACTCCATCAGCCGCGAGCCCGCGTGGCCGAAGGGGGCGTCGAGTTGCTGGCCCTCGCCGGTGCCGAAGCCGTCGAGGGAGACCGAGAAGTTGTGCACGCGGACGAGGGACATGTCATCTCCTGATGTGCTTGCCGTTCGAACACCGTACGGTGCCCGAACCCTGCGCTCAAGACCGACGACGAAAGAACGGGAGCGGACGGCGCTGGGTAGTGTGGCGACGGTGAGCGAAATCCGCATCGGTACCTCCGGATGGAGTTACGACCACTGGAACGGCATCTGCTATCCGCAGGGCACGCCGTCAGCGAAGCGGTTGGACCACTATGCGGCCCGATTCGACACCGTGGAGCTGAACGCCAGTTTTTACCGCTGGCCGCGCGATACGACCTTCGCCGGCTGGCACCGTCGTCTTCCCCCCGGGTTCGCGCTGTCCGTGAAGGCGCCGCGCGGGCTGACGCACGGCAAGAAGCTGTACGCGCCGGAGGTCTGGATCGAGCGGATCGCCCGCTGCTGGCATGAGCTGGGCGACCGGCGAGCCGTCCTGCTCGTCCAACTCCCGCCGACTCTGGAGCGCGACGACGCCCGCCTGGACTACTTCCTGTCCCGTGTGCCGTGGTGGATCCGGGTGGCCGTCGAGTTCCGCCATCGGAGCTGGGACGACGACGCCGTCTACGAGCTGCTCGGGCGACACCAGGCTGCATACTGCGTGATGAGCGGCGCCGGCCTGCCGTGCATCCTGAGGACGACGGCGCCCTTCGTGTACGTGCGGCTGCACGGGCCGGACCACGAGCATCTGTACGCGGGCTCGTACTCCGATGCGGACCTGCGCTGGTGGGCGGAGCGGATCCTGGAGTGGCACCGTTCCGGCCAGGACGTCTACGTGTATTTCAACAACGACGGCGGCGGCCACGCCGTGCGGAACGCGGAAACACTCCGGGGACTGGTCCACGCGGCCGGCCTGCCTGGCTGATCCGCCGGAGTGCGGGCCGCCGGAACGGGAACCGCCCGGTCGCTCAGAGGTTGCCCAGTTCCTGCCACACCTCCAGGACGACGGCCTTGGCGTACTGCTCCGCACGGTCTTCGTCGCGGTTTAGAATGGCGCGGGCGATGGCCTCATGGTTGTCGAACGCATCGGGGACCGGGTCTGCCGGACTCAGGCCGAGGTCGGTCCGGCCCGCCAGCACCTCCGTGACGATTCCGTGCAGGGACGCGATCATGTCATTGCCGCTTGCTGCGAGCAGCAAGGCGTGGAACGCGATGTCGGCCTCCAGATAGGGCGGCTCATGGCCCCGGCCCGCCTCTCCGAGGACGCGCAGGCGACTGGCGAGTTCGAGCAGCTCTATTCCTACTTCCGCCGTCGCCCGGCGCGCGGCGAGGCGGGCGGCCGTCGGTTCGAGGGCGAGCCGCATCTCGGTCAGCCGGTGGAGCTGGGCGTGCCGTTCCGCTCCCGTCAACCGCCAGCGAATCAGCTGGGGATCCAGGACGCTCCACGACGTGGCGGGGAGCACGGTCACACCGACGCGCCGCCGTGACTCGACCATGCCCATCGATTCGAGAATCCGGACGACCTCGCGGATCACCGTCCGGGAGACCCCGGCCTCGTCCTCCAGCCGGGCGAGCGTGATCACGCTGCCGGGCGGTCGGACGCCCTGGACGATCTCCGTGCCGAGACGTTCGAGGATGGAATTGTGCAGCACCGGAGCGGGCGACAGGTTGGGCATGCTGCGACTCAAAGGTGTCATCTTTCTTGCTGTAAGTGTGATCTTTGTGACACACTATCGCTCCAAGCGCAAAACCGCCCCACGGGGGGCTGAACATCAACGGAGAGTTCTGTGGAAGATTGGACCCAAACACTGGGGGCTGGACCCCTGCTGGGCATCGCGGCGGGCGCGATCGCCCTGATCCTCGTCCTGGTCATTAGATTCAAGGTGCACGCGTTCCTCACGCTGGTCCTCGTCTCGCTCGTGACCGCGTTCGCAGCGGGCATCCCCGCCAGCGGGATCGTCACCACGCTGGTGACCAGCTTCGGCACCACCCTCGGTTCCGTCGCACTGCTGATCGGGCTCGGGGCGATGCTCGGGAAGATGATCGAGCACAGCGGCGGGGCTAGAGTCCTCGCGGACAAGCTCGTCGACGTCTTCGGCGAACGGCGTGCGCCGTTCGCACTCGGCCTCGCATCGTTGATCATGGGCTTCCCGATCTTCTTCGATGCCGGCCTGATCGTCATGCTGCCCATCATCTTCGCCGTCGCCCGGCGCATGGGTGGCACCAACGTGCTGCTGTACGGCATCCCCGCCGCCACCGCCTTCTCGGTCATGCACGTCTTCGTGCCGCCGCACCCCGGTCCAGTTGCCGCGACCGAGCTCTACGGCGCGAACCTCGGACTGGTGCTCCTGGTCGGCCTGCTGATCGCCTTCCCGGTCTGGTACGTCACGGGTTACCTGTGGGGCAAGTTCGTCGCCACCAAGTACATCCTTCCGGTGCCGGCACTGTTCGGTGCAATCGATGAGGACCAGCCGCTCAACCCGCCCAAGTTCTCCACCGTCGTCGGGATGCTGCTGCTGCCGCTCGTGCTCATCTTCATGAACACCGGCCTGGACTTCCTCGACGCCGCGGGCGTCGTCGACGCCGAGCAGCAGACCTGGGTGCAGGTCCTGACCGTCATCGGCTCATCGCCTGTGGCACTGCTCATCTCCGTGCTCGTCGCGACCGCTGTCCTAGGTCACCGGCGCGGTGAGAACGGCACGGCCCTGGAGAAGGTGCTCGACTCCGCGCTGGGCCCGGTCTGCTCCGTCATCCTCATCACCGGTGCCGGCGGCATGTTCGGCGGCGTCCTGCGTGCTTCCGGTATCGGCGACGCGCTCTCGGACTCCCTCGCCTCCATCGGCCTGCCGATCATCCTGGCCGCGTACATCATCGCCGTCATCCTCCGTGTCGCGCAGGGCTCGGCAACCGTGGCACTCGTCACCACCGCCGGACTCATGGCCCCCGCCGTGGTCGCCGGCGGGTTCAGCCCCCTCGAGATCGTCGCCATTACGCTCGCCAGCGCGGCCGGGTCCGTGTTCGCCAGCCACGTCAACGACTCCGGCTTCTGGCTCGTCGGCCGGCTGATGGGCATGGACGTGAAGACCACGCTGAAGACCTGGACCGTCCAGCAGTCGCTCGAATCCGTGGCCGGATTCGGGCTGACGCTCCTCGTCTTCTGGCTCGGCTGATGGCGCCCGGCACATTCGACATCACGGGCCGGCTGGCACTGGTCACCGGCTCCTCCCGAGGCCTGGGGTACGCCCTCGCCATGGGTCTGGCCCAGGCCGGCGCCCGCGTGGTGGTGCACGGGCGCGACGCGGAGGCTGTGGCGAAGGCCGCCGCCGGCATCGGTGACGCGACCGGCACGGTCCCGGCCACCACGACGTTCGACGTCACGGATGCCGACGCGGCCGCTGAGGGTATCGCGGCGCTCGTCGCGGACCACGGGGTGCCGGACATCCTCGTCAACAATGCCGGTATCCAGCGGCGCGCGCCGTTCAACGACTTCGACCCGGCCGACTGGGACGACATGGTCACGACGAACCTGTCGAGCGTCTTCTACGTCTCCCGGCAGGTCACCCGGCGGATGGCGGAGCGGGGTTCGGGCAAGGTCATCAACATCGGCTCGGTCCAGTCGATGCTTGCCCGGCAGACCATCGCGCCGTACTCCGCGACCAAGGGCGGCGTAATCATGCTGACCAAGGGCATGGCGGCCGACCTCGCCCGGTTCAACATCCAGGTCAACGCGATCTCTCCGGGGTACTTCGCGACCGAGATGAACCGGGCGCTGGTCGAGGACGAGGCCTTCAACACCTGGGTCATCAACCGCACCCCCGCCCAGCGGTGGGGGAAGTTCGAGGAGCTCATCGGGACCCTCATCTACCTGGCCTCCGACGCATCGACGTTCGTGTCCGGCCAGAACATCTTCGTCGACGGCGGGATGACCTCCGTCGTCTGACGCCATCGCCGGCGGCCGCGGTCGCCAGGCGACTGAAAGGGAAGGCATTACATGAAAGCGCTCGTCATCAACGGGAAGCTCGATCTCGTCGAGACCGAGCTTCCGACGCCGGAGCCCGGTCCAGGGCAGGTCCGGCTCCGGATGGCCTTCGGCGGCGTCTGCGGGTCCGACCTCCACTACTACAACGAGGGCGCCAACGGAGAGTACGTCGTCCGCGAACCGCTCGTTCCGGGTCACGAAGTGTCCGGCACCGTGGACCTGGACCCTTCCGGCGACCTCGCTCCGGGCACCCCGGTGACCGTGCACCCCGCCACCTTCGGACATCCCGAGCCCGGCATCGAGGACCGCCGCCACCTGTGGCCCGGGGGCGCCTACCTCGGCAGCGCGTCCACCTGGCCGCACACGCAGGGTGGGATGAGCGAATTCCTTCTCGTCGACAAGGACATGGTGCGCCCCCTCCCCGCCGGCCTGTCGCTGCGGCGGGCGGCCCTCGCCGAACCGCTCGCCGTGGCACTGCACGGGATCACGGTCGCCGGAGGAGTCCGGGGCAAGCGGGTGCTGGTCTCGGGATCGGGGCCGATCGGTCTCCTCGCCACGGCCGCCTGCATCGCGGAGGGCGCGGCCGAGGTCACGGCCACCGATGTGCTGCCCGGACCCCTGGAACGCGCCCGACGGCTCGGAGCCCATTCCACCGTCCGAATCGGCACCGATGAACTGCCGGCCCTGGCGTTCGACGTCGTGCTCGAGTGCTCCGGCGTTCCCGCAGCCGTCAGCGCTGCCCTGGTGGCCGCGCGCCGGGCGGCCGTCGTCGTCCAGGTGGGGATGGTCCCCAACGAACCCCGGGGCATCAACCTCGCCCCGCTGATCTCCAAGGAGCTCCAGCTCCGCGGGGCCTTCCGGTTCGACGACGAGATCGACCACGCCATCGAACTGCTCCTCGACACACCGGGTATCGAGGACGTCATCACCCATGAGCTGCCGGCCGACCAGGCGCTCGAGGCCTTCGCCGTCGCCAAGGACTCCGAGGCCTCCGGCAAGGTCGTCATCTCCCTGTGGACCGGCGATCGATGACCACTCCTGCACCCGGCAGCTCCCGCACGGGTACCGCGCCGGTCGTGATCGGCGTCGACCTCGGTACGACCAATACCAAGGCGGTGGCCTTCCGCACGGACGGCACACTCGAGGCGTCCCATTCGGTGGGCTACCCCCTGGAGGAGCCCCACCCGGGGCATGCTGTCCAGGACCCGCTGCTCATCCTGGCCGCGGCGATCGAGTCGGTGCGTGAGGTCGTGCACCAGGTGGGCGCCCACCGCGTCGCCGGGCTCTCCTTCAGCTCGGCGATGCACAGCGTCATCGGGCTGTCCCCGACCGGGAAACCCCTGACCGAGGTCATCACCTGGGCCGACACGCGGTCCCGCGTCCAGGCCGAGCGGCTGCGCGCCTCGGTCGGCGGGCTCGCCCTGCACCGGCGTACGGGGACACCCGTGCACCCGATGTCGCCCCTGCCCAAGCTCGTGTGGTTCCGCGAGCAGGAGCCGAAGCTGTGCGAGGGCGTCGGGTTCTGGGTCGGCATCAAGGAATTCGTGCTCCTGAACATGTGCGGCGCGCTGGTCGTGGACCACTCCATCGCTTCAGCGACCGGCCTGATGAACATGGGCACGCTGTCGTGGGACGAGGAGGCCCTCGCGATCGCCGGCATCCTGCCCGAGCAGTTGCCGGAGATCGTCCCCACCACCGCAGTGCTGCCCGCGCTGACCGACGATACCGCCGCCGCAGTCGGCCTGCCCCCGGCGACGCACGTGGTCGTCGGTGCGGCGGATGGTCCCCTCGCCAACCTGGGGGTCGGCGCGGTGCGCCCCGGCGTCGCGGCGTGCTCGATCGGCACCAGCGGGGCCCTGCGCGTGGCGGTCGAGCGCCCGGCGGTCGACCCGCTCGGCGGGGTGTTCTGCTACGCGCTCACCTCCACCCGCTGGGTGGTCGGTGGCGCGATCAACAACGGCGGAGTGGTGCTCGGGTGGGCGGGCGATGCACTCGCCCCGGACCTGGCCGAGCCCCCCGAGGAAGAACTGCTGGCCCTGGCAGCGCGAGTGGCCCCCGGATCGGGAGGACTGCTGATGCTGCCGTACCTCCTCAGCGAGCGGGCTCCCCACTGGAGCTCGCTGCCGCGCGGCGCCTACGTCGGCCTCACTCGTGCCCACCGCCGGGAGCATCTGGTACGGGCTGCACTCGAGGGAGTCAGCCTGCAGTTGGCCCTGGTGCTGCATTCCATGCGGTCCGCCGGACTCGAGGTCAACAGCATCCGGGCCACCGGGGGCGTCATGCGCAGCCCACTCTGGCGCCAGATCCTCGCTGACACGTTCGGGATGCCGATCGACTTCGCCCACGGGCAGGAGGGCTCGGGATTCGGTGCGGCCCTGCTCGGGATGGAGGCCCTCGGCCTCATCGAATCGATCGATGTCGTCGCCGACATGATCGAGATCGAGGAGACCGTGCGGCCGCAACCGGCCGCGGCGGCGGTGTACGCGTCGCTGCTGCCGGTCTTCGCCGAGCTGTATGACGCCCTCGTGCCCACCTTCACGTCGCTGCGCCGGCTCGCCCCGTCGCTCCCCATCGACCTCGACCTCGACGCAGGCGGGCCGGCCGGGGGCGCCTCCGCGGTGTGAACCTGCGGCGGCGGCGCCCGAACCTACTTGCCGAAGCTGCGCAGCCGCAGTGAGTTGGCGACGACGAGCACGGAGCTCGCGGCCATGGCCGCCCCGGCCAGCATCGGGTTGAGCAGGCCCAGTGCCGCGACGGGGATGCCGACGGCGTTGTAGAAGAATGCCCAGAACAGGTTGCCCTTGATGGTGCCCAGCGTGCGGCGCGAGAGCTCGATGGCCTGGGCCACCTGCTCCAGGCTGTTGCCCATCACGGTGAGGTCGGCCGCCTCGATGGCGACGTCGGTGCCCGAGCCCATCGCGATGCCGAGGTCCGCCTGAGCCAGGGCCGCGGCGTCATTGACGCCGTCACCCGCCATGGCCACGGTCGCCCCGGCGGCCTGCAGCTCCCGGATGGCGTCGACCTTACCCGCCGGGGTGACGCCTGCGCGGACGTCCGCGGCGTCGATCCCGACGGTCGCTGCCACCTGCAGGGCGACCGCAAGGTTGTCGCCCGTGAGCAGGACGGGCCGCAGGCCGAGGCGGCGCAGGCGGCCGATGGCGGCGGCCGAACCGTCCTTGACGGTATCGGACAGCGTGATGAATCCCGCGACGTCGTCATCGACGGCGACCCATACCGCCGTCGTGCCCGCGTCTTCCGCGGCGCCGAGGGCGGCTGCCTGCGTCTCCGTGGGACGGATGCCGTTCCGGTCGAGCCAGCCGGTCCGCCCGGCCGTGACGACGACATCCCCGACGGTCGCGCGGACGCCGCCTCCGGGGGCGCTCGAGAAGTCGTGGACTTCCGGGAGTCTGCCGTTCCCGGCGGCGTGCCGGGCGATGGCCTGGGCGATCGGGTGCTCGCTCGCGGCCTCGACGGCTCCGGCGAGGCGCAGGAGGTCGGTGACCGAGGTCGAGGACAGGACGACGACGTCGTCGACGGCCATGGTGCCGGTGGTGACCGTACCGGTCTTGTCCAGCACGATGGTGTCCACGGTCCGGGTGTCCTCGAGGACCTGGGGCCCGCGGATGAGGATGCCGAGCTGGGCGCCGCGGCCGGTACCCGTCAGCAGCGCTGTCGGTGTCGCGAGGCCGAGGGCGCACGGGCAGGCGATCACCAGGACGGTGACGGATGAGGTGAAGGCCGCGTCGAGGTCGCCGGTGAGCACGAGCCACAGGACGAAGGTCACCATAGCGAGAACGAGGACCACCGGGACGAAGACCGCACTGATGCGGTCCGCGAGCCGTGCGATCCGCGCCTTGCCGCTCTGCGCCTGGCTGACGAGGCGGCCCATGGAGGACAGGACCGTATCGGCGCCGACGCGGGTGGCCCTCACCACGAGCCTGCCGGACGTGTTGATCGTGGCGCCCGTGACGACGTCTCCCGGAGTCACCTCGACCGGGATGCTCTCACCCGTCAGCAGGGCGGTGTCGACGGCGCTCGCGCCCTCGGTGACGACGCCGTCGGTCGCGATCTTCTCGCCCGGGCGGACGACGAACTCGTCGCCGGGGATCAGCGCAGTGGCGGGAAGTGTGACCTCCGTGCGCTCGCCGTCGACGGTGCGCAGCACGTGGGCCTCCTTGGCGCCGAGGTCCAGGAGCGACTTCAGGGCATCCCCGGCGCGGTGCTTGGCGGACGCCTCGAGGAAGCGGCCGAGCAGCAGGAACGTCACGACGACGGAGGCCACCTCGAAGTAGAGGGAGTGCTCTGTCATGTCCATGCCGGCCATGCCCGCGTGCCGGGTCATGGCCGGATCCGCGAAGAGCTGCCAGGCCGAGAAGAGGAAGGCCGCCGTGACCCCGATCGAGACGAGGGTATCCATGGTGGAGGACAGGTGGCGCGCGTTGATGGCGGCGGCCCGGTGGAACGGCCAGGCCGACCAGGTCACCACCGGCAGCGACAGCGCGAAGACCACCCAGCCCCAGTCCGGGAACTGGAGGGCGGGAACCATGGAGATCAGCAGCACCGGCACGGACAGGATGGCGGCCAGGGCCAGGCGGGCTCCGAGGAGCGACGGCGCGACCTCGTGATCGGCCATTCCCGCGGAGTCCGGATGCACCACGGAGGCGCCGTAGCCGGTCGCCACGACGGTGTCGATCAGGTCCTGGTCACTCACGGACGCGGGGACCCGGACGACGGCGCTCTCCAGCGGGAGGTTGACGCTCGCCTCCACGCCGTCGAGCTTGCCGAGCTTCCGCTCGACGCGTGCCACGCAGGAGGCGCACGTCATGCCCTGGATGGAGAGCTCGACGACGCGCTGCTCCTGCTCCGTGCCCTGCACCGGAATCTGCTGGGTCGCCATGTCAGGAACCGGCGGGCACCACGCTGTAGCCGGCCTCGGCGACGGCTTCGTCGATCGACGCGGCGTCCAGCGGAGCGGAGGACGAGATGGTGGCCGTGGAGGTGCCGCCGTTGACGAGGTCGACGTCGACGTTCTCGACGCCGGGGAGCTCCGACAGTTCATTCTTCACGGCGCTGACGCAGTGGCCGCAGGTCATTCCGGTGATGCTGATCGTGGTGGTGCTCATGGTGTCCTCCTGGGGGATCGGATAGGGGTGTAACTGGATGGGTTCTGCTAGCGCAGGAGCCGGCCGATCGCCGCCGTCGCCTCCTGGACCTTCTCCTGCACGGCGTCGCTGCTGCCGGAGTCCTGGGCTTCCTGAGCCGCTCCGACGACACAGTGCGAGATGTGCTCCTCGAGCAGGCCCATCGACACGGCGTGGAGAGCCTTGTTGACGGCCGCTACCTGCGTGAGGATGTCGATGCAGTACTGGTCCTCATCGACCATGCGCGCGATGCCACGCACCTGGCCTTCGATACGGCGCAACCTCTTGAGGTATGCGTCCTTGTCCGCGGTGTAGCCGTGCGGTGTCGGGTTCTGGGTGCCGGTGGTCATGAATTCGCTCCTCGTGTCGTCTTCAATATACCCTTAGGGGGTATAACTGGCCAGCCCCCGATACTATTCCCTGCGCTCCCCGCGTCGAGGAAACGCCCAGCGGAGTCCCGTACCGTGGCTGACCGGAACATCTCCGACCCAAGGACGTCCATGACCCTCTCGCTGTCGGGCTGGCAGAAGCGAGTCCTCCTGCTCCTCGCCGGAATCGCCGTACTCGCCCTCTTCGCGCTGGCCTTCACGGCTGGGCGCGTCTCCGCAGGTCCCTCCTCTCCCAGTACCACCAGTGCGGACGCGGGGTTCGCCCGCGACATGCAGGTGCACCACAACCAGGCCGTCGAGATGTCCATGATCGTGCGCGACAACGTGACCGATGAGACGCTCCGCTCGATCGCCTACGACATCGCCCTCACGCAGCAGCAGCAGGCCGGGCAGATGTATGCCTGGCTCGAGGAATGGAACCTCAGCCAGAGCAGTTCCCAGCCGCGCATGGAGTGGATGGCCGGTTCCGGCGATCATGCCGGAATGGACATGGGATCCGGGAACGACGATGCCGCCTCGATGCTGGGTCCCGACGGGCTCATGCCCGGCATGGCCACGCAGGAGCAGCTCGACGAACTCCGCGCGGCCCGCGGCGATGACGCGGAGCGGCTCTACCTCACCCTCATGATCCGCCACCACACGGCGGGCGTGGAGATGGCCCAGGCCGGTGTGGAACTGGCGGAGACCGACCAGGTGCGCTCGCTGGCCACGAAGATCCAGTCGGGCCAGCAGGCGGAGATCACCCTCATGCAGACCATGCTCGACGCCCTGTAGGGCGCTCCCGGGCCGCGCCGGTTAAGGGACCGGCGCGCCCCGCCGGTACATTGGGTTCCGGCGATATCCGATCCGCGGTGAACGCCGCAGCCACCCCAGCACCGAAGGACATCTCGTTGAACAAGAAACGGTCTCAGGAGAACCAGGACCGCCAAGCGCGCCTGGCCGCCATCCAAGCCCAGCAGCGGGCGGGCGAGCGGAAGCGCAACGCCCTGATCTTCGGTGGTATCGGCGCGGTCATCCTGGCGATCATCATCGCGGTGACCCTCGTGATCGTGAACCAGGTCCAGGTCAACCGTGAGCGGGAGGACGCCGCGGCCCAGCCGATCGAGGGCGTCCAGGAGTACCCGGACGTGACGTTCGACCACGTCGACACACCTGTGAAGTACGAGCAGTCGCCTCCCGTCGGAGGGGATCATGCTCCCATCTGGACCAACTGCGGCGTCTACACCGAGGCCCTGCCCAACGAGAACTCCGTCCACTCCATGGAGCACGGTGCCGTCTGGATCACCTACAACCCGGACATCGGCCAGGGAGAGATCGACAAGCTGACCGAGCTCGTGGGTAAGCGCGAGTACGTGCTGCTCAGCCCGTACCCGGACCTCGACTCGCCGGTCGCTGCCAGCGCCTGGGGCCTGCAGTTGAAGGTGGAGTCCGCCGACGACGCGCGGCTCGCCACCTTCCTCGACAAGTACATCCAGGGCGAGCAGACGCGCGAGCCCGGCGCTGCCTGCTCCGGCGGCCTGACTCCTGCAGGACGCGCCTCCTAGTTCTCCGGCACGCGCGCGGCCGCAGCGCGCCCGCAGGCGCCTGCGCCGTCGTCGTTCGGTCCGGACTCGGTCCGATCCGGCTACCGGACGGGGGCTCAGGATGTTTCTTTCCCGCGGGCCCGGCATACGGGTAGCGTGGCAAACAACGGGCCACGTGCCGGCGGCCCCGACACCAGCAGAAGGTGGATAGCAGTGGCTGACGACCAGATACTCGGTGAAGTCTCCCTGCCCGGGATGCTGCAGGACATGGTGCTGGAGAGCTCTGATGTGAACGAGTTCCTCGACGGGCTGGCGAAGCTCGCCGCGGATGCCCTGTCGTCCGAGGGCAGCGAGGTGTTCTGCGGGGTCACCCTCCTGCGGCCGCGCGCCAAGGGAAGCGTGGCGAGCAGCAGTGAGCAGGCGCAGTCGATGGACGAGGTCCAGTACCAGTTCGACGACGGCCCGTGCCTCCGCGCAGCCCGCGAGGGCCAGGTCTACGTCGTGGCCGACTTCCGCAGCGAATCCCGTTTCGGGGACTACACGAGGGCCATCGCCGAGCACGGGATCCGCTCGGCGCTCGGTGTCCCGATTCCACTCGACGGGCTCGCCGCAGCCGGTCTGAATCTGTATTCGACGCAGCCGAATGCCTTCGATGAGGCGGTCATCGCTGCCGCAGTGGACCTTGCCCGGGAAGCTTCGAAATCCCTGCGCATGGCCGTGCGGGTCGCCCATCTCGCCGACACCGGGGAACAGCTCCGGTCCGCGATGAACTCGCGCACCACGATCGACGTCGCGGCCGGCATCATCATGGGGCAGAACCGGTGCAGTCACGACACCGCGATGACGATCCTCAAGGCTGCGTCCAGCGGGCGGAACATCAAGCTCGCGGACATCGCCGCAGCGGTCGTCACGTCGATCGGCCAGGAGCTTCCCGAAACCCACTTCGACGCGTGATCGGCCAGATGATCAGCGCTTCGACCGACGCGGTCACCCCTGCAGCGACGCCTGTCGTCGTCGTGGACGTCGATGTCCTGGAGCGCAATATCAACGCCATGGCCTCGTTCGCGCAGGTCCGGGGACTCTCCCTACGGCCGCATGCCAAGACCCACAAGATCCCCGGGATCGCGCACCGGCAGGTGGCGGCCGGCGCCGTCGGACTGACGGTCGCGACGATCGGTGAGGCGGAGGTCTTCGCCGCCCACGGGATCACGGACATCTTCATCGGATACCCGCTGTGGGTCGACGAGCGGGCGGCCGGGCGGCTCCTCGCGCTCGCCGACGTCGCGCGGGTGACGGTGGGCGTCGATTCCGCCGAGGGTGCGCAGCAGGTGGCCCGCAGCCTCGGAGCTGCAGCTTCACGCATCGCGGTGCGGGTCGAGATCGACAGCGGCCACCACCGTAGCGGCGTGCTGCCGCTCCAGGCCGCCGGCGTCGCCCGGGCCGCGGCGTCAGCGGGCCTGTCCGTCACCGGGGTGTTCACGTTCCCTGGCCACAGCTACGGACCGGGGGCGGCAGCGCCCGCCGTTGCTGACGAGGACGCGGCCCTGTCTGCGGCCGCTGCTTCCCTGCGGGACGCCGGCTTCACCGAGCTCGAGGTCAGTGGGGGGTCGACGCCGTCGGCCCTGTCATCCTCAGGCGACACCCTGACCGAACTGCGCCCGGGCGTCTACGTGTTCGGGGACGCCCAGCAGTGGGAACTCGGCCACTGCAGGCCGGAGGACATCGCGCTGACCGTCGAGAGCACGGTCGTCAGCCGTCGGCCCGGACCGGCGGGGGAGCCCCGGTTCATCGTGGACGCCGGCAGCAAGGTCCTGGGCACCGACCGTGCGGCGTGGGCCACAGGGTACGGGCGGCTCCTGGACCACCCGGACGCACGCGTCGTGGCGCTCTCCGAGCACCACGCCACCGTCGAGTGGCCGTCCGGGCAGGACCTGCCACCGCTGGGTGCGCGGCTGCGGGTAGTGCCCAACCACGTGTGCCTGACGATCAACCTCGTGGACGAGGTGCACGCGGTGCGCGGCGGCGTCGCAGAGGAGCGCTGGGCCGTCGCGGCACGGGGCCGGAACAGCTAGGGCCGTTAGGATCGCGCCGTGAAGCTTCTTCTTACCTCGGCAGGCGTCACCAATCCGACGATTCTCAGGGCGCTCGAAGACCTTCTCGGCAAGCGGATCAGCGCGTCCACCGCACTGTGCATCCCCACCGCCCAATACGGTCACCCCTGGATCGGCCCCGGCATCGGGGCGTGGGAATTCATCAGTGGAAGATCCGAGAACCCCATGGTCGACCTGGGATGGAAATCCGTCGGCGTGCTGGAACTGACCGCGCTGCCGAGCATCGATGAAGAGCGGTGGAAGCCACTCGTGCTCGAAACCGATGTGCTGCTGGCGGCGGGCGGGGACGCCCTCTACCTCAACCACTGGATGCAGCAGTCGGGGCTGGCCGATATGTTCCCGTCGCTGACACGGACTGTGTGGGTCGGGATGAGCGCGGGCAGCATGGTGATGACTCCGCAGATCGGTCGAGAGTTCGTCGGCTGGAAGCCTCCGACGGGTGATGACAGTGCACTGGGAGTGGTCTCCTTCTCGATCTGCCCGCACCTCGCGCCCGAGGGCGCACCCGGTAACTCCCTCGCTGCAGCAGAGAAGTGGGCCGCCGGTATACGCCACCCGTCCTACGCCATCGACGACCAGACCGCGATCAGCGTGACCGATGATGCGGTGGACGTCCTCACAGAGGGCCTCTGGCGGTACTTCCCACGGCAGACAGAATGGCGCTCCTCACCAGAGGGGAGCGGAGGAGTCGGGCCGACGCCCTAGGGGTCGTCCCCATCAGAGACCGGCTTCCGTGTGGTGCGTGCTACTAGGGGCAGCGGTAGTCGTAATCGAGTCCGGCCGATACATACTGCGTCATTGTTACCGTGCTGGTGGGCGTCAGACCCGGCAGAGAGCAGTCCGACTTCGCTCCGCGCAGGGTCCTGGCACCTGCTAGCCAGCTCGGCAGCCCCATGAGGGGGCTGGCGGATGGCACGGTCCCGGCGATGGTGCCCCACTGATAGCCGGTCGAGTAGATGCCTACACCGGCGCCCATGGATCTGGCGGTGATGCTCTTGAAGTAGGCGACCATCCCTTCAAGGTCCGCCCGGTTCAGGGCTGTGTCGGTCTGCCAGCTATTGCCCGTCTCCACGTCCAGCCACCAGAAATACGAGCCGGGGCTCACTACGCCTCGATCTTTAGCGTCCTGATAGGCCCTCACATATCCGTACATGTAAGAGCATGCGCGGTCGACGGCACCTGCGCATGTCCCATAGGGATTGGAAACCACCACGCCCTCATAGGTGTTGGACGACGGCCACCAGGAGCCCGCATGGCCTGGGTTGGCCGTGTTCACGTACAACGCGATCTTGGACTGTGCCCCGGTAGAGCTAAGGGCCCACTTGAGTTGATCCCCCAGGCAGGGGTTGGTGTTGTTGGCCAGTCCGCCGTTCACGCCCACGATCGCGAACCCTGTCGAACTGGGAAGGGTCTTGCCGCACTGGGGCCAGGAAACGTCGTTTCCCACCACGTCCGTGGTACTGGGTGACGGGGCCGCTGCCACCGGAGCCATTCCTGTCACCGTCAGTCCCAGAAGGGCCAGGAACGTGCACGCCATTTTCATCCCGAAACGAGCCATGCCCGATGGTACGTCCGTTTCCGGGATGAAACTCCGGTGAGTTCTAGCGCTTAGTCGATCGTCCGTCAGGTGCGCTCCTGGCTGCTGTCCGACCAGTGAGAAGGACTGTCGAGGTCGGGGGGCAGGCGTGTGCTCGTGTTGCCTCGGGCGGCGTTGAGTTGGGCCTGGGTCAGATAGAGGGCTCTGGACAGGTCGGCCCCTTCGAAACGTGCATCTCTGAGGTCGGCGCCGAGGAGGTCTGCACCCGATAGGTCGGAGCCCCGGAGATCGGCGGCGATGAGGTAGGCACCTCGAAGGTTCGCCCCGCACAGTGAGCGGGACCGTAACTTCTTGCCCATGAGGTCGGCCCCGGGAGTGAACGCCACCTCCAGATGGTCGTCCCCGGTGGCGAGATAGGACGCTCTCACTTCTTCGCTGACGTCCATCAGCACGGACCGAACTCGGGCGTGCAGATCGCCGAGGTCCAGGGAGAGGACCTGCTGCGTGTCGGTCATCGCACGGTCGATGGTTCGTCTGAGCTGGTCGATCTGGTACGAGGTGTCCGGGTCGAAGGTCCTAGTGTCGGCTTCTACCAGGTACCAGAGCATCTCGTGGAGCTGCCGGACGATCTCGAACACCGGGAACATCTGTTGCGCTGTCTCTGGGCTCGCTTTCCAGCTGATTCCTCCGAAGAGGTTCTGGGAGACGTTCTGCCCGGCTCCTAAGCAGTCGAAGACGGTGCATCCTCGAAAGCCTCGCGGCCGCAAGCTGTCATGGATGGTGCAGGAGAAGTCGGGCGCCAGGTTCTGGCAGGGAGTCCCCGCCGGTTTGTCGACGGCGAAGTCGATTGTGCGGGAGAAGCCGAGGGCCGTGCAGCAGAGCGCGAAGCAGTTGCTGCAGTCAGGGCGCAACCACTCCCTGTTCAGAGCAGGGACGGAGGGCGCGGTGACGTTCTTCGAGGTGGAGGGCATGGGATCTTCTCTGGGTCGGTTCGGTGGGAGGCCGGGAGCGGGGAACTCGCGAGGGAGTTCCCTGGACGGCACACGGGATCACCGCTTCCGAGGGAAGCGCGCGGGAACCGCTGCATCGACTCTGGATCACAGAGAAAAGAAGAATGTCACTGCGCCCAAAATAGCACCCCGAAGTACCTGCCCGTAGGCCAAGCCCTCAGAGCCCCTGGTGTCGATCGGTTCAGGTGTCGAAGATGTCGTTCAGCGTGACCGTGGTCAGCCCACGGTCTGTGATGAGCTGTTCGAGTTGGGGGAATACCCGTGTGACCGGGAGGAAGTTCACGTGTCCGATCACGATGTGGGCGGGCAGGAACCATTGGTGGGCGAGGTCGAGGATTTCCTGGTCGGTCCGAAGTGCCGAATCGGCCAGGGACCCGTACCACATGACGGGGGAGGTGTAGCCGATCGAGGCCGCCGCCGCATCGGTCCGTTCGTCCCTGTATCCGTACGGGGGCCGGTAGTACGGGCGGGGATCAGTGCCGAACGTGGAGACGATGAAGTCGTGGTTCCGTTGCAACTCGGCGATGATCTCCGCGTCGCTGAGGGCGGTGAGGTCGGCGTGGGACCACGTGTGGTTGCCGAGCTGGACCTGGCCGGAGGCTACAAGCGGTGCGAGCAGTTCTGCGTGCTCGGACCACCCGGGGTAGGAGCCGTTGAGGAAGAAGGTCAGCCGGGTACCGCTTGTGCGAGCGAAGTCGAGATAGCGCCGGACGACCTCGCTGTCGGATCCGTCGTCGACTGTCCACGCAAGAAGCTGCTCGGACGTGGGCAGACCCGTGATGACACCAGCCGGTAGCGGAACCTTCTGCACAGCAGGTGGCACGGGTGATGGAACCGGTGCCGGCGGTGCCGGGGGAGGGACTGACGTCGGAACAGGGGAACCGGTGGGCGCTGCCGTGCGTAAAGCCTCTGTGGCGATACGGGCGGGCTGTCTGCAACCGGCAAGCCCAAATACGACGCCGCCGGCCACGATTGCACTGATGAACGTTCGGCGCTCCAAGCCAAGACCCTTCCCCCAGATGACACCCCGCCGGCGCAGGGCACAACCGCGGCGCGCCAATGGAAGCGAAGCGCCGCGGTGCTCCGCAGGCAAGGATTGAGACCCCGATCATCAGGACCGGCATTCGCAGCCTACAACCCCGCGCCGAAGCGCGGTCGCACGACCAGCTCCTGGGACTGCCTCCGGTGGCGAACCGGACGGCAGAAAGGCGGAATGACCCTGCTCACCGCGGGGAGCGCATACTGGCGGCCCCCTTGCCACACTGGGTGCATGAGTATCCGACTTGTACCGATGACCGCAGAACGGTTCCCGGAATGGCTCGACCGGAGCCGGACCGAATTCATAGCAGATCTCGTCGCCACCGGTGCATCACCGGAAGCCGCGCATCGCCAAGCCCTGGACGCACTCGACGGCGTCTTCCCTGCTGGTCCGACCGCCGCCAATTCCGTGTTCGACGTCGTCGACAGCGCCGGGACAGCGGTCGGTTATCTCTGGATCGCCCAGGGCGAGCCGGATGACGAGGCGTCATGGTGGGTGTGGGATGTAGCGATCGAGCCAGGGCATCAAGGCAAAGGCATCGGCCGGGCAGCGATGCTGCTTGCAGAAGAGTACGCACGATCACAGGGAGCCCGCTCACTTGGGCTCAACGTCTTCGGGTTCAACACCGCCGCTCGAGGGCTGTATGAATCCCTGGGCTACGAGGTCACCAGTGTGAGGATGAGGAAAAGGCTCTAGCAGCCAGTCCGAAAGGTGATCGATGTGCCGAGGGGTATCTGGCAGGCATCAGACGGTTCTCGTCACAGCTCGCGCCGCATGAGTACGCGCGGGAACCCGTTGAGAACCGACTCGGTCATGGCGGCCTGAGTGAACCCGCCCCGCTCGAACAGCGCACGAGTGCCCACGTAGGCCATGGTGAGGTCCACCTTCTCGCCGTGGTTGTCGACCGGGTAGCCCTCGATCACCGGTGCCCCGTGATCGCGCGCAAACTGAACAGCGCCGGCGAGCAAGTGGTGGGAGACACCTTTGCCGCGGTGGCCCGGCCGTACCCTGATGCACCAGACCGACCAGACTTCACGGTCATCCACCTGCGGGATCTTGCGGTTCCGGGCGAAGCTGGTGTCGGCGCGCGGATGCACTCCTGCCCACCCCACGACCTCGTCACCGTCGTACGCGAGCACCCCCGGCGGAGGGGACTGTGCGGCCAGCTCCTGCACGAGAACCCCGCGCTCCGGCCCGCGCAGGGCGAGGTTCAGCTTCGACGGGATGCGGTAGCTGAGGCACCAGCACACATTTGCATCAGGCCGCTTCGGTCCCAGGACCACCGCGATGTCAGCGAACACCGTTGCGGGAAGGACTTCGATCGCCATGGCGCCACACTACCGCTGCCTGCGCCGGCACGAACTGGCTCCGGTCACCGCAGGACCGGTGGAAGAGCACGGATCAGCCGGACGAGATGGCGGCGGCTGTAACGCCGAACCGCATGACCCGTCTGGTCCCTACTGGTCGACGGCGGCGCCGATCGGCTCGAGGATGACATCGGGGAAGTCCTTCTTGAAGTGCCCCACCTTCCACTTGTCACCGAAGACGGCCACGATCTCGCCGTCGGACCGGAACATGATCTCGCCACCACGGAAGGTCTGGGGCACGCCCTGGCTTTCGGGCGCCACCCGCATCGCGAGCGTGTAGGACAGGTTGTCGAGCGACGTCGGCGCGTTGAACTCGGTGCCGAGGCGTTCGGCAGCGACCTCGAACTGCAGGGCTCCGACGGCGGCGAGCACGGGTGCCTGGTCACCTCGGAGGTCCGAGCGCAGCACCTGCACCACGCCCTCGTGCTCGAGCTGCTCGATGCCACGGCGGAACTGCTTGTACCGTCCGGGATCCTTGGCCCGTGCGACGGCGAACAACTCGGGTGAGAAGCGCGGGATGTCCGGGAACTGCACCGGCTGCTCGGCGAACAGGCTGTCACCCACGCGGAGGCTCGTCGCGTTGACGAGGCCGACGACGTCGCCCGGCCAGGCGGTGTCCACCACTTCGCGGCTGCGGCCGAGGACACGGTGCGCGTACTTCGTGGCGAACGGCTTTCCGGTGCGCTGGTTGGTGATGACCATGCCGCGCTCGAACGTACCCGAGCAGATGCGGAGGTAGGCGATGTGATCGCGGTGTGCACTGTCCTGGCCGGCCTGCACCTTGAAGACGAAGCCGGACATCGGCGCGTCGATGGGCCTCGGCTCGTCCTCCTTCGAGGGGCGCGGGCTCGGGGAGGGAGCAACATCCACGAGGATGTCGAGGAGCTGCGAGACGCCGAAGTTCTTGGCCGCCGCCGCGAAGAGGACCGGCGTCTGGCGTGCCGCCTCGAATTCCTCCCGGTCGAACGAGCCGTTCGAGGACTCCACGAGGCCGGCTTCCTCGCGCGCGTCCAGCCAGGCGCCGGCGTCACGAGAGTCGAGGGCATCGATGTCGACCTCCGTCTCCTCGGCGGCATGCGCTCCCGCCTCGACGGCCTCGAGCGCGATGGCCCGCCGCGCCCGCAGGTCCAGCAGGCCCTGGAAGTCGCCTGCGATCCCGGCCGGCCAGGTCAACGGGACCGGTGTCATTCCGGTGCGCTCGCCGACGTCGTCGATCAGGCCGAGGGCGTCCAGGCCCGGCCGGTCCCACTTGTTGATCACCGTGATGATGGGGATGTTGCGCTGCTTGCAGACGGCCAGCAGTTTCACGGTCTGGGGCTCGAACCCCTTCGCTGCATCGATCAGCATGACGGCGGAATCGACGGCGGCGAGGACACGGTAGGTGTCCTCGGAGAAGTCGGCGTGACCCGGGGTGTCGACGACGTTGAGGATGGTGTCGCGATAGGTCAGCTGGAGTGCCGCCGAGCTGATCGAGATACCGCGCTCCTGCTCGATGCCCATCCAGTCGGACACGGTGGCATGGCGGCTCGACTTGCCGTGGGTGACACCGGCGTCCTGGATGGCGCGGGCGAGGAGAGCCAGGGCTTCCGTGAGGGTGGACTTCCCGGCGTCAGGGTGGGAGATGACGGCGAAGGTACGACGGCGTCCGGCCTCGCGGCGGACGGCATCGGCGTCGAGGACGGGGGATTCGGTTGACAGGACCACACCTCCATTGTCCCCGATCCCGGAGCGGCACCTCGCGGGCGGGCCCGGTGTTCGCTGTGCGCGTGGGGCCCGGGGTCTACCCTAGGAGGCAGATCACTGCACACGGCTACTGGGAGGACGTGGAGTCATGACCGATCAGGCATCCGGACGACGGACGGCGCGGGGCTCGGAGCACGCCGAACTGCTCTCGCAGTACGGGCTGGGCATGGCCCTGGGCGAAGCGGGCTCCGTCGGGTCCATGCCGCGGCCGGCCGCTCCCGCGAACGCCCCCGCCGCCCTGCAGAACCTCGTGGCCCTGGCCGTCCACCTCTGCAACGCCCAGTACGGCGCCATCAACGTGATCACGGAGGACGAGTTCCACCAGATCGCCGCCCAGGGACTCGAACCCCTCATGTGCGCCCGGGAGGATTCGCTGTGCGGGCAGGTCCTCAAGTACGGCCACACCGTGGTGGTCGCGGACTGCACCGAGGACCCTCGCTTCCGTGCGAATCCCTTCGTCGACGGCCGCTTCGGCGCCGTCCGTTTCTACGCCACCACCCCGCTCCTGACGAAGGACGGCGTGCCGCTCGGCACCCTCTGCATCTTCGACGAGAAGCCCGGGAACCTCACAGACCAGCAGGCCGCGGGGCTCGAGACGCTGGCCGCGCAGGTCGTCGACGTCCTCGACCTCCAGCTGCGCACCCGTCAGCTGGACGCCACGGTGTCCGAGCTGCAGCGCAGCAACGAACTGCTGGGCGAATTCGCCGGCCGGATCAGCCATGACCTCCGGGGACCGCTGACCAACGTCGTCGGCCTCGCGGAGCTCGCCGAGGACGAGCCGGCGCTCCAGGAGGGTCCGGCGGGCACGTACTTCAAGCGCATCGGAGCGAGCGCCCTCCGGATGTCCTCCATGGTCGAGAACCTGCTCGGCTACTCGCGCGTGGGCGGCGCGGCGCACCTCGAGACCGTCTCCCTCGCCGAAGCCGTCGCGGCCGCCGTCGACGATCTGGGACACCACGTCGACGGCGTACAGATCACGGTCGGGGACTTCCACGGCCACGCCGACCGCGAGCAGCTCCGGGTCCTCATCCAGAACCTGGTGGCCAACGCCGTGGCCTACGCGCGTCCGGGCGTCCCGCCGGAAGTGCACATCACGGGCACCGGCATCGCGGAGTTCTGGCGCCTCGACGTCGCCGACAACGGGAAAGGCATCCCGCCCGAGGAGTACGACCGCGTGCTCGAGCCGCTGGTGCGGCTCGGGCGTGAGGGCGATCCGTCCGGTACCGGGATAGGGCTGGCGACGTGCGTGCGCATCGCCCAGGCGCACGGCGGGCGCCTCACCTTCGACCAGACTCCCGGGGGTGGGCTCACCGTGCGGGTCTGGTTCGGGTCGAGCCCGACCTGACGGTCTTCGTCGGGGCGGCGCGCCCTCCGGTACGGGAGCGGGTCGTCGAATATGACGCGCCGGGTCACGGTCGTTTTGACCCTGTTCGATCCTGTCGCCTAGCGTTCCCAGAAGAATCAAGAGTTCCAGCCATGGGCCCTGGCCGGTTGGACAGCAACCCTCTCCCGTAGTGGGGTGCTCCAGGTGAAGATTCGGCCGCCGGGATACTCCGGACGGCAAGTACGGCGATTCCCGCGGTGCTTCTCCGAAGCCCTGCCGGAGAACGCCCGCAGCATCCAGTGAGCGAGCATGTCAGTCCAGTAGAAACACGTCCGAGCAGCCTGAGCTGTCCGTCAGTACCGCTGCGTGACTGCTGTCTGCTTCCGTCCCGATTCCCCTGTCGCTGAGCCGTCCGCTCAGCAGGTACCCGTCCGAAGGAAAGAAAATATGATCAACTCCCGCAAGCTCCTGGCAGCCGCCGTCGTCCCGTTCCTCGCCTTCACCGTTGCCTGTGGCTCCTCGGAGGCCTCCGAGGGAGGCAATGAGACCGTCCGCCTGGGAGTCGTGGGTGCAAGCGACCCGGAGTGGGCTGTGCTGACCGACGCGGCCGCCGAGGAAGGCATCGACCTCGAGGTCGTCGACTTCGCCGAATACACGCAGCCCAACCCTGCGCTGACGGAAGGCGAGCTGGACCTCAACCAGTTCCAGCACCTCGTCTACCTCGCCCGCTACAACGTCTCCAGCGGCGAGGACCTCACCCCCGTAGGATCGACCGCCATCTACCCGCTGGGTCTCTACTCCACGAAGTACAAGTCGGTGGAGGAAATCCCCGAGGGGTCCACCGTCGCCGTGCCGAACGATGAGAGCAACCTCGCGCGCGGCCTGCTCGTCCTCCAGTCGGCCGGCCTGGTCACCCTCAAGGACGGCGGCAGCGCCTTCTCCACCATCGATGACGTCGACGAGGCGGAATCCAAGGTGACCGTCACGACCCTCGAGGCATCACTGACGCCGACCTCCCTTCCGGACGTCGCCGCTGCGATCATCAACAACGACTTCGTGCAGGACGCCGGCCTGAACTTCGACGACGCCATCGCCAAGGATGACCCGACCGATCCAGCCGCCGCTGCCTACGTCAACATCTTCGCCTCACGCGCCGGTGAGGAGAACAACGAGACCTACCAGAAGCTGGTGAGCATCTACCAGGAGAACCAGGAGGTCCTCGACGCCGTGCAGGAGACCTCGGGCGGAACCGCTGAGTTCCTGAAGGTGCCGGTGGACGAGCTGAAGACGTCGCTCGACACCGTCGAGGAAGACACCCGCGCCCAGGGCTGATCAGCCGTCTCTCCCGCGTGTGGCCGGTCGGTGATCCTGACCGGCCACACGCATCCCCTCAGCTAGGAACACGATGCCACTCATCTCACTGCGGAACGTCACGAAGAGCTTCCCCCCGGGGCGCCGCGGCGAACCCCTCGTCCATGCCATCGACAACGTCAGCCTCGACATCGAGGCGGGGGAGATCTACGGCATCATCGGGTACTCCGGGGCGGGCAAAAGCACCCTCGTCCGTCTGATCAACGCCCTCGAGAAGGCGTCCAGCGGCGACATCATCGTCGACGGGCACCAGGTCACGAACGTCCCGGACCGCCAGCTACGCACACTGCGCCTGGACATCGGCATGATCTTCCAGCAGTTCAACCTTTTCAGCGCCAAGACGGTCTGGAACAACGTGGCCTACCCCCTGCGGGTCGCCGGCAGGACCAGGGACGAGATCCAGGCCCGCGTGACCGAACTCCTCGACTTCGTGGGACTCGCGGACAAGGCATCGAACTACCCGGAGCAGCTCTCCGGCGGCCAGAAGCAGCGCGTCGGCATCGCCCGCGCCTTGGCGACCTCACCCAAGATCCTCCTCGCCGATGAGGCCACCTCGGCCCTCGATCCCGAGACCACCCATGAGGTACTCCGCCTCCTGCGCCGGGTCAACGAGGAACTCGGCATCACCATCGTGGTCATCACGCACGAGATGGACGTCATCCAGACACTCGCCACCAAAGTAGCGGTGATGGACCGTGGGCGGATCGTGGAGCAGGGCGACGTCTTCGACGTGTTCTCCAACCCCCGTGAAGCATCGTCGCAACGGTTCGTCTCCACCGTGGTCCGCGGCATCCCCGCACCTGATGAACTGGCAGCACTACGGGAGAGGCACCGAGGGCGGATCGTCACCTTCTCCTTCCGCGACGGCGACTCCTCGCAGGCATCCGTGTTCCTCGAACTGGCCGCTGCCGGCATCGAATTCGAACTGATCTACGGCGGCATCAACGACATCCGGGGCCGCGCCTTCGGGCATCTCACCCTCGCGCTCACCGGAGCGGACAGCGTCATCGACGCGACCCTGCACCACATGGCCGGCCGTATCACCGTGAAGGAACTCGCCTGATGGAAGACCTCATCCCCCTGACACCCCAACTGTGGGAAGCCACCTACGAGACCCTGTACATCGTGGGCCTCAGTCTCCTCTTCGGAGGTCTCGGAGGGCTCCTGCTGGGCATCGGTCTCTACACCACCAGGGCCGGCAGCATCCTCGGCAACCGGGCCGTGTTCGGCACCCTGAACATCATCGTGAACATCTTCCGGCCGATCCCGTTCATCATCTTCCTCGCCGCAGCGCAACCCCTCGCCCGCGCCGTCACGGGAACCGGCATCGGCAACAGTGCCATCATCTTCACCCTGTCCCTCGCGGCAGCATTCGGCATCAGCCGCATCGTCGAGCAGAACCTGCTGACCGTCCAGCCCGGGGTCATCGAGGCTGCGCGCTCGGTCGGCGCAGGACGACTGCGCATCATCCTGACGATCCTCATCCCCGAGGCTCTCGGCCCGCTGATCCTCGGATTCACCTTCATCTTCGTGGCCCTCGTCGACATGTCGGCCGTGGCCGGATATGTCGGCGGCGGCGGTCTGGGTAACTTCGCGATCCAGTACGGCTACCGGCAGTTCAACCCCGTCGTCACCTGGGCGGCGGTCATCGTGATCATCCTGCTCGTCCAGGCCGTCCAGTTGCTCGGCAACGTCCTGGCGCGCAAGGTCCTCCGCCGCTAGCCCGTTCGGATCCGGCCTCGAACGGCCGACGCCGGATGGTCGACGCGATGGCGTGACCATCGCGCTCGGTCACCCGGGCGGGCGGCCTCCCGCGCTGTTCATCGTGTGCGATTGGCGGCGGACCTGCTGACCGGCAGGAGGAAGCCGGCCGCCACCAGCCAGAGGAGCCCGCCGAACCGCCCGAGGGGAAGCAGGAACTGGACCGGCTCGATGGTCATCGAGAGGAAGCTCAGTTCGGACAGCGCAGCGATCACGAGGCCCGTCCATGCGAGCCACCGCGGCAGGAAGCCGAGGACGAGTGCCGGAACGGCAATGCCCGCGACGAGGAGCCCCAGGCCGACCACATACCCCACCCCGCCGGAGATGAACGCGAGCAACGACAGCGCATGGGTGAGGGGGACATCGGTGGTGATCTCCGGACGGCTGAGCACCCAGCTCACGAATGCCGAGAGCATGAGGAAACCGGCTGCCGTGATGCCGCCGAACAGTCCTATGCCCGGTCCGGCGACCCGGACGCCGAGGCGTAGCTGCCGGGCGTAGACGGTGGCCGCGTAGATACCCAGCGGAACGGCTGATCCGAACTGCATCATGCTGGCGAGCCGCACGGCTCCGGGGTTCTCCCGGAAGTACGCGGCGACCTGCGCCGACGGGGAGAACGGGGAGACGAACGGATGGCCTCCGGTGAGGATCGTGCTCATCACCAGGCCCCCGAGGGTGAGGCCGAGGCTCACAACCGCCAGGATGCCCAGCGGGGGTCCGCCGGAACGGACAGTGCGGCTGGTGCGAGGAAGCGCGGTGTCGGTCATGATGACTCCTCGAAAGAGTTGTATAACAAGACGAATGATTCGCTGGTTGAATCGTTCTGTCAAGGAGTAATCTGGGTCCATGGACTCCGCCGGCCCGCAGCCGAAGCGCACTGCTTTCCTGCTCTCACAGCTCGGGGCCGTGGCATCGTCGCGCTTCGCCGAGCGCACGCGGGAGATCGGCCTCACGCCGACGGAGGCGGGCGTGCTTCGTCTGGTCGGTCGCTCGCCGGGGCTGAGCCAGCGGGTCCTGGCCGACCGGCTGGGGGCTGTTCCCAGCCGTGTGGTGTCGCTCATCGACTCGCTGCAGGCCCGCGGTCTGGTCGAGCGGGAACGCAGCAGGGCCGATCGCCGCAATTACGAACTCCGCCTGACTCCGGAGGGTGGCAAGGTGCTGCGCCGGCTGCGCGAGATCGCCGAAGCGCACGAGGCCGAATTCGTCGCTCCACTCACCGGCGAGCAGTCTGCCCAGCTCGGACACCTGCTCGCCCAGCTCGCGGGCGCCAACACCCTCGACCCGGACCTCCATGGAGATCCGGGTCGAGGGGATGTCGATGGGGGCTCGAACCGGTCGTCCCACCGCCCTTGATCGATGGCGGGTCGGCCGGCCCGGCGCTCCCTGTCACAGGACTAGTTGCCGCCGGGCTGGATCCCATCCTCGATCCAGGGGTAGCCCGTCGCCAGGGGGGCGCCGTCGTCGTGCTGGGAGAGCCATGCGACAGCGGCAGCGTGGTAGCGGTGGAATCCCTTGTAGTCGGCGAGTTCGGGGTCGAGGGATGCGAGGGCCCGATGCAGTCGTTTGGCCCAGTCGGGAGCATGGTCCACCAGCTCGGCCAGGCTGACGAGGTACGTGCGGACCGGGAACACCATGCCGTTGGAGCGGGGAAGGCGATGCAGGGGCTGCAGCTCGATGCGCAGGTACACCATCTCTCCTGCGTTCTCCGGGGTGACCGTCGCCCGGTCCGGCGCCCACTCCGGGAGTGTCTCCACAGAGGTCTCGAGTCGCGGGTGGACGGTGAGGGACCAGTTGACCCGCCGGACGGGATGACCGGGCTTCATGCGGAGCAGGAACTTCAGCGCCCTGTCCAGGATCCCCATCTCGTGCAGTTTCGGCACGGGACCATGGAACTCGGCGAAGTTCATGCCCATGTTGAATTGGAGGGAGTAGTCCGCGCGCTGGGTCGTCATACCGGCACCGATGACCAGCGTGTTGTCCTTCTCCTCGAGGACGACGAACTCGCCCTGCGCCTGTCGCGTCGCGTACTCCATGGGGTCCATCGGCAGGGTGGTCGGATCGCCGAAGGTGAACACGTCGTCGATGCCGAGCGGCCGGTTCTGCCACCGCCACTCGTTCCCGTTCTTGGTGAGCGTGAAGTGTTTCGGGAAGTCCCTGGCGTACGACTCGAAGATGAGTTCCAGGAGGTCCCATTGTGCTTCCATCATGTGCGGGAGCGCGATGTAGTGGACTCCCGGCATCTCCCTGAGCATCTGGGCGCGGTGCGCACACTCCGACACGTAGTGCTCATCGATGTCGAAGGCAGCCATCAGGGCACCGTCACCTGCCGGGACGTGGGGTTCGAGGTTCATCGAGTACATGTACTCGTCGTCCGGGAACGGGAAGGGAAGGCGTCGCACGGCCTCGCGGGAGTTCCGGAAGAGGTACTCGCCCTCCGGTGTGTAGGTCTCGATCGGCGTGGATTCGACTGACTCGGGGGTCGCGGTCATGGAGGTCTCCTTAGGCATTGATGACGAGTTTCGTACAGGTGGCCCGCGAGACACAGGGCATGATGAGCTTGTTGGTGCACCGCTCCGACTCGGTCAGCCAGTCGTCCCGGTGGTCGATGGTGCCTTCGAGTTCCAGGACTTCGATCTCGCACTCGCCGCAGGCGCCTCCCCGGCAGAGGTAGGGCAGCTTGTGGCCCGCCTCCTCGGCGGCCTCCAGCAGCGACTGTTCAGGGGACACCTCGATGACTGCTCCGGACCGCGCCAGGGTGACGGAGAATGGATCTCCCGTCGATCCCAGGTCCTCGAACCGTTCGAAGTGGATGTTCGAGTCCGACCACCCGAGGGTGTGGGCGGCGTCGATGACGTCGTCGACCATCCGTGCGGGTCCGCAGACATAGGTATGCGTTCCGAGTGGCCGTCCGGCCAGGATGTCGGACGCGACCAGCCGCGAACCGTCGCCGTCCCCATACACCGTCACCGCCTCGCCGTAGCGGTGCTGGAGCTCACGGCCGAGTGCCGCATGCTCCGGGCCGCGAACAGCCAGGTGGAGTTCGAACGAGCTTCCCTTGAGGCTCAGTTCGTCCAGTTGCGAAAAGATCGGAGTGACACCGACGCCGCCAGCGATGAAGAGGTGATGGCGGGCGTGCTTGGAGATGGGGAAGAGGTTCGCCGGGATGGTGGCACCGAGAAGGTCACCCTCGCGCACGTTCTCGTGCATCGCGATCGACCCGCGGTTCCCTCCGTCCACCCTGCGGACAGCGATCTGGTACTCGCTGGTGTCGTAGGGCGAACTCATGAGGGAGTACGCGTTGCGCCGGGTCCCTCCCTCGCACGGGATCAGGACCGCGATGTGGCTGCCCCCCGAGAAGGGGGGAAGCCACGATCCGTCGGCCGCGGTGAAGGTGTACCGGTTGATCTCGGGCGTTACCGCCTCGACACGCTTCACCCTGAGTTGCAGGGCGCCGTGGTGTGCCTCGCTCATGTGTCCAACTCCTCGTTGTCCGGCAGTTCGCCGGGTACTTCGCCGTCCGCCTTGACTCCCTGGAACGCAGCGAGCCGTCCGGAGTAGTGGTCCCGGACGATCAGGTGGCGTTCGCACCCGGGGCACTGGAAAATCCGCTTCGTCACGTTCTCGGAGTAGTGGCTGCAGTGCGCGCACCACACCCGCCGAACGAAGGACCCCGCATGTTCACGCAGTACTTCATCCCGGTTCATGCCGTAGGAGGTCGCAACCTGCATGGAGGTTCCGATGAATCCCTCCGACCCGGCAAGGTACAGGCGGGTTCCCATCCTCGCCGTCGCGAGAAGCGCGTCGAGGCCGCTCACGGCAGCGGCGTTGCTCGGGAATTCGATGAGGTCGAAGACATCGAAGGCCTGCAGCGCAGCCAGATGGTTGTGGCCGGTGAACGACTCGGTCGAGTACAGGACGGTGGTCGCGGCCAGCTGTTCCGGAGTCATGTCTCCGAGGAGGCGCAGGAGCGGCCCTCCGCCACTGCCCTGTGCGGCAGCGATGTGGACGAGGCCGTCCGCCATGGGTGCGAGCTCGTCATAGACGGGACGGCTCTTGATGCCGGTGATCAGCATGAGCGTGTTACCTCTCAACCTTCGCGCCGGCCGGAACGGCATCGGCTGCCGGGGCGTCGCCCTTGAGGTGCGGCTTCTTCCAGGCCATGTAGATCAGGCCGATCACGACGACGGAGACCGCGGAGATCAGGACGACGTAGTTGGCGAACCAGCCGTCCTCCGGTGTCCGGGGCCAGGCCATGTTGACCATGCCGAGCACGCCCCACACCAGGGCCGCGATGTTCACCGGGATGCCCCAGGCGCCCAGCTGGAAGGCCCCGTTCGGCTTCCAGCCGAGGATGCGCGCCCGGAGCGAGGCAAGGACGACCATCTGGAAGCCCATGTACATGCCCATCGCCGCGAAGGAGATGATCACCGTCAGGGCGTCGCTGGAGACCTTCGATCCGATCACGATGAGGGCCGGTACGAGTCCTGCAAGGAGCAGGGCGTACGGGGGTACGTGGCGCGATTCGCTGAAGGTGCTCAGGAGTTTGCTGCCCGGGAGGATGCCGTCACGGGCCATCGAGTAGGCGAGGCGCGAGGTGGCCGCCTGCAGGCTCAGCACGCAGGAGAGGAACGAGACCATGACGACGGCGAGAACCACCTTGAAGCCGATCGGGCCGAAGGCAGCGAGGAGGATGTTGCCGACGGGGTCCGTGTCGGTGCCGGAAATCACCGCGGCGAAATCGGGAACGGCGAGGATCAGGGACAGGCAGACGAACATCGCTGCGAAGCCACCGATGTAGATGGTCATCCTCATGGCCTTGGGGATGGTGCGGCCCGGGTTCGGGACCTCCTCGGCCACATCGCCGCAGGCTTCGAAGCCGTAGTACTGGAAGATGCCGATCAGGCCGGCCGCGGCGAACGCCACGAAGTAGTTGCTGCCTTCCCCTGCGCCGAATGCCTGGAACAGGACGCCGAGGTCGTGCTGCCGGGCGGTCAGCAGCAGCCAGCTTCCGACCGCCAGTGCACCGCCGAGTTCCGCCAGGAGGCCGATCATCGCCACGGTGTTCAGCACCTTTGTCCCGCCGAGGTTCAGAACTGTCGCGAGCGCTATGACCACAAGGCCCGAGATGATGATGGAGTCGACGGTGTTCTCCATGCCGACAAGGGTGCTCAGGAAGGGTCCGGCCCCGTAGGCAACGCTGGCGATGGTGGTCAGGAGCGCCACGAGGTAGACCCAGCCATTCATCCAGCCCCATTTGCGGCCCCAGAGCCTGCGGGACCAGGGATAGACCCCTCCGGCCACCGGGTACGCCGCGACGACTTCCCCGAAGACCGTGGCCACGAGGAGCTGACCGAGGCCGACGATCACGAGGGACCAGAACATCGGGGGTCCGGCGACGCCCAACGACGCCGCGAACAGTGAATAGACGGCTACGACCGGCGACAGGTAGGTGAAGCCGAGGGAGACGTTCCCCCAGAACGTCATCTCCCGCTTGAACTGCCTCTCGTAGGAGTAGCCGAGGCTGGCGAGATGCTCAGCGTCCTCGTCGGCCACGGACTGCTTGGCCGGTTCCGCACTATCTACACGCATCGGATTCCTTCTCTCGGGTCCCCGGGGGCTCATGTGAGCTGGACCACGTCGTAAAAACTGTAGTTTCAAATGTTTAAAACCGCAACGCGGGGTTAAAACTGCGTCCCTCGCCCGTCCTGTCCGCTGCTGGTTAGGGACAAGGGTGACATAACCTATGTTTCCGTCGGATTTCGCGCATCGTCCGGTACGCTTCAGGGGAAGAGGGAGCGATCGTCGATGCCCCGGCTACAGTTAGTGCTGTCCTTCCACGCATGGAGTCTGTTCTTGGCACCCACCACCGCTTTTCAAGCGCATGTCTACCGATCGCTGCCGGAGACCGAGCGCTCCGAGGCCATCGTGAACAGGATCTCCAAGGCGATCTCGCTGGGCCTGCTGAAGGTCGGTGAGCGGCTTCCCTCGGAGACGGCCCTGTCGGAGATGTTCGGCGTCGCACCGTCCACCCTCCGGGAAGCCCTGTCCGAGCTCCGGGACCAGGGCATCGTCGCCACACGGCGGGGACGCAGCGGAGGGACGTTCATCCTCAAGCAACCCTTCACCTCGGCCGACGTGATGAAGAAGTGGTTTCGGGACACCTCCATCGCCGAGATCCGTGACGTCGGCGACGAGCATGCCGCGATCGCTGCCGCCACGGTGAGGCTCGCCTGCGAACGTGCGGAACCCCACGAGGTCGGCAGGCTCCTCGAGCTGGCCCGGGGCCTCGTCATGTCCGACAAGCCAGAAGCGCGCGCCCGTGCCGACAGCCGATTCCACATCGAGCTGGCGGTCCTGGCGCAGTCCCCGAGACTGACGAATGCGGAGATACGACTGCAGGCGGAGATCGTCCAGGCGCTCTGGGCGCCCCTGCCCGTGACCCGCGATCCGGAACGGGTGGCGGCCGAACATCTCGCACTGGCGCGCGCCATCGCTGACGATGCAGCCGAGGACGCCCAGCGACTGGTGCTGGAGCACATCCGCCACGACGTCCATCATCTGGTGGATACCAAACTGTCCCTCGGGTATCCCGCGGACGAGCAGGAGCAGCAATGACGAATGCCCTTGCTGCCCAGGCCGCAACCGAGATCGCTGCCTGGATGAACGCACTCGGCGCCGATGTCCACGCCCTTGCGGCGCGGATGTCGATGCTGTGGGCGGACCGCCCCCGTCCCCTGAGCATCACCCCCGGGGACATCGGGAAGCTCGAGGGCCTGGCCAGGGAGTTCCTCGAGACGCACGGTTTCGTCGTCGGAGCGGGCGTCATCTTCGCCACGGAAGCCATCCGGAGCAGTGAGGGCGGCCTCGAGTGGTGGATCAAGCGCGAGCACAGCGTCGAGAAGCTGGAATTCGACCTGACACCGGGAGGGGAACGGTTCTACGACTACCAGAACATGCCCTTCTTCGCCTCGGCGAGCCGCACGGGCGAGCAGACGGCGTGGGGTCCGTATGTCGATTACCTGGGGTTCGACGAGTACATCCTCACGCACTCGGCGCCCATCCAGCTCGACGGGAAGTTCGCGGGAGTGGCCGGCTGCGACATACGGATCCGGAAGCTCGAAGAGATCTTCATGCCCGTCCTCCGGGCCATTCCCGGCGACGCCGCACTGCTCAACGGGAGCGGCCGCGTGGTCGTCGGCAATTCCGGGGCGTACCTGGTGGGGGAGCGGATTCGCACCGTCCCGGGCGACAAGGAGCTGATCCCGATCGACGTGCCGCATCTCGGCTTCTCACTGCTGACCGGCCGCTAGCCGCCCTGGCGCTCCTCCGGCCCCGCGCCGGAGGTCCAGTCTCGGAACAGCTTCGCGACAGCGCACGCCTCGCCGCCCCACAGTGGAAGTAGTCCACCCACACGGACCACAACCACCAAGGCCGCACTGCGGCGAAGGGCGCTGCCAAGGCAGTAGACCTGGGGATCCTCGGCGGCCGCGGCTGACCGCTGCCGATGCGAACAGGAGGCCCCGGTCCTACCAAGGCCTCCTGTTCGTCGTACCCGCCGGATGGCCTCACGCCGACCCGGGGCCGCCGACGTGCACGGTCAGCGATCAGTGCCCGGCGCGACGTTCGTGTGGTCTCTTCGTCCCACGATCTCGTCGGGGGGAAAGGCCTCTGCGAGCCGCAGGCAATCGTCGTCTGTCAGGTCCACGAACGCTGCCCCGGCGTTCTCGCTCAGGCGTGACCGACGACGCGTGCCGGGAATGGGAACGACGCCCTGGTGGATGATCCACGCCAGGGCCACCTGGGCGACGCTGGCTTCCTTTTCCGCGGCGATGACCTCGACGCGCCTGATCATGCGGCGGTTGGCGGCGAAAGCCGAGGGCTGGAACCGGGGCAGCCCTCGACGGAAATCATCCGCAGCAAGCGCCGCCAGATCCCACACCCTGTCGGTGAGGACTCCTCGGCCCAGCGGGGAAAAGGCGACGAACCCGATACCGAGCTCGTCCAGAACGGCCTTTTCACCGTTACGGAGCACATCCTGGGTGAACAACGAGAACTCGGACTGCACGGCGGCAAGGGGGTGGATGGCGTGCGCCCGCCGAATTGTCGTTGCCGAAGCCTCGCACAGCCCAATATGCCGGACCTTGCCGGCGTCGACAAGCTCAGCCATCGCTCCGACGGATTCCTCGATGGGAACCTTCGGGTCCACGCGGTGCAGGTAGTAGAGATCGATGACATCGGTGCCGAGGTGACGCAGTGACCGGTCAGCGGCACGGCGGATGTACTCCGGTGTCCCATTACGCCCGTAGCTGGTCCCGTCGTCGTCCATTTCCGCTGACACCTTGGTAGCCAGGGTGACTTCTGCGCGCCGATCTCCCAGCGCGCGGGCAATCAGCTTCTCATTCTTGAACGGCCCGTAGGACTCGGCGGTGTCGATGAAAGTGATCCCGGAATCCACTGCGCTCCGCAGCGTCACCATGGATTCCTTCTCGTCCGCGGGCCCATAACCCGAGCTCATCCCCATGGCTCCCAGTCCCATGATCGGAACCTTCAGGCCATCACCGAGGTCGGTGGTTCTCACGGGTGTCCCTCGTCGGTCGAGTGTTCTTCCGATATGCGGTGGTCCCGGAAGTCCGGCTGGACCGGGGCGGGCCCGTCAGGAGCGGGAACATCGACGCGGGTGCTCCTGGCCGCGGCGGATGCCTGGACAGCGGCGAGGACACGTTGGACCTGGAGGCCTTCTTCGAAGGAGGGCGAGGGCGCGGCGCCGGTGCTGATCGCGGTGAGGAAATCGGCGATCTGGTGGATGAAAGTGTGTTCCCAGCCGATTACGTGTCCCGGGGGCCACCAGGCGTCCAAGTAGGGGTGAACAGGTTCGGTGACCAGGATGCGGGAGTAGCCCTGCTGGCGGACCGGGGCCGCGCCGTCGAAATAGCGCAGCTCGTTGATGTTCTCCAGATCGAAGGCCAGGGACCCGGCGGTGCCGAAGATCTCCAGGGTGAGGCTGTTCTTCATGCCCAGGGCGACCCTCGAGACCTCCACGGAGGCCACTGCTCCACCTGCAAGGCTGAGGGTGGCCCAGGCCGCGTCATCGACGGTGACCCGTTCGGGTCCCTCCGGACCGGGACGGGATGGAATGAATGTGTGCAGGGTGCCGGTGACTTCGGTTACGGTGTCCCCGAGCAGGTGCTGGATCTGATCGATGGCGTGTGAGGCGATGTCTCCGAGGGCCCCGGAGCCGGCGGTCTCCCGCCGCAGCCGCCAGCTCATGGGGGATTGCTCGTTGGCCAGCCAGTCCTGCAGGTAGCTCGCTCGGACCTGCCGGACGGAGCCCAGTTTGCCCTCTGCGATCATTTCCCGCGCCGTGGCCAGGGCAGGGACTCGGCGGTAGTTGAACCCGACCATGGACTGCACCCCGCGGGCACGGGCGGCCTGCGCGGCGGAGACCATGGCCTCGGATTCCGCCATGGTGTTGGCGAGCGGTTTTTCCACGAGCACGTGTTTGCCGGCGGCCAGGGCGGCGACGGCTATTTCGGCGTGCAGCCAGCCCGGGGCGCAGATGTCGACAATATCGATGTCCTCGCGCTCGAGCACGGAGCGCCAGTCCGTCGCCGACTCGGCCCAGCCGTACCGGGCGGCCGCACGGGCGACCTGGTCCGCGTCACGGCCGACGAGCACCTTCTGTTCCACCGCGGGAACGTCGAAGTACGAGGTGACATTGCGCCAGGCATGTGAATGAGCTTTGCCCATGAAGGCGTAGCCGATCGCGGCGACACCCAGAGGTTTTTCGGACGTGCGGGTCGAGGTCATGGCTGTTCCTGCAACCGTTCCTGTGCGGCCAGTTTGAAGCTCATGCGTCGTCCCCGAAGTCGAGGACGACCTGCAGTGCGTCCTGAGGTGCCGTGTCGAGCATCGTGAACGCTTCCGACACCTGGGCGGCCGGGAGGGTGTGGGTGATCAGGTCTGTGAGGTGGAGTTGCCCGGCGACGGCGAGGTCCATGGCGGTCTTCGTGAGGCGGTAGCGGTCCCACCGGTGCTGCAGGGCTGGAGCGACGCCGGAGATCTGGGAGGACACGACCTGGACCCGGTTGTGGTGGAATTCCTCGCCGAGGAACAGGCCGCTGCCTTCTCCCTGCATGAAGCCGGCCGCGCACACCCGGGAACTGTAGGCCACGGCCCGGATCGCTTCATGCAGGGCCCGGTAGTTTCCGGTGATCTCCAGAGCGACGTCGGCTCCGCGGCCGCCAGTCATCTCGCGGATCGTCTCAGCTGCCGAACCATCGCGCGGGTCCAGGACGTGGTGGGCCCCCAGACGCGTGGCGAGGTCACGCCGCGCGGAGATGCCGTCCACGGCGATCACACGGGCTCCGTTGAGCCGTGCCAGCTGGGCAGCGATCTGCCCGGGAATGCCCAGTCCGAAGACCGCAACCGTCTCGCCGACGTGGATGTCGGCGTCGAGGATCACGTTGAGGGCAATCGCGCCGATCTGGGAGAAGATGCCGATGCGGGGGTCGGCTTCGGGCGGCAGGATGCGCTGGGCGGCGAAGTCCGCCTTCTGCACGGTCTCGGACCGATGGCCCCAGACTCCCCAGATCCGGTCACCGACTGCCACTCCCGAAGCATCTCCGCCGACCTCGGTCACTTCCCCCACTTCTTCGTAGCCCCAGCCGTTGAGGGGGTAGTCGACACTGGTCGACCCTTCGACGAAGAGCCGCCGGTCGGTGTCCCACTTCTTGTTCAGGTAAGGGTTGCTGCCGCGGTACGCGGTCATCTCCGTGCCGGCGGATATGCCCGAGTACAACGTGCGGATACGGACTTCGTCGGGTCCGACGGGCAACCGGTCCTCGTCGATGAGCTCGGCAGTGCGGGGGCCGGTGAAGCTGACCATGGATGGCATGCGGTTGTTCCTTTTCCTGGAGGTATTGTTCTGCAGTGGTTCAGGCATCGCGGTCGCGCAGCGACGCCCCACCGGGTCAGATCCGACTGAAGCGTCGGGCGTTGGGGATGTGCTCGGCGGCAGGCAGCCGGCGGCCCTCGTGGGGCCGGCACCACGTCGCAGCGTTGGCGATGACCTGGCGGATCTGCGGCTGGTAGTAGATCGGGTACTTCTGGTCTCCGGGGCTGAAGTAGAAGATGCGGCCGCGGCCTCGGGTGAAGGTCACGCCGGAACGGAAGGCCTCGCCACCCTCGAAGGCGCTGATGAAGATCGTTTCCTCCGGCGTGGGTATGTCGAAGAACTCCCCGTAGGTTTCGTGTGCCGGCAGGACCAGCGGGCTGTCGATGCCCCGGGTGATGGGGTGGCCGGGAGCGGTGGTCCACAGGACTTCCCGGTCGCCGTCGTCCCGCCAGGAAAGGGAGCAGGTGGTACCCATCAGTTCGATGAAGACCCGGGAGAAGTGGCCCGAGTGCAGCACGATCAGGCCCATTCCCGCGTGGACGTGCCGCTTGACGCGTGCCACGACCTCGTCGCTGACCTGATCATGGGCGATGTGTCCCCACCACAGGAGGACGTCCGTCGCATCGAGGACGCCATCGCTGAGACCGTGGCCGGGTTCGGCAAGTGTCGCCGTTCCGATCACGGCCTCGGGCAGCAGTGCGGCCAGGCCCTCGGCGATGGCTCCGTGGATCCCGTGTGGGTAGATCTCGGCGATGGCTGGCTCGGTCACCTCGTGGACGTTCTCGTTCCAGATGGTCAGGCGCAGGGGAGGAGGGTTCATGGTTCCTGATTCCGGTGGGCGTGGTGCAGGTCGAGGGACAGTGCGGCCGTCCAGCTGAACCGGCGGGTTCCCCGGGACGCCCCCGTACGGGGATCCAGGTACTCCGCGAACCCGCTGGTGAGCGCATGGGCCTGTACGGAAGCGGCCAGGGCTGCGGCCTGGGCCCGGTGGCCCCGCTCCCTCAGTGCAGTGGCGATGAGCCATGCGGTGTTGAACCAGGATGGGCCCCGCCAGTAACGGGAGGTGTCGAAGGTGGGCGCCAGCAGGTCGTGGCTGGGCACCAGGATGGACCCACCCAGCCCGAAGTGGGGGCCGGTGAGGGTTTCCAACAGTTCCGGTGCGTGCGCGATGCCGGGCAGCAGCAGGGGGATGATGCCGGACACGGTGCGGTACGGCTGCAGATCGCCGGTGTTCAGATCCCGGGCCGCATAGCAGCCCAGTTCGGGAACCCACAGCGTTTCCATGGCTGCGGTGATTTCGCGGGCACGCTCGGAGTGGGGGGCGGAGGGGAGCCCGAGCTCCGCAGCCATCTCGGCCAGCGCCAGCTCCGAGCGGGCCAACAGCGCATTCACCGCCGGATCCTCCACCCTGAAGGGGGCCGATTCCGGCAGGTCGCTGCAGTCCTGGTCCCGGTAGGTGGCTGCAAGGTACAGGTATTTTCCGTATTCCCCATTGCTCGGGCGCTCCGCCGCCGCGGCGTGCAGCAGGTCAGGGCGGGGAACAGGCCCGGCGGAGGTGTCGGGAAGGTTCGCCAGGGGCTGATCCCAGTACGGCGAGTTGTCCATGCCGCTTTCCCATGGGTGGACGACGAACATCAACCCGGTCTGGGAGGTGCGCCGCCGGCTGAGGTATTCGTGCCATCGGACGAGGTGGTGATAGGCCCGCGGCAGGAAGTCTCGTCGGCGGGATTCCTCCGGGTCTGCCTGGTGGACCAGGAGCGCGGCCAGGGCATGGTTGGCCGGCTGGATCAGACCGGTGGTGGGCACCGCGGGGGAGCCCGTGATGCGTTCCGATCGCCAGAAGGACGCCCCCGGCGAATATTCGTCATCCCGCCGGGCGTTGTACACGATCTGCGGAAGCCGGCCGTCCTGCCACTGCGCGCCGAACAGCGAGTCGAGTTCCAGCTGGGCGCGTCGGGGCGAGAGGTGGCGAAGGCCGATGGCGATGAAGGCGGAGTCCCAGCTCCACTGGTGGGGATAGAGCCCATTGGCCGGGACGGTGTACGTCCCGTGCCAGTTCTCCTCCAGGACGCGGGTCGCCGCGGCAACCAGGCCGGCGTTCACAGGTACCGCTTCATGAAGACCGGTACGGCCGGGAGGGCTATGCCGGCGGCGTCCGACAGGCGGCTCTCCACGGCCAATGGCCCGGTGTACCCGATGGCCCTGAGCGTGGCACCGAGCAGGGCCCAGTCCACATGTCCCGCGCCGGGTTCCAGTCGGTTGGAGTCACTGAGCTGGACATGGCCGATGTAGGGTCCGGCCTGCAGCAGCGCCGCTGCAGGGTCCGCTTCCTCGATATTCATGTGGTACGTGTCGGCGCCGATGCGCACGCTCTCAAGTCCGATTGCCTCGATGAGGGAGACGGCGTCGGCCAGCCGGTTGACCATGTGGTCCTCGTACCGGTTCAGCGGCTCCAGGTAGAGGCACACGCCGAGGCTTGCGGCGTAATCGCCGAGCTCGCCGAGGGCGTCCTCCAGCACCGCGCGGTCCTCGGTTTCGCTCCGCGGGGGAGTGAAGGGAGGGAGCCGGCGGGAGAACATGCCGTAGGAGGCAGGTGTCATGGCCCCGCGTCCGCCGAGCTCGGCCATGACCTGCAACTGGGCGCGCATCTGTACCCTCGCGTCAGCACGCTTGTCCGGATCGAAGTCCCCGATGAAGTGCAGCATGTCCACGCACACCGTCGGCATCACGACTCCGGCGGCGGCAGCCGCCTTCAGTTCGGGCAGTCGGGCCAGAAAGGCGCCATTACCGGCGCCCCGGAGTTCGATGCCGTCGAATCCCCATGACTGGGCGGCCTCCCACTTCTCGGCCATGTTCGTCCCGGGAAGGTGCTGCTCCTGGACACAGATCTGGTTGTTCATGAGGTCCCCACGTTGTTTGTCGGCCGTTGGTCGTCGGCCCCTCGGGTTGGCTGCGTCTGCTACTCCGGGTGAAATCCGATAGCAGCAACCTTACGCAGCACTGAATCACGCCTGCAACCATTAGTGCAAAAATCGGACATAACTCGCCGCGGTGTGTAAACCCCTCGTATGGAAGTTTTTTTCGGTTATGGCTTGTTACCGGACATAACCCGGTGTTGAATGGGTCCAGTGCTCCGAGGTCACCGAACGCAGTCAATGACGACCCGGACGGGCACATCACCGTAGTGGGGCGGCTTCCTTCCAAGCCAGCTCAAGACCGAAAGAGAAACCATGCGCAAACAACGCACCGTCGCTGTGATCCTCTCAGCCGCCGTGCTCGCCCTGACCGCCTGCAGCAGTGGCGGCGGCGGCGACGAGAACACGGATACGTCCGCAGACCAGAACTCCCTCACGGTGTGGACGACCGAAGACCAGGCGGACCGGGTTGCGACGCAGCAGGCCATCCTCGACAAGTTCGCCGAGTCTTCCGGCACGCAGGTCGAGCTCGTCACGATCGGCGAGGACCAGTTGAGCACGGTCCTGTCCTCGTCCGCGGCCGCCGGGGAGCTTCCGGACGTCATCGGAGCCCTGTCGCTCAACGGGGTGAACCAGCTGTACACCGACGACCTGTTGGACACCGAGGCCGCCGAGGCCATCGTGCAGGACCTGGGGGAGGACACCTTCTCGCCGCGGGCCCTGGAACTGACGTCGGATGGAGACACACAGCTGTCCGTGCCCAGCGATGGGTTCGCCCAGCTCCTCTTCTACCGCAAGGACCTGTTCGACAAGGCCGGGCTGGACGCTCCCACCAGCTATGAGGCGATCGAAACGGCCGCCAAGGAACTGAACAAGGACGGAATGGCCGGCATCGTAGCGGCCACAGCTCCCGCCGACTCGTTCACGCAGCAGACCTTCGAGCAGTTCGCCCTCGCCAACGGATGCGAACTCGTCAACGACCAGGGTGATGTCACCCTGGACTCGGACCAGTGCAAGGAAGCGTTCGACTTCTACGCCAACCTGCTCAAGAACTACTCGGTACCCGGGAACCAGGATGCCGACACGACCCGTGCCGGCTACTTCGCCGGCGATGCGGCCATGACCGTGTGGTCCTCGTTCCTCCTCGATGAACTGGCGGGACTGCGCAACGACGCCCTGCCCACCTGCCCCGAATGTGCCGGTGACCCGGGCTTCCTCGCCAAGAACACCGGCATCGTCAGCGCGATCAGTGGCCCGCAGGGATCCGATGCAACCGGTTTCGGTGAGATCGTCTCCTGGAACGTCCTGCAGGACGCCTCCCCGAAGGCCAAGGACCTCGTCGAGTTCATGATGAGCGACGGCTACCAGGACTGGCTCGCCGTGGCACCGGAGGGCAAGGTTCCCACCCGCCTCGGCACCCAGGACAACGCCTCCGAATACGCCGATGCCTGGCAGTCCCTTCCCGCCGGAGTCGACAAGAAGGAAGTGCTGTCCGCGGTCTACCCCGCGGAGACGCTGAAGGAGATCAGTGACAGCCCCAGCCAGTTCGCGCGCTGGGGTATTCCGCAAGGCCAGGGTGCCCTCGCGGCGGCGGTCGGCGGCCAGTTCATCGCTCCGCAGGCGCTGGCGGGAATGATCAATTCCGGCACGAGCGTCGACGACGCGGTGGAACAGGCCCAGCAGGACGCCGAAGGCGTCAAGAGCGACATCGGCCAATAACCCAGAACCGGCGGTTCGGGGACCCGCAGCCAGGGTTCCCGAACCGCACCTAGGAGTTCCCATGACCACTGCTACCTCCCGCATCAGGCGGCGGACCCTGAGCCAGCGCGACGCGCGCACCGGCCTGTTCCTGATGTCACCTACCCTCATCATCGTCCTGGCGGTGGTGGTGATACCGCTGCTGTGGTCCATCCTCATCGCCTTCCAGCAACTGAAGTTGATCAACGTCGGCAGCGCCGGCCTGTTCCAGCCCCTCAGTCTGGACAACTTCGAACGGGTCTTCGCTTCCGGGGAACTGTGGACGAGCCTGGGCATCACGATGTTCTACACCATCGGTTCCGTGATCCTGTCCATCTCGCTGGGGTTGATCGCCGCCATGGCTCTGCGCAAGCCCTTCCGCGGAAGGACGTTCGTGCGGGCTGCCCTCCTGCTGCCATACGTCGCGCCGGTCGTGGCCGTGACCTTCGTCTGGCGGACCATGCTGAATCCCCAGTTCGGGTTCGTCAACGAGGTCGGGCAGAAGTACCTCGGCTGGAACGAGCCCATCGCTTTCCTGTCGCAGGCCCAGGGCACCTGGGACCTCGCCGGCCTTCAGATCCCGGTCCCCACGGCGCTGCTGACCGCCATCGTCTTCGAAGGCTGGAGGTACTTCCCGTTTGCCTTCCTGTTCCTCATGGCGCGGGTGGAGGCGATGTCGTCGGAGCCGGAAGAAGCCGCCATGGTCGACGGTGCCAGCACGTTCCAGTCCTTCCGGTACATCCTGCTGCCCCAGCTGATGCCCGTCCTCGTCGTCCTCAGCGTCCTGCGCACCATCTGGACCTTCAACGAATTCGATGACATCTTCCTGCTGACCGGTGGAGCCGCCGGCACCGGCGTCGCCAGCGTGCGGGTCTACGAATTCCTCACCGTGCAGCGCAACGTCGGTGCCGCGTCGGCGCAGTCCGTCGTGCTGTCGCTGGTGCTGATCCTCCTGCTCGCCATCTACATGTTCCTGCTCCGCCGCAGGGGAGAAAAGCTATGACCACCGATCTTGCCAGTGCTTCCAAGCCCCTGCGTCCCGCTGCCGGCAGCACGCCGCGCCGCCGCTACCGGAACCGGTTCCGGGGCTGGTCCATCGTCCGCTGGATCGTCATCGCGTTCTTCCTGCTGGTGACGCTGCTGCCCTTCTACTACATGGCGCTGCTGTCGGTGAAACCCATCGAGTCCCTCCTGCGGAACCCGGCCTCGCTGGTCGTCCCGTCCTCCGAGTTCACCCTCGACACCTACGTCCAGGTCCTCGCGCCGACGGCGAGCGGCGGGCAGGGCTTCGGTACGCTGCTCGCCAACAGCGCGATGGTCGCCATCGCGACCGTCCTGCTCTCCCTCCTCATCGCCATTCCCGGGGCGTATGCCATCGCCCGCCTTCCCTTCGTGGGCCGGCGGCAGGTCAGCGCGGTCTTTCTGGCGGCCTATCTCTTCCCCGCCATCGTCATGGCCATCCCCCTGTTCGTCCTGTTCACCCGGATCGGGCTGCGCGGGTCCCTCGTCGGACTGGTCCTGGTGTACATCGCGCAGACCGTGCCGGTCGCCATCTACATGCTCCGGAACTACCTGGAGACCGTGCCCGTGTCCATCGAGGAGTCCGGCCTGATGGACGGACTCAATCGCATCGGCGTGCTGCTGCGGATCAGCCTTCGCCTGGCCATGCCTTCCGTCATGGCCACAGGCCTGTTCGTCTTCATGATCGCCTGGAACGAATTCCTCTTCGCCCTCCTGTTCCTCGTGGAACGCCGCGAAAGCTGGACCGTCTCTTTGGGCCTGTCCCAGCTTTCTGGAAGTGTAGAAGTTCCGACCACCGTTCTCATGGCCGGTTCCGTGGTGCTCACCCTGCCCATCCTGTTGCTGTTCTTCTCCACCGAACGGCTACTGACCGGTGGGCTCACCGCAGGCGCCGAGAAAGGCTGACAGTGCCACTGCCCGTTCCCGCGACCCCCGGGGCGATCTTGGAACTCGTGCGTTCCGGACAGGTCCGCACCCGCCGCCAGCTGCAGGACATCACCGGCCTGTCCCGCTCCACTCTGTCGCTACGCACCTCGGTGCTGACCGCCGCGGGATATCTGAAGGAGACCGGGCAGGTGGCCGGCTCCACCGGCCGGCCGGCAAAGATCCTGTCCTTCGACGAGGAACGCCAGCTCGTCGTCGCCGTCGACCTCGGAGTGAGCAGGGTCAACATCGCCCTGCTGGACGGCGGCGGGCAGATCCTGGTGCAGGCAGCGAATGATTCGACGTTGACCACCGACCCCGACGACACGGTCCGCTACCTCACCCGGCGCATCAACGAACTGGTGGCCCGTTCCGGACGGGACCGCACCCACATCGCCGGCGTCGGTGTGGGGATCCCCGGCCCTGTGCGCTTCGACACCCAGCGTCCCAACACGCCGCCGCTGATGCCGGGCTGGCATGACTTCCCCTTCTCGGAGCGCCTCAACGAGGCATTGGACCTGCCGGTGTTCGCCGACAACGATGCGAACCTGATGGCGCTGGGCGAAGCCCGTGCCCGGTACAGCGACCTGCCGAGCCTGTTGTTCGTCAAGGTCGGCACGGGGATCGGTGCGGGAATCATCCTGCACGGCGAGCCGGAACGCGGACAGGCCGGAGGTGCCGGCGACATAGGCCACATCCGCATCGTCCGGGAAGGACGCGGTGCGCCCTGCTCCTGTGGAGCTACCGGGTGTTTGGCCACGGAGGCCAGCGGAGGCGCGTTGGCGCGGAAGCTGAGTGAGACGGGGGCCCCGGTCGAGAGCACCCAGGATGTGGCGCGCCTGCTGCAGTCGGGCGACACTCGAGCGACGGACCTGGCTGAAGATGCCGGACACCTGCTGGGCGAAGTCCTTGCCACCTCCGTAGCCTTGCTGAACCCCGCGGTCCTCGTCCTGGGCGGCATCATTCCGGCCACCAGTCCCCAGTTCGTCGCCGCCGTCAAGGAATCCATCTTCGGCCGCACCGTTCCCCTCGCTACCCGCGAGCTCAGTATCGTCACCAGTTCGCTGGGCTCCGACGCGGGGCTGCAGGGCGCCCGACACCTCGTCATCGGTCAGACTTTCTCACCCGCCGCTGTCGACGCCCGCCTCGCCTCGGTCACCTGATACCGGTTCCCGCCCCGCCACAGCGCGATGAAAGGTCCTTCCATGCATGACCCGCTCGACGTTCACGACCTCGTCTCGGACGAACTGCGGCAACTCGGCGAGACCGGCCATGACGTCACCCAGTTGTCCCGGCGCCTGGCCGATACCGAGAGGCACGACCGGCAGGGTCTGGAGAACCTCCTCGCCGAGCTGGCGGACCTTCCACGGACCGGCCCATGGGAGTACGAGGAACCCGACGCGCTGCCCGACATCCTCGACAGCATGCCGGCCCCGCCGCGTCCGGCCGGCACGCCCGCCCCTGGCCCCGGATTGCACGACCGCATCCTGGGGGGATGGCTCGGACGCATCGCCGGCTGCAACCTCGGCAAGCCGATCGAGAGCGGGGACTACTGGACCAGCGACCGGATCCGCTCCTACCTCGAGCTGACCGGCTCCTACCCCCTGCGGAACTACGTCCCGGCGATGGACCCGATGCCCGAGGGCTACCGCCTGGAGGAGAACTGGGTGAACACCACGCGCGGGCGGGTCGCAGGATCGGACCGGGACGACGACATCGACTACACCATCCTCGCCCTGCACATGCTCGAACGCCACGGGATGCAGCTGACGGCGGCCGACGTCGCCGCGACGTGGCTGGCCTATGTGCCCTACCTGCGGGTCTTCACCGCCGAGCGCGCCGCCTACGTCAACCTCCTCACCAACGTTCCCATCGGGGCGGTCGGGACCACCCGCAACCCTTACCGCGAGTGGATCGGTGCCTTGATCCGTGGGGACGCCCACGGCTGGACGCAGCCCGGGCGTCCGGAGCGGGCGATCCTCAGCGCCTACAACGATGCGAGCCTCTCCCACCGTGCTAACGGCCTCTACGGGGAGATGTGGTCGGCAGCGCTGATGTCCTCTGCCGCGACGGCATCGACCGTCACCGAAGCGTTCGAGCGATCACTGCACTACGTGCCGGCCCGCTCCAGGCTCGCCGAAGCCCTGCACCGGGTGCGGGACCTGCACCGCAGCGGCGCGACCTGGGACGAAGCGCTTCGGGTCATCCAGCACCACTACGGGCACTACAGCTGGGTCCACACGGTCAATAATGCGGCCATCATCACGGCCGGCCTCCTCTGGGGCGACGGCGACTACACCGCCACGGTAGGCCTCACCGTGCAGGGTGGATGGGACACCGACTCCAACGGGGCCACGGCAGGTGCGGTCGCCGGGACCGTCCTGGGCGCCGCGGCCCTGCCGGAGCACTTCGTCGGACCTCTTCAGGACCGGACCCGCTCAGCGGTCTTCGGCTACGACAACTCCCGCATCTCCGACCTCGCCCGCCGTACCATCACCCTCGCCACGGCGCACGCCGCAGCGTGAGACCGCCACGAACACCGGCGCATCCCGGAGGATGACCACCTCGTCCGGAGCGGCCGTCGGTCGCGCAACGGTAGGCGGTCATCGATGCGGGTGTCGGCGATGTAGACGGGCTCCCCGGTGGACCAGGCGCGCATGCAGGGTCCCTGGCCGAACTCGTACTGCAGGTTATCGGCCTCGAGGACGTCGGGGTCGGTCGCTCCGACGCTCACGCGGGTGCCGTCCTGATCGATGATGCTCACGCCGGCGCCCTCGGCGGCGGTGATGATGTCCCGGGCGATCTCCGCGAGCCCGTTGACGGCGTCGTGGGCGGTCTGCTCGGTGAGGAGGTACCCGTTGCTGCGGCCGAAGATCACCAGGAGTTCGCCCGATGGTGAGGAATCAGATGGTGAGGAATTCGGGGGTAAGGAATTCGGCGACGGATCGGAGGGTGTGGTGTTCACGGTGGGCCTTCAGCTGTCCGACGCAGGGGCGTCACCCCTTGCAGGTGGGAGGCTGTTGGCTGAACCCCCGTGGATGCCCGCACGCGCAACGTCTACTGCTCACTGTACTGCTGCTTTCCACGCAGAGGAGGGCCGGCCAGTTGCTTGACCGGACCCCGAAGAACGAGGAGCTCAGAGGAGGGCGAGCGCTCGCAGCCCTCGGCGAAAAGCGTCGATTTCATGGGAGGTAAGGGACGTAAGGGAAGTGTTGACGGTTTCCCCGAGCTCGTTCTGTATGCGGCTGTGCTCGTTGGAACCGGTAGGCGTGGGGTGAAGGCAGATTTTCCGGCGGTCCGCGACATTCGGTCGACGTTCGACCAGCCCGGCGTTCTCGAGGCGGTCCGTCACAGCAGTCATGCTTGCAGTGGAAAGGTCCAGGACGTCCGCGAGGACTTTGGGGCTGAAGGCCTCGACGCCGGCATCGGCCTCGACGATGAGTGCCAGGGCCCGGGCGGCAGTGACATTCATGCCGGCCTTCTCGGCCAGGTCTTTCTCGACACCCGCCAGGTAGATGGAACTCCGTCGCAGAAGATCCACCGTCGGCAGATCATCCGGCTCCGTCAGATACCTGCCTGTGCTTGATGTCATGACCCATGCCTACCACGAAGTCCCGATACTCCGAGCCGTCCGCGGCTTCCCGCGATGGGGCCGAGGGGACGACCCTAGGGATAGTCCACCCACTGGCCGGTGCCTTCTTCTGGGCATCTCAGATCGGCGCCCTTTTACCTTCGCTCCGGGCGATGATCTCCGTTGTCTGCTGGATTGTCGGTCGCGAATTTGTCCCTCTGTGGACTGTGAAACTGGCACGAAATCGGATTGGTGCTCCTGTGAAACCTGGTGCTGTTGTGATGAAGCATCACTTGGAGCGCTCTCACAACCCACCCGATGGTGGCGGGCTTCATCACCTCGTAAGAAGGACATCCAGGAATGCTGTTTTCCCTTTCACCGTCACTGCCCCGCGCCGGGCGCGTCACTTCCGGGCTCGCGGCAGGACTCCTCGCGGCGGCTGTCGTCGCCGGTCCTGCGGTCGCTGCACCCAAAGCACTTCCGCTGGACCTCAGCACTGCCGGCGTCGCGGAAGTCCAGGCGGGCCTGGCCTCCCGCAGCTTCACCTCTGAGGCCCTGGTACAGGCCTATCTCGAGCGCATCGATGCATTGAGCGTCAACGGACCACACCTGAACTCCGTGCGCTCCATCAACCCCTCGGCGTTGACCGATGCGAAAGCGCTGGACGCCGAGCGCCGGAAAGGCAAGATCCGGGGCCCGTTGCACGGTGTGCCTGTGCTCGTGAAGGACAACATCGATGTCGCCGGCATGCCCACGACAGCCGGTTCAGTGGCCCTTGCAAACTCTTTTCCTGCTGCCGACGCTCCGATGATCACTGAGCTGAAGAAGGCCGGTGCGATCATCATCGGTAAGACGAACCTGACCGAGTTCGCGAACTTCATGACCAACGGAATGCCCGCGGGGTACAGCTCGCTCGGCGGTCAGGTGCTCAACCCCTACGACGCCAGCCAGACGCCGAGCGGTTCCAGCGCAGGCTCGGGATCGGCGGGGGCCGCAGGGCTTGCGACACTCACCATCGGTACGGAAACCTCCGGATCCATCCTCAGCCCTGCCCGGGCCAATTCGCTGGTGGGCGTGAAGCCGACCGTGGGCATCGCAAGCCGGACCGGGATAATTCCGATCTCCGCCACACAGGACACCGCGGGCCCCATGACGAAGTCCGTGTACGACGCTGCGGTCCTCCTGGGCGCGATGAGCAGTGTTGACCCTGAAGATCCCGCAACCGCGGCCAATCCGAGCGACAACGTGGACTTCACGGCTGCCCTCAGCGACAGCGCCCTGGAGGGGGCTCGGCTCGGCTACATCGCGAGCAACACCGACCCGGTGTACACGGCTTCGCTCGAAGCGTTGCGTGTGCAAGGTGCAACCTTGGTTCCCGTCACCGTCGGCGGCACCACGGCGCCGAGCATCCTCACCCTTGAGTTCGAACGGGACCTCAACACCTATCTGGAGCGCCTGCCAGAGAACGCGCCGATGGACACGCTCAGCGACATCATCGCCTACAACAGCGCCAACGCACCGGCGGCGCTGAAGTTCGGGCAAACGCTCCTGACAGACTCCGAAGCAGTCGATCTCAACGATCCGGCACAGCTGGCGCAGTACGAGGCAGCACGTGATACCGGCCTGACCGAGACCCGGGCCGCTATCGACACCGTGTTGACCGCGAACGACCTCGACGCGATCGTTTCCAACTCGGGAACGACCGGTGTCGGTGCGCGGGCGGGTTACCCCTCCGTGATCGTGCCGTCAGGCTACTCCGAGGCCAATCGGAGGCCCTCGGGCGTCGTTTTCCTCGGCACTGCCTGGAGTGAAGCGGACCTTCTTGGTTTCGCCTACGACTTCGAGCAGGCCACGAAGGCCTGGCAGTCACCGCAGAACATCAACCCGTCCCTGTTCCGCTGCACATCAGTGGTCCCGGCCTCGGAGTGGGACGCCTCCTGCACAACCACGACGGCGAAACCAGGCAAGGGCAACAAGTAGGCCCTTAGCTCATGTGGAGGTCGCTGCCTAGCCGAGGTGGCGGCCTCTCCATGAGCTGGGTATGCGGTGCAGCCGACGAACCAGGCCTCACGGTGCTACCCGGAGCCCGAAGTGCTTCGTCCCGATGTGAGTTTCATCAGCAGTTCAGTTCCTCGACGACTTCTGGACGAAATCATCAGGAAATCGGCACTGGCTATAGTCGGCTGACCAACGTCTGGAGGAGATCATCGTGAGTGACAGTTTCGGTCGGGATGCAGCGGAGACCCTGGTCAGTGGTCTCGGCAGGCGCAGGTTCATGGGGGTCGTCGCCGCGTTCGGGACATTGGCGACAGCGACGGGGTGCACCGGTACGCAGCCGGTGGCGTCAGGGAGCACAGGGACCGCGTCGGCGGCGAACGCATCAGGGGGAACCTCAGCTACTGCGGGTAGCACACCGAGTGGATTCGGGGAGATCCTCCAACCCAACAGCGGCACCATTCCTGGCGACGCGTATCTGGCCTCGACTCCTGAGGAGGTGTTGTGGGGGTATGTGCCCACCGTGCATGCCGCCCCTGTGCTGTCCGTCCGGTCGGGACAAACCGTCACGATCGATGCGTTGTCCCACGAAGGGATTCTGGAGGACCAGGGGCGGAACCCGCTCGAGTACTTCGGTGGACTGGGTGTGCCAGAAAGTAGCGTCCTGCAGGACGCTGTAAGTATCGCGGCCGAGTACAGCAGGACGTCCAGGAACTTCGACGCCGACGGCCCGCACATCGTGACCGGACCGGTAGCGGTCGAGGGGGCGGAACCAGGGGACGTGCTGAAGATCGAGACTCTCGAAGCCGTCCCGAGGGTGCCGTACGGGGTGGTGTCCAGCAGACACGGGAAAGGCGGCCTTGCCGTGCAGCCGGAGGTCAAGCCGCCGGCAGGGATCACCCTGGAGGAAGTGATGCCTCCCGTTGCTACCGACAACAGGGCATCGGGTATCCCCTCGGACTACGGAAACGTGTCGGTGTTCACGGCCATCGAAGACGGTAAGGCAGTGATGAGCAGTGGCGACATGAAAGTCAGGTTCGCGTTGCGTCCCTTCCTGGGAATGATGGGCGTGGCATTCGCCGAGTCCGGCGGACTGACATCACCAGAAGCTAATTCCGTGCCCCCTACCCTCGGTGGCGGGAACATCGACATCCGCCATCTCGGTCCTGGGTCGACGTTCTACCTGCCGGTCAAAGCAGACGGTGCCCTGTTCTATGTCGGGGACCCGCACATGGGAATGGGGGATGGTGAGGTTGCTTTGACAGCGATGGAAGGGTCGCTGCGAGGTACCTTCCGGCTCACCGTGTGCAAGCCCGGTTCCGGAGACGCCCCTTCCGTTGCCTACACGTATCCCTTCGGTGAAACGAAGGACGCTTGGATCCCGATCGGGTTGTCGGACCCCGATGGGCTCGCAGGAGGAGGAGTCAGCGGAGATTTGAACGTGGCCATGCGACGAGCCATCATCAACGCTCTGGACTTCCTTCAGAACGATCGGGGGATGGACCGCGCCGTCGCGTACGCTTATCTGTCCGCAGCAGCGGACTTCGCGGTATCCCAGGTAGTCGACAGGACAGTCGGCGTTCACGGACTCATCAACAAAGCCGACTTCGCATAGAAGAGGGATTTCGACAGGGCCACCGGGGTGGGTAAGCGGCACCGTCATTGATCCGTCAAGGATCTGCAAATGTCACGAGGACGTTTACCGGGGCTGGAGGCGGAACTAGGTTGAGGTCATCGGGCCCGTCTGATCATCGTATGAAGCCGACGGGTGTCCCGGTTCCTGCTCCATCCAGTCCAAAAGCCCGCCAGCGGCGGGCTGTACAAGGAGGAAGACAGCGCCATGGCACAGAACCTGAATCAGCCCATCACCGATGACAGCATCAAGGTCCGGCAGCTCAGCCATTACCAGTTCAGCTGGGTGGCGGGAGAGCCGGGCCAGCCTGGCTCGTGGACCCTGCAGTTGGTCCTTGACCAGGGGGCATGGGAGGAGGTCCTCACCATCGACGCCGATGATGCCGACAACCTTCAGGACCTGCTCTCCTCGGCCGAGACGGTGTACTACGACGTGCAGCGCCGGACCCTGATGTTCGGCACCACAGAAGCCGGTCACCACTGACGGCGAGCCCGCCCGGCGCGTTCGGGTCCGAAGGACAGTGCATCATCGCATCCTGCGTCAGGTGAGGGAGATGACCTCGTAGGTGTGGCCTGCCGCGCGCAGCCGCTCCACCAGGACGTTGCCGAGGGCAGTTGCCGGAGTCAGCGATCCCGCGGCGGGCGGCAGGCGGTCGCCGTCGAGGGCCAGGGAGAGCGCAGTCTCCCCGGCCATCACGGCGGTGGCGGCATATCCCGGATCGCCCGGCCCGGCTGCGAGGGCCCGGTACCGCCGGCCGCTCTCCGTGGAAGCGGTCACCTGGGAACGGAACCAGCCCGAGCGCCGCGCGGCCTCGCTCGGGCCGGCACCGGGCGACGGAAGGACGCGGTCCAGTAGCTTCCTCGTGGGGGGTAGGGCCAGTGCGGCTCCGAACACCCGTAGGCCGAGCGCCGTCGCTCCGGCGACGACGGCGCCGGCGGGCCCCCGCCCCATCCCCATTACCTCGCTGTACCGCAGGGACCGGCCATAGGCCCAACCCTGCAGGGCGTTGCTGCGGCGCACGATCCGCGTGTTCGCTGACGCCATGATGAAGGGCGCGGTCCACAGGCCGTCCTCCGACCGGCCTACCCACCCCAGGTCCGACGGCTGCCGGGTCGAGGGCTCCGCCGTCCGCTCCGGACTGAGGGAGTAGGGATCGCCTGCGAGCGATCGCAGGACAGGGTCCGACCGCATGCCGTCGAGCTGCCCACGCATCGACTCGATGGTGCCACCGCTGAATCCTCCTTTAGCCCGGGCGAGGAGCTGCACCTCGGTCAGTCCGCCCGCGCCGTCGGCCTCCGCGGCCTGATGGAGCAGGAGCACCGCGAGGTCCGACGGGACGGAGTCGTAGCCGCAGGCATGGACGATCCGTGCACCGGAGGTTCTTGCTGCGGCGTCGCAACGGTCGATGGCTTTCCCGACGAAGGACACCTCGCCCGTCAGGTCCCCGTAGTGGGTGCCGGCGCGGGCACACGCCTCGACGACGGGCAGTCCGTACTTCGCGTAGGGACCCACCGTGGTGAAGAGAACCCTGGTACCCGCGGCCAGCGCAGCGAGCGAGTCGGGCTGATCCGAGTCGGCCTCGATGAGGTCCCAGTCGTGTGCGGCGGCGGGCAGCCTGGAGCGTACGGCCTCGAGCTTCTCCCCCGACCTCCCGGCGAGTCCCACGCGCAGGTCCGGCGGAGCGTTGTCCGCAAGATATTCGGCGATCAGTTCACCGACGAAGCCGGTTGCACCGAAGAGGACGAGGTCGTGGTCGCGCACTGGGGCCTGCATGCCAGCAGTCTTCCACGGCAGCGGCAGGACCGACGCCGAGAAGTGCCTACCTCCACGGTCCTTGGTCGGGTTCTGCAACAGAAAGCTCCGAGGGTCTAGACATCAGGCATCGGTGCTCCACCGCGGCCCCAGCGTTCAAGCGCGCTGATCGCCTCGCGTAGGGCAAGCCCACGATCGGTCAGCGCGTAGGCCCTGGTGTTGTGCCGCAGGGGCAGGCGGGACAGCACCCCGGCAGCTTCGAGCTCACGCAGGCGGGTGGCGAGCATGTTCGTCGGCACTCCGAGGTCGCGTTGCAGGTCGCCGTAGCGTTGCGGCCCGTCGAGCAGCCGCTCCACGATCAGCAGCGCCCACCGCGCTCCGACGATGTCGAGGGCTGCGGCGAGGTCGCTCACGCGGTCGGATCGGTGTCCGGCTTCATCCAGAACGGCGAGTAGTGGTAACCGTCGGGGTCGTCGAACTGGCGCTGGTACATGAAGGGGTAGTCGTCGGTGTCACCGATCCGCCCACCCGCGGCGCCTGCGCGTTCAACGAGCTCGTCGACCGCTTCGCGGCTGCCGAGATCGAACGAGACCGTGACCTTCGAGGGTGTGCCGGGTCCGCCGACCAGCTCTTCGGCCCCACCGACGCTCGCGTACATCTCGCGGCTGCCGAGCATGACGTACTGCTCGGGCGCGATCGCGAAACACGACACATTGTGGTCGGACATCTCGGCGTTGAGGGTCCAGCCGAGGGCGGTGTAGAAGGTGGTGGCACGGTCGACGCTTTCGACCGGGCAGGTGATGAAGAGGCTCATGCGGTCATACTTGCAAAATGCAAGTGACGTGTCAAGACCCGGTGCTGCGCCCTGTGGTGGGCAGATGCGGGCAGCACAGTCCGGCCTGGACCAGAGCGCAGGCCTCAAGCGTGGCTCCCTGTTGTGGGATTACCCGTGGAATCACTTTCAGGATGACTCGATCCGCGTAATGGAAGTCTTTCAGGAAAGCACCGTCCTCTTGGTATCCCGCGGGCACCCGCTTGCCGGACGCGACGAAATCCGGATCAGCCTCGGTTCCGGTGCACCTCTGCGGCGCGTATTACTGGCCCAACGACAAGACAAGGTCTATGCCCCGGCTGAAATCGCATTCCACTCCACCCTGCTGGAAATCGCCCGAGAACGAGTCGGAGATTACCTGTAGCAACGCAGCGGATCATTTCACCGACGGACCCTCAGAGGGCGGCTCTTCGTGAACCCGATGAGGGGTGGGTTCAGTGGGCTTCGTTGTAGGCGTCGATGATCGACTGGGTGATCCTGCCGCGTGCGCTGGGGTTGTGGCCGTTGTCCTGGGCCCACTGGCGTATCTGCTGGGTGTTCTCGCGCTTGACCCGGCTCGATGACGTGGAGTTCGAGGAGGCCTGCTGCCCGCCCTGGTTCCTGCGGTCGGTCTTGGCTTTCCGGGCTCTGCCGACGTATTCAGCCAGTGCCGTGCGCAGCGCCTGGGCGTTGTCGGTGGTGAGGTCGATTTCGTAATCGGTGCCATCGATGCCGAACCGGACTGTTTCCTGGGCTTCTTCACCGTTGAGGTCATCAACAAGCTGCACCTGTACGCGCTGCGCCATTTTCTTCATACTCCTGAGTTATTCAAACCGAACCGATGAACCCCCAGGGCATGACTGTACCGCGCAATTCTGTAGCGCGCAGTCTGTCACCGGCGGATATCGGTCGTAGTTCACGTCGGGTTCTTATTTTGATCCCTGTCGGGGACCGGGGTCACCGAATTGGGCGATGTCCAACGTTCTCGGTGAATGATGAGCAACCCAGCCCTTCACGATGATGCATGCACATTGTGTCCGCAACTGCATCGGTTACTGCTGCAGCACCCGGAGAAGGAATTTCTTTGTCCGCTCGCGCATTTCGTCCACTCGGCGCCGGACGACGGCGGCGGGATCCGGGTGGATCTCGTTGGCGGGCGGCTCCCGTCGTCCATTGGAGGAGCAGCTGAAGTCGGCGCAGACGAGAGTTCCGACGAGCGGTCGTCGTCGGCCCGTCGACAGCTGCCCGGGTTCTCGTCTGCTGTAGGGTCCCTGTTTATGCCTGATGAACGAGAGCTAGGCCGGGAAGCCGAGGAGGAACCGCTTGCTGCCGTGTTGCAGGATGTGGTCCTCGACAGTGAGGACGTCAAGGATTTCCTGACGGGATTGACCGAAGTCGCTGCCGCTGCGTTCTCCGGGGCGCACGGTGAGGTGTTCTGCGGCGTCACCCTCCTTCGCCCCCATTCAAAAGTGACTGTTGCGAGCAGCAGCGAGAGGGCACGCCAGATGGACGAGGTCCAGTACGGCTTCGATGACGGACCCTGCTTACGCGCCGCACGTGAGGACTACACCGTCCATATCCGGGATTTCCTCACAGAGACCGAGTTCCCCGAGTACCGACACGCTATTGCCTCCTACGGTGTCCGTTCGGCGCTGGGGGTCCCTGTTCGGCTCGATGAAGGCGCAAGTGCCGGCCTGGACTTCTACTCCACGGAACCGGACGCGTTCGACGAGAAGGGCATTCTGGTGGCGGAGCGTATCGCCCGGGACGCTTCGAGGTCGCTGCGCCTGGCAGTCCGAATCGCGAAGTTAACTGATACCACGAGGAACCTCGAAGCGGCGATGAGTTCGCGCACCATGATTGACCTGGCTGCCGGTGCGATCATGGCGCAGAACAGGTGCAGTCATGAACGGGCTATGGACATCCTCCGCTCAGCGTCCTCGACCCGGAACATCAAGCTGCGGGACCTCGCGGCGAGCATCCTGGCATCCGTCGGACAGCCAGCACCTGTGAACACACACTTCGACTACTGATACTGGGCACCTTCGGCTTCCTAGACCGCGCATGTCCCGTTGGCGCCCGATTCCGAACTACTGCTGATCCAGTCCATTTCATGACTGGATTACACGTTGAGAGCCCCTCACCCAAGGGGTTTTTCCATGTTGGGGGACACCTCGGTGCCCGTCGGCGGGTGGTTCGGCAGCTCAGTAGCCCTCTGGCTTGGTGGCGATACCGTCCAGCCACAGGTGGTCTTTCGGGTCGCTGTGGGTGCTTCCCGTGCCGACGTGTCTGCCACCGATGCTGTCGCCCTTCCTGATGACGTGCACCATGGCCATACCGTGCCCTCGCCCAAGGCCGTATTCTTCCGACAGCCAGGTCAGAATGGGTCCTGCCTTGGTCTCAGGACCGATACCGCGCTGATGGGCGATCTCGATCAACTGGCGCGGGGTAAGCCCCGTCTTCTTCTCGACCGCATCGAGGTAGGCCTGGAACGACATGGATGTCTCCTCTCTTCCGGCCAGTGTGCCGCATCCCCTGGGAGCTCGCTAGCGTATAGCTAGCTACGCCAGCCCTCGTGAGGATTACTCGCGATTGACCCTCGTGCGGGCAGAAACCGGGTCCGGCCGGGGGGAGATGGGTGATGCGGTTCAGAACACTCCAGGTCCTGGGGTGCCCCCGATTGGCGTATCTACCCTGCGGTGCGTAATGTCGTCCATGCGCCGCGGGGTGGAGCAGTTCGGTAGCTCGCTGGGCTCATAACCCAGAGGTCACAGGTTCAAATCCTGTCCCCGCAACAAGAGGGCACCTACTCACGATCGTGGTGAGTAGGTGCCCGAACTTCATTAAGCCGGGGTCTGCTGCACGGATAGGTGGCATCTAGTGAGCGCTAGGCCGCCCTCCATACAGCTTGCCGGCCGTCCCTATGGTCGTCGGTGAGGTGGGACTACGCCTCACAGCTCCACGAACTGAATTTGCGAGAACTCGTCTTCGCCCACGACCGATTTGATCCAGGCAATCACCTCGGTCTGGTCGGTGCGGTACGCGAAGTCAGTGCCCCTGCAGTAGGCGTTCAGACCGAACGACGTGACGGCAACGATGACGTTGGACTCGAAGCCGCCGTAGAAGACGGGGCCGCCGGAGTCACCCGAGCAGGTGCCACCCCTGCCTTGTCCATTGCCGGTGGTCTGCAGGTTGAATCCGCCCGTAAGCGCGCTGTTCAAGTTGGTCAGCTTCGACTGGGCCATGAGCCGCTCGCGAAACGAGACGACCTCCACAGGGCTGCTGTAGCTGAGGCCATAGCCACTCGCCGTGAACGTGATGTCCTGGCGACCGCGCTGCGTTGCCAGGTGGTCGAGCGAACCGGCAACGGCAAGTGCGCCGTACTCCTCGAGTTCGATCGGCTGGTCCAGAATCACGATGCCGACGTCGTGCGTGTTCGGGAACCCGGCGAAGTCCTCGAAGCCGTAGTCGTAAAGCTCATCGGAGGTGGCGCACAGCTCACCGAGGGTGCCCTCGGCGCAGAACTCCGGGTAGCCGCTCACTGGGTCGAGCTCGTTCGCCGGATCGTAGTTCACGCCGGCGTCCTGCTGGAAGTACACGCGTGCGGTGACGGCGCCGGTGTCTTCGTCGGTGCAGTGCCCGGCGGTCAGGAATACGGTCGGGGTCAACAGTGATCCCGAACAGCGATGAGTGAACTCACCGCTCTCGTCATAGAACACGATGAGGCCAACGAAGGGATGCTCGTTGTCCTCGACGTAATTGCCGGTGATGGCGGAGGCAGGGGCCGCGGGCCCGAAAACAACCGCACAAAGAGCGAGTAACAGCACGAACGTCTTGCGCATGATGCCTCCCGGTAGCAAGGACGACGGTGTCTGGATGCGATCACCGTAAACCCAGTCGAGAGGTGGGTCAATGAGTGAGAACGAGGCTGGACGACCGTCTGGCATGGCGGGCCGTCGGCTCTCGTTTTCGGGGCTGCTACAAGCGCTCGAGAGCGTAGTCTTCCGTGCACGATGGTGTGGCTCTGACCTTGAACCTGGACCCTAACTTCTCATCGATTGCGTTTGGTCCGCCCTGGTTCGCGGTTCCTTGATCCACGAGGCTTAAGAACGATGTCGACGTTGTCGCTGCAGTGGAAAGCGCGACGATCACCTCGTCCCAGCGGGAGTACCCAAACAACTGTGCAGTCCTCGGCTAGAACGTCGACGACGGCTTCCTATGAAAAGTTCTTCCCGTCCTGGACTGTGACAGGATCTCGGGGCTGCAATTCCATCCAGTTCTTCCGCCCTACCCGGTAGGAAGAACTGATCGGGTAGAGATGAGCGTACGGTTTCACTCGCCGCATCAGAGTTTCCTCCCATCGCCGGTTCCGGTGGTTCTGTCGATGGCGCAGGCGGATCCCAGGAGGAGCAGGGAACCGAGGCAGAAGATCCCGGGCATGCCCAAGGGAACGGATGCCACCCCGAGGATGAGGGGCACTGTTGTTTTGGGCGAAGCGGTTGGCCGTGAGCCGCAGGCCCAAGGCTGCTAGGGGTCTTGCCTGACTGATGGTGGAGCTGGCATCCCCAAGGTGCCAGCTCCACCATCAGTCGTGCGAGGTTCAGCCTTCGATCGCGGCGATCTCGTTGGGTACGCCAGGGAGTTCGTCCGAGGACGTGATCTCGCCGGTGGCGATGTCGACGGCGTGGAGCTTCCTCGCCGCGGGGTCGGTGATGTACGCGGTGCCTCCGACGACCTTGATGGCGGGGTGGGGATCCTGCCACTCGGCGGGGCCTTCCCAGGCATCGATCACGGGGGTGGAGTCGGTGATCTCGCCGGTCTCGGGGTCGATGCTGTGCAGGGCCCCGTCCGAAGCGATGATGAGGATCTCGTCGTCCGGTCCGCGGGCCACGTCGCGGAAGGTGTACTCGACGCCATCCGGGAGGTCGATGACCTCCATGGTTCTGGTCTCGGTGTCGATGAGCGTGAGCTGGTGCAGGAGGTAGCCCTCGAGGTCGGGATCGTCCTTGTAGTCGCCGGCGATGATGGGGCTGGTTTCGCTGACGTACGCGTTGCCCATGCGGCCGAATTCGTCCGGGGCGTCGATCTTGGTGATCTCGCCGTTGTCGTAGACGAGTGCGCCGTCGCTGCAGCCGAACACGACAACCTCGTTCATGGCCGTGCCCTCGCCGTGGACGGAGGGGCACTGGTCGTTCGTGGCGACCTCGTTGCCGTCGGCGTCGAGGACCTTGATGCCGGAGCGGCTCTCGGAGTTCCCGACTGTGGTGAGGAAGGTGCCGTCCTCGAGGACGATCGAGACACCGTGGTGGGCTTCCTCGCCTTCGATGACCTCGGTGACCGGGAGGCTGTCCGGGTCCTCGAGGAGGTCGTCGGTGGTGTAGATGGTGGTGTCGCTCGTGCCGTCCGCATAGAGGATGGTCTTGTCGCCGTGCTGCACCACGTGGCCCGCCGTGTCGGCCTCGAACCTGAGGTTGGTGAGCTTCGGTGCCGCCTGGTGGGACCCCGAGGAATCCGTCCACGTGCCGAGGTCGAGGACCTGGAAGCCCTCCGGGACGGTGACGAGGGCGTGGCGTCCGTCGCCCGCGGGGTTCAGGCGCGTGAAGCCGTCGATGGGCATGTCGCCCTCGAGTTCCATCGTGGTGCCGTCGAGGACCATGACGCCGCCGTCGTAGGTGAGGGCGACGCGGGGGGTGGGGGACGCAGCTGCTGCGGCCGAGGTGGTCGTTTCCGGTGCAGCTGTGGCGTTCGACGCCGGCTCCGGAGCGGAGCCACACGCCGTTACCAGCAGGGTGGAGGTGGCCACGGTCGCCGCGAGAGCGAGGTGGCGCCTGCGTTTCGTGGGCAGATTTGCTGTCATGATTTCCTTTTCTTCGTTCGGGGTCTCAGGGCGAGAGCCCGGTGGCGATGCGTTCGGCGTTGGTGCGCATCATGGTGAGGTACGTGTCTGCACCTTCACCGGGGTCTGTGAGGGATTCGGTGAACAGTTCGACGACGTCGACGTCGATGTTCGCGCCGTCGGCGAGGACCTGGACGAGCCGGTCGGGTTGGGAGGACTCGGCGAAAATCGTGGTCACCTGCGCCTCCTCGATGGCTGCGACGAGGTCGCGGAGGTCTGAGGCGCTGGGGGAGGCGAGGGTGGTACCGCCCGGGATGACGGCTCCGATGATCCGGAAATCGTATCGATCGGCGAGGTAACCGAAGACATGGTGGTTGGTGACGAGGTTCCGCCGGTCCGCCGGGATCGTCGCGAAGGCGTCGGTCATGGCCGCATCGAGCTCGGTGAGCTCTGACTCAAAGGTGGAGGATGAGGCTTCGATGGCGTCAGGGTCGATACCGTCCATCCCTGAGACCTGCTCCTGCAGAGCGTCGACGACGTCGGCCATCAGTGCCGGGTCGGTCCAGAAGTGCGGGTCCAGTGCGCCTTCGGATTCGCCTTCCGTGTAGGCGAGGGGTTCGATGATCTCGCCGGCGACGAGAAGGGGAACACCCTCTGACTGGGCGCTGTCGATGTGCTGCTGAAGTCCCTCCTCGAGGCCGAGGCCGTTGCTGACGATCAGGTCGGCTTCGCGCATCATGGCGCCGTCCTGTGCGGAGACCTCGAAGGAGTGCGGGTCGGCATCGGGTTGCATGAGGACGCGGACCTCGGCCTCGTCCCCGACGACGTTCTCGACGACGTCGCCGAGGATATTGGTGGTGACGACGATGAGCGGTCCGTCGCCCCCGGCTGCAGCGCAACCGGGGGCACTGATGAGTGCCATCGCGGCCAGAGCCGAAGCGACGTGCCGTCGTGTTCGGGTCATCGACCGACCTCCGCCAGATGCGCGGGGATGGTGTCGGTGTCGAAGGTGCGGGCGATCCGGGCATTGTCGGCGAAGTCGATCTCGACCAGGGTCTGCTCGGCAGGGGCGTTGAGGTAGGCCCGTTGCTGGTCGAGGGTCAGCTCGACCCCGGCCAGGAGTCCGGGGTCGGCGAGGGTTTGCGGCAGGAGCGGTTCGGTGGCGGTGATCGTTCCGCCGGTTTCGGCCGACATGACAAGCACACGGCCGTCGGCACCGAGGGCGACGACGTGTCCTTCCCGGTCATCCACCGCGGAAACCTGGAGCAGCGGGACCTCTGACGGGATGAACTGCCAGGTGCGTTCCCGGGTGTCCAGCAACCACGCGCCCTGCTCGCCCGCGACGGCGGCGACTGTAGGGCGGCCCTCCCGGGCCCGGAACTCCGTAGCCTTCGGGGCGTCCGCCGCTGCAGGGTAGGGGATGCGCTCGTACACGACCGTGTCGCCGTCGAGCGTTGCGAGCAGGGCGCCGTCATCGCACCCGATCACGGCGCCAACGGATGTGGTGATCGTGCCGCGGGCATCCACGCAGTCCGCGGTCGCACCGTCGATCGGTTCCCCGCCCCTGCCGTACGCCTGCACCGAAGCCGTCGTCGTTCCCTCGGTGCCGGGTCGGGTCAGGAGAGTGAGGTCCGAGAGGGGGACGAGCATCCCGGGGTGAGGCTCGACGGACAGCTCAGCGCGGACATCGAGCTCTCCCTTCGCGAGGGCGTCGTTGTCCAGCACGGTGCCTTTGCCGCTGTCCGGGAAGTAGACGGCCGTGGCAGAGGAGCCGGAGGAGACGACGGCTTCGCCTTCGCCCTCGACGGCGCCGATGATTCTGGGTTCTCCGCTGTAGTAGTGGAAGTGGTCCTCGTGGTCCCAGGTCCACATGCCGCTGTCGACGATCGTCATGGTGCCCGTGGTCGCAGAGGACGCGAAGAGGTACCTCCCGTCGGTCGAGGTGGCACTGACGTCCGGGACGTCGCCGACAGTGGTGGTCGTCTCGTCGGCCAGGTTGAGGAGGTCGATGTGTCCGTCGATGTCCAGGGTCATCAGGTGGAGCTGGGGTTCGGCGACTTCCGTGGAGCCCTCGAGTCTTCCGTGACCGTCGCCGATCTCGGCCGGAGCAGAGCTGGAAGCGGTGAAAGAGCCGCTCGGCGTGTCCGCGGCGGGCTCGGACGGATTGGCCGTGGAGCAGGAAGCGAGGGTCAGGGTAAGCAGGGGGAGGGAGAGCAGAAGGGTTTTAGGCGTTCGCACGAAGGGCTTTCTGTGGTGGATGTGCCGGTTCCGGACCGGCGGAACGATGGAGGGTCTCCAGGGGGCTGTCGGACGAGCTGACAGTGGATCTGTTGGCTGAGGTGGTGCGGCGGCGGGTCATGCCGCGGATGATGTTCGACACGGCGGCGCAGGTGATGGCGGCGAGGGCGATCGATGCGCCGGCCGCGGTCCCGTAGTGCCAGGAGGTCAGGAGCCCGAGGAGAACCGAGAAGGCGCCGATGAGGGTCGCGAGGCCCATGGTCGTCGGGATACGGGTGGTCCATGCCGCGGCGGCAACAGCGGGCGCCAGGAGCAGCCCGATGACCAGCAGCGCACCGACCGCCTGATAGGACGCTACGACGGCCAGGGTCACCAGGCCCACAAGCAGCACCTGGGCCAGGCGTGGCCGCAGGCCCATGACATGAGCGACGCGGCGGTCGAAGGCGAGGGCGACGAAGGAACGGTGGAAACCCGCGGCGATCAGCACCTCAAGGATCAGTGCGCCCACAAGGAGCTGGACTTCACCTGACCCGACGGAAAGGACGTCACCGAAGAGGATGGCGGTGGCGTCCGTGGCGAAGCTGCGGGAGTGGGAGATGATGATGACCCCCGCGGCGAGCATGCCGACGAAGAACAGACCGATGCTCGTGTCATGGGAGAGGCGGCCCCGCCGAGCGAGGAAACTGACGCCGAGACTCATCAGCACGGCACTGAAGGCTGCCCCCACAATGACGGGCACGCCGGCAAGCGTCGCGAGGGCGACGCCGGGCAGCATGCCGTGCGCCATCGCCTCCCCGAGGAAAGCCATCCCACGGATCACGACCCAGGTCCCGACGACGGCGCAGATAGCGGCACACAGCGAGCCGCCGACGAGGGCTCGCAGCATGAAGTCGGTGGAGAAGGGATCCAGGAACAGGTGCACCGGGCAACCCTAAACTTAAATGAGTATCGTTCTCAACGTGATAGTTTCGAGGGATGTTATCGGCTCGATGCGTCTCCTTCCCGCCTCAGCAGCATTCCGGCAGATCCAGCCTGCCCCTATCCAACTCGGGCGAAGGTAGGAGTGAGCCTCTGGTGCTGACGGACGTATGGTTCGATCACGATGGAGTCGATGTCCTGTGCGGCGTCAGTGTGTCGATCCAACCTGGTGCCGTCACAGTCATCGCCGGACCTAACGGGGCGGGGAAATCCACGCTGCTGGCAGTGCTGGCCGGGGTGCTGGCACCCCGCCGTGGAGCGGTATCGACGCCCAGGAACGCGCGCAGGGCTCTTGTCGTCCAGCGCAGCGAGGTGTCCGACCGGATGCCGCTCACCGTTCGCGACGTCGTGACCATGGGTCGCTGGTCCACAGCGGGTATGCTTCGACGCCTACACGCCGAGGATCGCCGCATCATCGACGAGTGCATCGACCTCGTCGGTTTGGCCGGTCACCAGAGCCGGCCCCTTGATGCCCTCTCGGGAGGGCAGCGACAACGTGCCTTCCTGGCTCAAGGACTAGCGCAGCGCGCGGACATCGTCCTTCTCGATGAGCCCACCACCGGCCTGGATGCCACCACTCGGGCCCTCGTGGCAGACGTTCTGATCGCGGAGCAGGCACGAGGAGCAACCGTTGTCTGCGTGTCACACGACGACACAACCGTCGCCGCAGCCGACCACATCATCACCCTCGACGCTGGCCGCATCCCACCTGACCCCAGCACGCCCGATACATCCCGCATGTCCGGTATCTCTGTTGCTTCATGCACAGCCCGAACAGACGAGGCCAAGAGTCATTGCTCTTGGGCGCTGACGAACAACGACAATTGCGATGGTGATGCAGAGGGGGTAAGCGGCGGTAGATGAAAGCCGATTGCGCCGCACCGCGCCGCGCCGAAGGATCCTTCGACGGACGAGCGGACGTCATGGTCGCTTCAGGCTACGAAGATGCAGAACGGATGACCGGCCGGATCGGCGTAGACGTATAACGGCTCGTTCGGGTCATCCGTACGATCGACGCGGAGCTCTGCCCCCAATGCCAGCGCCTGGGAATGGTGATACGCGAGTGTTTCCCGGTCGGGAACGGTCAGATCGAGGTGCATCTGCATCGGCACATCAGGCAAGGGTCATGTGGTCCGCTTCAAATGATCAACCTGCTGAAAAGCGAGCCTGCGGTTGCCCTGTCCATCAGTGAGAACGAGCCAATCGACATCATCAGGCACGCTCTCACCCGCGGGCTCGTCAGCGTGGGATACGGGCTGCGTTGGTTTCCTCGTGTGTGCGGCTGCAGCCGCGAGCTTCCTCTCATTAAAGGATCCTTCGATGAGAGGAAGCGGACACTTGCCTACCCATAGTCACCGCCTCACACTGGCAAGAGGTGGCCGGTAAGCAGCCCGGGGCAGAGTATGAGGAGCCGCAATGCCAGACGGTTCAGGCTTGCGAGGAGTATATGAAGGGTTCATCTCTGCGGTCGGCGCTGGTGATGCCGTTGCGCTGGAGGGTTTGATCTCTGCTGATGTGGTCGACCACATGCCCGTGCCCGGTCAGCCCGAAGGGCGTGAGGGCTTCATTTTCTGGATGCACAGCATGCATGCTGCCTTTCCCGATATGACGGGAACCATCTCTGACACAGTGGTTGAAGGCGACAAGATCGCCGGCCGGGTGCTGTGGACCGGAACGCACACAGGGGAGTTCCTCGGTCTACCCGGTACCGGCAGGCCGGTAGCCCTTACCGCCATGCACCTTGTTCGGTTCAGGGACGGGGCGGCGGTTGAATGGTGGGGCGCCGCAGACCTTCTTGGCGCTGCAATGAGTTTGAATGCCCGCTTGGAGCCTCCTCCATAGGGAGACGATGTACTGGATCCCTCTCCTCGGGGTGTTGACGATGTCTTCTCCAACAACTCCACCCCTGGCCTGCACCTCACCGCCTACCTCCCTGAACGCGGCAGTTCCTCAGCCGGGGCTTCTCCAGCGGGCAGTTGGCGAGACCCTCGGTCGGACGGATTGTTGGAGGGCAGTGGGCCGCGAGTGTTGAGGGCTTGGAGATGCGACTTTCTCCCCCATGCCACTCCTTGGCCGCGATGAGCTGAAGGATTGGTCCCGATGCCCCATGGGAGTGGATGGATGCAGCGAAAGACAGGGATGGGTTGCTCATCAGAGCCCCGATCTGTGCGAACGTGCAGAACCAGCAACGCTCGGAAAACCCGGGACGCGACCGTCAAAAGGGAAATTCAGCGCTCTCTGCGAAATGACACTGCCCACGGTACGCCGCCACACCTGACAGCTCCTTTAGTGCTACAGGCAACCTTTGTCGTCTCCGGGGCGCCACCCCAACCGCATGAGGACAGCGTCACGCTGACCACACCAGTGGTGGGTGCGGATACGGGCGTCTCCACTGTGCATTTTTTCGGGGCGTAGCCTCGTGGAAGGTGTTGCGATTGCAAGCTGATCACCGGGAGGAGGGAAAACGGATGAGTGAAGGATATGTCGCCACGTCGACGGTCTTGATCGAGGCGTCGACAAGCCGCGTGTGGGCGGTGTTGACCGATCCTGAGGCTATCAAGGAGTTCATGTTCGGCACGAACGTTGCCACCGAGTGGAAGGTTGGAGGCCCGATCCTCTGGCGCGGCGTGTGGGAAGGCGCGCCATATGAGGACAAAGGCACGATTCTCGCGTGTGCACCCGGACGGCGGCTGGTGATGACCCACTACAGCCCGCTGAGCCGCCAGGAGGATAAGCCCGAGAACTACCACACGCTCACGTGGACCCTGGAAGGCACGACAGGCATGACGCAGCTGACGCTATCGCAGGACAACAACGCAAGCCCCGATGAAGCGCAGCACGCGAAAGGCATGTGGGACGCTCTCGTTGCGAGCGTGAAGACAATCGCCGAAAGGGTATGAACGATAGTCCCGGGCAGGGACCGGTCTGCAAGAAGCTTGATGGTTGGGATATCCGCATCTTGGCCGAGCAGGGGTTGAGAGGCCCTTTCGCTGTTAGAGCTCTGGATCCGGTCGGCGGCGCGTCCGCCCTTGGCTTCATTCACGATGTCACGGCTGAAGACCCTAGCCGAGGACGGTCATGTCAGCGAGTATGAGGGCAGACAGGCCACCGCTTCTCGGTGTTCTGAACCAGAGGAATCATGATGAGTGCAACGCACCTCCGCGGTTCAACTAACCCTCCATCAGCATCAGCAGCGACGCGACAGGAGCGCACCGGCCCGGACGGTCCCGGTCAGGGAAGAATTGTTCCCATAAGCACTGGGCTGTGGCGCCAGGGTGAGCGTCGCCAGGAGACAGAACGAAAACTCTCTCTTCACATCGCAAAGTACCGCCACACCCATCCCATAAGGCCCCGCCCCTAGTGCCAGCCCTCAAAAGGGGCTTCTCAGGTCTACTCGGGGACTGTCCGATGAACGGTGTGTGAGGGTCCGGCTTGATCGATGTGCGGTGGGATCTACCCGACTCTGGGGGGGGCCCATCGTTCCCGAGCTTTACGTCCTCGAGATCCTCGTGCGTAGGTCAGGTACTGGGGGTGGTAGGTGTCAGCGGACGATGAGGACGTTTGTTGGGGAGTGGTGAAGGACGGCGTGGACGGTGGATCCGAGGCGGGCACCGATGGTGTTGCGGCCTTTGGCGCCGAGGACGACGTAGGACGTGGTACGGGCATGATCGATGATCGCCCCTGGTACCGATACGGCCGTGATGGTTGCGTCGGCGATGGTGAGGCCGGTGTCAGCTGGAAGCAGATTCAGTGCCTGTTGGATGACGGGGTCACGCTCGGCCGAGGCGGCAGCGTCGTCAGTGTCCTGGACTGCCGGTTCGATGACTCTGTCGAGCATGTGTCGTCGGTGGGGGAGTGCGTGCAGGAGATGAAGGGGCTGGTGAAGCGTTGCAGCCAGGCGTGCGGCTGCCAGGACCGCGCGGTCGCTTTCAGGTGATCCATCCACGGCGGCGAGGATGATCTCGTGGGTGGGCTGGTCATTGCGGACGACCATGATGGCGCAGGAGGCGCTGGCCGCCAGGTGCAGGCTGACGGATCCTACGAGGAGGCCTGCGAAACCACCGAGCCCGCGGGTGCCGGTGACCAACAGGGATGCGTCTGCCGAAAGCCTGGTCAGAGTCTCTGCAGGGAAGCCGGTGAGAAGGCGTTTGCTGGCTTCGATGTCAGGTGCTGTGGTGAGGGCGAGCTCGAGACCTTCGGTGGCAGTTGTTTCCGCCTGGTGTTGCAGTCCGCTGTCCTTGACGCCTGTTACGGGGCCCAGGTTGTTCGTGAGCAGCGGCCACACCGAGCAGTGAACGACGATCAGGGGGTGTCCGGTCACTGATGCGTGCCGGGCTGCCCAGCGCACTGCCAGCTGGGATCCCTCCGAACCGTCGTATCCTACGATGATGGGTTTTGCGGGGGTGCTGGTGGTGTTCATGCTGGTACTCCTATGCCGGGTAGCTGCAGTGCCCATGTGAGATTTCACGTGCCGCGTCCGATAACAGCCAGGTACCCCCAGTGTGCACCCTGCTTGTTCACATCCCAGCAGGCCAGCCTTCCACGCCTCGGTGATCGGCGGGGTTCAGGGTCGAGTGGAACAGGCCCGCTTCCGGCAGGACCAACGGCAGGGCGCGAAACAGTACACCCGCGACACGGCAAGGACCTAGAGTCGGGTACGGGCTCGGTCCCTGACGAATCTTCGCCGGACGACGCGAAGTAAAACCCGTCGCCCATAACCCGAAGGAGAACGCTCGATGAACGACACAAGCATTTCCGCCAGCCGCACGATCGATGCACCGGCCGACGCCATCTTCACCTTCCTTTCCAACCCGGCCCACCACGCGGCCCTGGATGGTTCCGGGATGGTGCAGTCGGACAGCAAGTCCGACCGCATCACCGGCGTCGGCCAGACGTTCACCATGAACCAGAACTGGGACAAGATGGGCGGCGACTACCAGACGGACAACCACGTAGTGGGTTATGACGAGAACAAGCTGATCGCCTGGAAGACCGCGCCCGCGGGGGAGGAGCCTCCCGGTTGGGAATGGGTGTGGCGGTTCGAGACGGCCGGTCCCGGTTCAACCGAGGTGTCCGTCACGTACGACTGGTCCGGCGTCACCGACAAGGAGACCCTGAAGAAGCTGAGTTTCCCCGAAGTGTCCCAGGACGCCCTGGAGTCGACGCTGGCCAATCTTGCAGCGCAGGTGTCAGAAGCCTGAGCCCGCCCACTACGAGTAGTACGACGACGGCCGGTTCCCGACTCTTCAGGGGCCGGCCGCCGTCATCCTTGCACGCGGTCGCGACGGGGATGCCGAAGTGCACGTCCCTCCGCGGTAGGGGTTCGAAACAACACGCGGATACGGGCGGGAGCAGTGCCGGCGCTGGGAGCATTCATAGTCACCGTGTGGTCGCGATGCAGGTCAATTTCTCGGACGCCGTCCACAGGTCGGCCAGGCGAGTGGTGTCTTTCGCGGCAGCGGAGCTGTTGATGACCTGGGCACCACCGCGCATGTGGAACATGTGTTCCGGTCCGGTGAACGTGCCGCTCGGCAGGTCCTCCGTGATTGCGTAGAGCACCGGGAGGGCTCCCTGGTCGGGGCTCTGGCCGAGGACCGGGAGCAGAAGGTCCCACAGCCCTGGCTTCTCTCCGGTGGGCCTGTCGTAGATCGGAGTCACCACAAGCCCGGGGTGCGCTGCGATAGCTCGGACGGGCGAGCCTGCTTCCGACAGACGGCGCGCGAGCTCGAGGGTGAACATCAGGTTCGCCAGCTTCGAGTCCGCGTAGGCGCGACCACCGGCGTACGCGCGGCTGTGCCAGTTGAGGTCCTCCAGATTCAAGCGACCCATCCGCTCCGCTTGCGAGGACACGGTCACCACGCGCGAGGTGATCTGGGGCAGAAGAAGAGTTGTCAAAAGGAAGTGTCCAAGGTGGTTGGTGCCGAACTGGCTTTCGAACCCGTCCCTCGTGCGGTGCAGCGCCGACTCGGACACTCCGGCGTTATTGACCAGCACATCGATCTGCTCCGTCGACTCGTCAGCGAATCGGCGCACCGAGTCCAGATGTGCCAGATCAAGTTCCCGCACGACATGAAAGCCTGCTGCCCCGGGCAGATGCGCCGCTACTCTGCGGCCCTTGTCCGTGTTGCGGACGGCAAGAACTACGCGGGCACCTCGGGCAGCGACTGCGACCGCGGTGGCCTTGCCGATGCCGCTCGTCGCTCCAGTGATGAGAATGGTGCGGCCAGCCAGGTCGCCGGCGGAAGGTAGGTTCGTCATGACCGCAAATGTAGGCGCCGTATACATTGTTGTCAATGTCTACATTAGGTAGGCTCGAGAGGTGCCTACTCCCTATCACCATGGTTCGCTCCGCGAGGTCCTCATCGCTGAGGGTCGGCAGCTGCTGATGGAGGAGGGGCCTCAAGCAATCACGATACGGGGGCTCGCCAAGCGGGCCGGGGTCAGCCACAGCGCACCGTTACGCCATTTCAGAGACCGGGATGCGCTCTTGGACGTCATTGCAGCCGAAGGGTTCAATGAACTCACCACTGCCCTCAGTACAGCGCAGTACCATGAGGATTTCCGGGAGCGGCTGAGTGACTACGCGCACGCTCATGTTCGGTTCGCCCTCGAAAACGGGCCGCTGATGGAGCTGATGTTCGCGGGCACTCCGCGGTCGGCAGACTCGCCCGCAGCGCGGGCGGCCAGCAGATTCTTCATCCAGGGAGCCGAAATGCTCGGCGAGACTGGCCGTGGCAGGCCAGGCCCACTCCCGTTCCTCCTCGCCGGCACGCTAGAGGGAATCAGCTCACTGGCCCACACTGGCCGCCTCGCACCAGATCAAGTGGACGAAGTAATAGACACCGCTGTGACCGTGCTGCTCCCTGCGATCCAGGAGCAGCTGAACCAGCGGAATCAATGACGCTCACCGCCGCTCTGCCAGACAGGGAACAGAAGGTGCCGACGCAGCACTTCTACGATTCCCTGGGTCGGCGAAACCGGCCACCCTCATGCCCTCGTGCACTCGGGGCGGATATGAGCCGTGATGCAAAAGTAGCAGGCGCCCCCGTCCAGGGCGCCTGCTACTTCTACTCTTCCTGCTAACGCTGGGGCGTTCGCTCCCCAGGTTCCAATCGGTTAGCGGGTGGTTCCATCGGTGTCCGTGTCGATGCGTTCCTCACGGACCTGTTCGTTGACGGTGTGCTGTTCGGTGACGGTCTCCTTGTCGAGGCGGACACGCTCGACCGGGACGGCTTCCTTCTCGACGACGGGTCGTTCTGCGGTGAGGACCACTTCGTGTTCCTCCTCGCTGATCGCGGGACCGTCGTAGGCGTTGTCGCGGTTCGCGTCCGTGATGGGTTCGCGTTCCACCCGGACCTCCTCGTGGCTGACGGGAACCGTGGTGCTCACGTTCTCCGTCACGACATGCTTGCGCAGACGCGCCCGTCCGACCTCACGCTTCTCGGTGCCGACGCGCAGTTCTTCCTTCGACCGCGTCATGGCCTCGTCCGTGGTCGGGCCCGAGGTGTCATGACCGACAGCATCACGAGTGCCGGCAGTACCGGCAGTTGTGCCGGTCGTCGCCTGACCGGTCGTCTCCGTGTCCGTGGCGGTGCCGTGGACGCTGTAGTGCCGGTACAGCTCTTCCTCCTCTGTGGGACTGAGGTGGCCGTCGCGCTCCACGGAGGGTGCTGCCTTCACCAGGGCCTTGTCGTACGGCACGCGGAGGTCGTTACCGTCGATGGAGGCGTCCTGAAGGGGTACGAACGTCTCCTTGGTGCCGAACAATCCGGTGTTCACGGTCACCCAGCTGGGCTGACCGGTGGTGTCGTCGACGTAGAGTTCGCCGATGGAGCCGAGCTTCTCACCGTCGGTGGTGTAAACCGTTCCCTTACCCGTGGTGAGCTGGTCGAGGTTGTCATTGCTGATCATGATCTCTCCTTCGCTGTTGCCGGGCGTTCACTATCCAAGCCACTGAGGGCTTCTCTTCACCCTAGGCACGAACGACACCTGATAGCAAGCAGGCTTACTGTCAGGTCGCGTCGGCTTTAGGTTTCCGACGCACGCCAGCTGTGCTGCTCCTGGTTATGTCTCCGCCCTACTTCCAAGGGAGCTATGCCTTTCGGCGTCGGGTGGCTGAGCGGGGTGGGGCCGCTCGAAGGTGTGCGCTGACGCGGCCGAGGATGCGCGCGAGATCGCCGGCGTCGTCGTCGCTGAGAGGAGCGAAGAGGAGGTCGCGGACGGCGCCGATGTGCCCGGGGAATACCGCCTGGAGGACGTCCCTGCCGGCATCGGTGATGGTCACCATGGTGCTGCGTTCATCGTCGGGTGAGGGAGAACGGGTGATCAGACCACGTTCCTCGAGCGATTGGGCCTGATAGGTCAGACCGCTGCGGCTGTAGACCACCCCATCGGCGAGGTCGGTCATGCGCAGGTGGCCGTCGGCGGCGTCGCCCAGGCGTGCCAGGAGCTGGAACTGGACGTAGCTCAGGGCGCCGACGTCGCGGAGCTGCTTCTCGACTGCGGGGCGCAGCAGGCTGCTGACTTCCGTGAGGGCGAAGTACGCGCTCAGTTGCGTCGGCGTCAGGGCAGCTGGCTGTTCAGTCATCACTCGATCATAAGGGGTTGCTTCGAAGTCGAAGTGGTGTACGCTCCTCTCACCTGCTTCGAACTCGAAGCACTAGTCGAATCACCAGTCGAAGGGTAAGACCATGAAGGCAATCCAGTTCCAGGAAGTCGGCGGACCCGAGGTCCTCCGGTACCTCGAGATCGAGCAGCCTGTTCCGGCTGCGGGGGAGGTGCGGTTGCGTGTTGCGGCGTCGGCGTACAGCGCGGCGGACGACGGCATGCGGGCTGGTTTCCTGCCGATCCCGATCGAGCTGCCCCACGTACCCGGGTACGACGTCTCGGGTACCATCGACGCGGTCGGCGAGAGCGTCGACGGGTTCACGATCGGCGACCCGGTGATCGCCTTCCTGCCGATGGAACGCGACGGCGGAGCGGCCGAGTATGTCGTAGCGCCCGCGGATGCCGTTGTCGCAGCTCCGACGAGTATTCCGCTGACCGATGCTGCGGCGTTGCCGTCGGTGGCTTTGACGGCGTGGCAGGCATTGTTCGACGAGGGCGGACTTCAGGCGGGTCAGCGCGTGCTGATAGTCGGTGCCGGTGGCGTCGTAGGCAAGTACGCCATCCAGCTCGCGAAGCGGGCAGGCGTGCAGGTGGTCGCGACGGCCAGCCCGCGCAGCATCGAGGCCGTCCGCGCTGCCGGCGCGGACCAGATCATCGACCACACGGACACTGACCTGCTCGCCGCCCTGGAGGGGCAGGTCGACGTGCTGCTGAACCTCGCTCCGATCGATCCGGCACAATTCGCCGCGTACGTCGCCGCCGTGCTCGACGGCGGCGTGGTGGTGAGCACCACAGCGTTCATGGCCACCCCTGGCGACGACACCCGAGGTGTCCAGGCAAAGACGGTGTTCGTCCTGCGCAACCAGGGCCGCCTTGCGCAGCTGGTAGCCCTCGTCGACGACGGCGCGCTCACCGTCGAGGTGACCCGCAGGATCACACTCCCGGAACTGCCCGCCCTCCACACCGAAGCCGGCGCCGGCCGCATCACCGGGAAAGTCATCATCACCCCGGCCTGAACCACCACAAGCACCAAAATCACCAGAGAAGAAGGCCTACCGACCCACTCCACTCCGGCAGGCCAACGCATATGGCGACCATTGATCGTCGACGATTGTGTGAATACTGTCCGGTGAACACGCGCTGCGCGTAGTAAGGGAGGGCAACCAGATGAGACAACTCCGATACTCGATCAACGTCACGCTCGATGGCTGCTGTCACCACGAGGCGGGGCTCCCTCCCAATGAGGAGTCGATGCGTTACTGGACCGCGGAGATGAAGCGAGCCGATGCCCTGTTATTCGGTCGGGTGACGTACGAGATGATGGAGTCGGCGTGGCGGCGGCCGGCCACGGGCGCGTGGCCCGCGTGGATGGGTGAGTTGGAGATTCCGTTCGCCGAGGCCATCGATGGGGCGAAAAAGCACGTCGTGTCGAGCACGCTGAGCGGGGTCGATTGGAATGCCGAGCTCGTGGGAGGTGACCTGGGGCCAGCGGTTCAGCGGCTCAAGCAGGAGCCAGGCAAGAGCCTGTGGGTCGGTGGCGTGACGCTCCCCCTCGCGTTGGCCGATCTGGGACTGATCGACGAGTACGAATTCCTGGTGCAGCCGGTTCTTGCCGGACACGGGCCGACGTTACTCGCCGGTCTGCGCGAACACGTCCAGCTCGAGTTCGTGAACAGCCACCAGTTCCAATCGGGGGCAGTAGCCCTGCGATACCGGCCCACACCCGAAACAGGGTGAGGCAATTGTTCGGGCGGTTCGGGCGGCCCGCGCTGGGCATCGCGCTGCATGAGGGTGTGCCTGGTTGTCTTGCCCAGTGCGGATGACGATCGGTGAGCGAGCGGGACCGTCGATGAATGTGGCCGCGTGATCAGCCTTCTGTGGAGGGGTTTTTGTCATTCTCCGGCTGGGGCAAAACCTCCTCGGCGTAGTGGGCCTCCTCGCGGTGCTCGCCCTGTCCATCCGCCTCATCCTCAACTTCATCGCCGGCTGACTCGCTCAGTGATCCGGTGCGAGGTCCTCAACATCCCTTCCACCGGATCACCACGCGATGCTGAACGGCTCACGGACAAGCAGAGCTCCGGCAGGCATCAGCACAAGGCCTGAAGATCAAGCATCCTTCATGCGAAGCCATGCACCGCCCGAAGCGCGTTCGGGCGGTGCGCGGTCTTTTGACAGGTAGTTCTGCCCAAAACACAGTCGCCAATACGACCGTATTTGCTACATCGTGGTTTGGCCTGGCAGAAGTGGCTGCGCAGGCTTGAATCCTGTAGCGATACTCAATGCCGAAATCTATGTGTCACTTGTACTGCCCGCGAACGAGTCCCGCTCCATTGGATGTCCCGGTACATCCTCACGCAGGACGGGCAACCGACCGGATACCTGCACCTCGAGGACGCCGCCAGCAGGTAAGCAGGCAACACGGCACCGACTGCCAGCATCTGGCGACAGCCGGCGGCCGTGTCGCGCCTCGTTCTGTCTTATTCGTGGGTGGGTTCGCCGGTCACGCGGTGGTCCGCGTGGTTCATCCCTTCGAGGATGAGCCGGGTGAGGTGTCCGTCGATGATGCTGTAGATGACGTTGCGGGCGTCCTTGCGGGTCGAGACGAGCCCGGAGAGACGGAGTTTGGCCAGATGCTGGCTGACCGCGGTGCGGTTCGCCCCGGTCGCGGCGACCATCGTCCCGACGTCCGCGGGCCCCTGGGTGAGGATCCACAGGATGTGCAGGCGGGTGGGATCGGAGAGCATCCGGAAGGTCGACGCACCCGCTTCGAGGCGCTGAGCATCCGGCTCGACGGGGTGGACAAGACTCGGCGCCACCTGACGGAACTGGTCGGTGTCCTCCTCGATCACCGGATGAAGGGCGGCGGCAGGACCCGTCGGCGGGTCAGCCGGTGCTGTGTTCATGATGTTCCTCGCCCCCCTTGTCGCCCGGCTCGTACCGGTACCTCAGACCGAACACCGATGTCCGCACGGTGTACTTCTTCTCCACATCACCGTTCAGGCCATCGTCCTGGCCACTGTGCTGGTCACTGTCCGGGCCTCTGTCCTGGTCACGGTTCACGTTACTGCCCCCGCCCACCACCACGCGTCGTTCCCCCTGGACGGGGAGCTGCTGGTGCCGGTGCTGCTGATTTGCTGTGTGTATCGGTGCTGGCCGTGGCGGCGACATCGGTCCTGTCTGCACCAGCGCCTGTAGCTGAGGCTGCCGGTCGGGGAGCGGCCCAGAGCATCAGTGCTGTGATCGTGCCGATGAGGGCGAGTGCTCCGAGGACGATGGCTGCGACGCTCAGGCCGGCGGCGGCTCCGACCCACCCGGCGAGGGGGTAGGCGAGGAGGTAGCAGGCGTGGGAGAGGGAGAACTGGGCGGTGAACAGGTAGCTGCGCGTGTCATAGGTGGCGACCCGGCGCAGCAGGCGCGAGGACGGGGTGCTGATCATGGAGGTGCCGATGCCCAGGACGACCCACAGCCCGAGGAAGAGTACCCACGAAGTGCCCGAGGGTTCCGCGCCGCTTCCCTCGGTGGAGGCAAGGAACGCCGCGGCGAGCAGTCCGACCGTCAGGACGGCGCCACCGAGGAGCATGAAGGTGCGGTCCGGCATGCGTTCCAGGGCTCGCGGTGCGACGAACGCGATGAGCATCGATCCTGCCCCGTAGAACGCCAGAGCGATCGCGACGTCGGTGTTGGTTCCGCCGAACAGGTCCCGGGCGTAGACGACGGTGTTCACCAGCACGAGGGCCGTCGCCGTGGCGACGACGAGGTTCAGGGCCATCAATCCGCGCAGGGAGGGTTCGCGCAGGAAGATCCGGGTGCCCAGGGTGGTGCGGTGCAGCAGGGAACCCTGTTGCTGGGCCGCGGGGACGGCCGGCAGGCGGGTGGCGAGGACCATCGCTGCGGAGACCAGGAATCCGGCCATCGTGCCGACGAAGAGGTTGTGGAAGCTCATCACCGTCAGCAGGGCCGCGGCGAGCAGCGGGCTCACCAGGGCCTCGAGGTCGTAGGCGAGCCGGGACAGGGACAGGGCCTTGGTGTAGTCCTTCTCCTCCGGCAGGACCACGGGGATCAGCGCCTGGAACGCCGGGGTGAAGGTCGCCGACGCAGACTGGAGGATGAACACCAGGACGTAGATCTGCCACACCTGATCGATGAAGGGGAGGCTCAAGGCGATCGCCGCGCGCACCAGGTCCGCGCCGACGAGGACACCCTTTCGGGGCAGGCGCTCGACCAGGGCCGCCATCACCGGGGCGACGAACACGTAGGCGATCATCTTGATCGTCAGGGCCGTGCCGAGCACGGCGCCGGCCCGCCCGCCGGCCAGATCGAAGGCGAGCAGGCCCAGCGCGACCGTGAGGAGGCCGGTCCCGAGCAGGGCGACGACCTGCGCGGTGAAGAGATTGCGATACGCCGAGTAACGCAGTACAGAAAGCATGAGGAGAAGCCCGTCTCGTGCAGGAACAAGTTCCTTCACTATACGTGCATCATTACGCACGTACGAACACAACGGAGGCGATGGGGGATAGGGTTCGGCCCTGGGATGATCCGGGATGACCGGATGACGCGGGTTCGTCATATGTCGCCAGGGATGCGGTATGTGACGAAGCCGGCGACCCGGAACGTCATGCGGCGCCTTGTCGCCGCACGTTCTGCACCCCGGGCCGGAGCGCCGCTTACAGTGATCCCACCAACCATCAAGAGCGGCCGAGAGATCTGGCTTGTTGACGCCGCAGCAACCATTCCACTGCCCTCCCCTCGGGAGAGCAGTGGAACCGGTGCTAATGCCAGAACCGATGGACATGCATCAGCGCACCCACCAGCGGTCCCGGCACGCCGGGATCGCCGGTTTCCGGCACGCATCCTGGTGCACTCCCTCGGACCTACCGAGGAGCGGGGATGACATTGAAGAAACGGGCAGCGGTACCGCCGTCGCTGTCCTACGAGCTGTATCCGCCGGCCACCCCGGAAGCCGGGGAGGCCGTACTGCGGACGATCGACGAACTCGGGGCCACCCATCCCGACTACGTCTCGGTGACCTACAGCGGCACGCCGGCGAGGCGCCGGGCCTCGATGGAGCTGATCGGGCACCTGACCAGCAACACCAGGCTGCGCCCGCTGGCCCACCTCTGTTGTGAGGGAGAGACACGGGCGAGCCTGGACCTGCTGGTACGGCAGCTCGTCGCACTGGGGGTGAGGGGCGTGCTGGCCCTGCGCGGAGACCTGCCGCAGCACCCGCAAGCACTGCGCGGCGAGCTTCCCTTCGCCCAGTTCCTGGTGGAACTGATCCGGGAGGTCGAGGCCCGGCACGTGGCCACCCTCGCCGGCGGTCGGCTGGCGGTGGGGGTGGCGGCCTACCCGAACCGGCATCCGGAATCGCCGTCGTTCCTGCACGACGTCGAGGTGCTGGTCTCCAAGCAGCGCGCCGGTGCCGACTTCGCCATCACGCAGGTGTACTTCGATCCCGCCCAGTACGTCCGCCTGCTCACCGCGGCCCGGGCCGCGGGCGTCACCATCCCGATCATCCCCGGGGTGATGCCCCTGGGGAACATCCGCCGGCTCGAACGGCTGGCCGGAATGACCGGCGTCCGTCCCGACCCTGTCCTGCTGCACCGCCTGGAGACCGCCTCGGGCGAGGCCGAACGCCGGCGGATCGGCGTGCGGGCAGCGGCCGTGCTGGCCCGGGCGGCGTTCGAGGCAGGGGCCCCGGGCGTGCACCTCTACACCTTCAACGACCATCGCGCGTCCATCGCGGTCATCGAGGAGATCGACCTGCCGGCGGCGCGCTCGCCGGCCGCCGTCCCGGCCTGAGCGTGCCCCCAATCCGAACCACGACCCGACACACCTTCCAGAGGAGAACACCATGAGCACCGAGAACACCTTCCCCGCCGCCACGATCCTCGGCTACCCACGCATCGGGCCCGGCCGGGAGCTGAAGAAGGCCGTCGAGGCCTACTGGGCAGGCCGTCTGGACGAGGCCGGACTGCAGCAGGCCGCCGACCAGCTGCAGGACCGCACTGTCGCCCGACTCGTGGAACTGGGACTGCATTGCGGGGATTCCTCCATCCCGGCCGACTTCGCGCTCTACGACCAGGTCCTGGACGCGACCGCGGCGCTGGGAGCGCTGCCGGCCCGGTTCGCCGACCTGGCCGGGGAGGACGGTTCCGTGGACACCGCCGGCTACTTCACGCTCGCCCGGGGCGACGGCGACCGCGCGCCGCTGGAGCTGACCAAGTGGTTCGACACCAACTACCACTACCTGGTGCCCGAGATCGGTCCGGGGACACCGTTCGCCGCGGTGGCGCACCGCCTGACCGCGATCGTCCGCCGGCAGCGCGAGCACGGCGCCGTGCTGCGCCCGGTGCTCGTGGGCCCCGTGACCTACCTGCTGCTGGCCAAGCCCGAGGACGGCGCACCCGCCGGTTTCGACCCGCTGGACCGGATCGACGATGCCGTGACGGCCTACGCGGGCATCCTCGCGTCGCTGGCGGAAGCGGGGGCCGAGTGGGTGCAGCTGGACGAGCCGGGCCTGGTCGGCGACCGCGGCGGCGAGCTGGCAGCACCGGGTGGGCTGGTGGAGCGGGTGTACCGGCAACTGGCCGGTACGGCGGGACGGCCGGCCCTGCTGGTCACCACCGGCTACGGCACCGCCGGCGATCCGGCGAGGCCGGGCCAGGCGCTCGCCGTGCTCGCCGCCGCGGGCGTGGAGGCAGTCCATGCGGACCTGGTCCGGGGAGCCAGGCCCTCCACCGAGGCACTGCAGGCGCTGGGCGGCACCCGTCTGGTTGCCGGCGTCGTGGACGGCCGGAACGTGTGGCGCAACGACCTGCGGGTCTCGCTGGGGGCGGTGGAGGACCTGCAGCAGGAGACGGGAGCAGCGGTCACGACGGCGACGTCCACCTCCCTGCTGCACGTGCCGCACGACGTGCAGGCCGAGACTGGGCTGCCGGAGCACCTGCCGGCCTGGCTGGCCTTCGCGGACCAGAAGGTGCATGAGGCAGTGGTACTGGCGCGCGGCCTGACCGGGGGACGCCCGGCCGTCGCCGCGGAACTCCAGGAGGCGGAGGAGGCACTGAACCTCCGGGCGCGGTTCGACGGCGTCGTGGTGGACCGGGTCCGGACGCGCACCGGCGGCCTGATCGAGGATGCCTTCACCCGCAGCCCTGCCGAGCGACGGGCAGCGGTGCAGCAGGAGCGGCTGGGGCTGCCGTTGCTGCCGACCACCACCATCGGGTCCTTCCCGCAGACCGGCAAGGTGCGCGCCGCCCGCGCCGCGGTCCGCAGCGGCAGCATCTCGCCGGCGGAGTACGAGCAGTTCCTGCGCCAGGAGATCGCGAACGTGGTGCGGTTGCAGGAGGGCCTCGGACTGGACGTGCTGGTGCACGGCGAGCCGGAGCGCAACGACATGGTCCAGTATTTCGCGGAGAACCTCGACGGCTTCGCCGCCACGGAGCAGGGGTGGGTGCAGTCCTACGGGTCGCGCTGCACACGTCCGTCCATCCTGTGGGGGGATGTGTCGCGTCCTCAGGCGTTCACGGTTCCGTGGATCAGCTTCGCGCAGTCGCTGACCGAGCGCCCGCTCAAGGGCATGCTCACCGGCCCGGTCACGATCCTCGCCTGGTCCTTCGTCCGCGACGACCAGCCGCTGGGCGAGACGGCCAACCAGGTGGCGCTGGCCCTGCGGGACGAGATCGCCGACCTCGAGGCCGCCGGTATCGCCATCGTCCAGGTGGACGAGCCCGCCCTCCGCGAACTGCTGCCGCTCCGCTCGGCCGACCACCGGGCATACCTGGACTGGTCCGTCCGTGCGTTCCGGCTCGCCACCGCCGGCGCCGGGGACGGGACCCAGATCCACACGCACCTGTGCTACTCGGAATTCGGCGAGGTCATCTCGGCCATCGACGGGCTGGACGCGGACGTCACGAGCATCGAGGCGGCCCGCTCCCGGCTCGAGGTCGTCGCGGACCTGGCCCGCTTCGGCTACTCCCGCGGAATCGGCCCAGGCGTCTACGACATCCACTCACCGCGCGTGCCCTCCGAACAGGAGATCGCCGGTCTCATCGGCACGGCTCTGGCCGCCCTCCCGGCACAGCAGCTGTGGATCAACCCCGACTGCGGCCTGAAGACCCGCGGCTATGACGAAACGGTCCTCTCGCTGCGCAACCTCGTCGCCGCGACCAGGACTGCGCGCGAGAGCGTCAGCCTCTCGACGGCGGAGCGGGCCTTGACGCGTTCCTGACGTCCCACAGGACTCCCGCTGGTCCTGCCCCCGGGCAGGACCAGCGGGAGTCCTGCCCGGGAACCCACCAGACCACGGAATTACCCGGGGCCAGCCCCGCCGCCCCGGTGGCGGGGCTCAGCTCCGCCACCCGGGTGGCTGGGCTCTCGGCTCCGCCACCCCGGGGTCGGGGCTCAGCTTCGCTACTCCTGCGGGGCGGCCAGGTCCTTGGTGAACGCCAGGTGCAGAACGGTCTCCGGATCGGCGGCCAGGTCGAAGCCCGGGCGGTAGCCGGTGGCGAGGTAGAGATTCTTCGCCTCCGGCTGGCGCGGACCCGTGGTGAGGTAGATCCGGCGGTAGCCGCGACGCTCGGCCTCCGCCTCGAGTTCGGCCAGCACACGGCGGGCCAGGCCACGACGGCGGTGCTCGGCGTGGGTCCAGATCCGTTTGAGCTCGGCCGTCTGCTCGTCGTACCGGCGGAAGGCCCCTCCGGCCACGGTCTGCCCCTCCTCCTGCAGGATCAGCAGTGCGCCGTGCGGCGCGGCGAATTCCGCCGCGGGATAGCGGCGCATCTCCTTGCCGGCGCCACCGAACAGGGTCCCGTACCTGCTGTCGTATTCCTCGATCAGTCCGTCCACGAGTGGCTGCACGCGGGAATCCTCCAGCGGCAGGTGCAGCACCGTCAGTTCCGGGAAGGCCCCGAGGGGCAGGGAGTTCGTCATCAGGATCCTTCGGGTGAGGTCGGCTCAGGTTCGGGTCAGGTCAGGGACGAGTGGAGCTGGGTGATGCTGGCGGCCAGCCGGGCGCTGGAGAAGCTCTCCGGAGCGGGATCGGGCAGTTCCATCAGGTCGGTGAGGATCCTCCGTGCCATGGCATCGCTGTCACGGAACGGAGCGGCGTTGCTGGAAGGGCGGGAGAACGCCCCGCCGTTCCAGCCGGAAGCCGCTGGCCCGACGGCGTACAGGCCCCGCCGGGTGCTGCCGTCCGCGGCGACGAGCCGGGACGAGGAATCGACCAGCACCTTCCCGGTGCCGCCAGCCGTCGCCTCGCTGCCCGTGCGTTCCTCGGAGCCGAGGCCCGATTCCCACAGTGACCGCAGCAGCGGGTTCGCAGAGCCGGCCAGGGAAGGGCCGGGCAGCCGGGCCTCGATAAGCGCGCTCGCCGTCACGGTGGAGGGCACCTGCGGGGAGGACGCCGTGAAGAGTCCGATTTCCTCGTCGGTGCCCACCTGCAGCTGGGGACCGAGGAACCTGACAAAGCCGGCCTCGTGCAGCGCCAGCAGTTCCTGCAGCCGGCGGGCCGGTGGGCCGGAGTCGACGTAGCTGAAGAAGCCGTGCCACCAGCCGCTGACCAGCGGACGCGAGGCAGGTGTGAGCGCGTCCATCGGCACCAGCCGGCCCAGTTCGAAGTACACGTACAACAGCCCCAGGAACAGCCCGAGGGTCTCCGAATTGGCACCGCCATCGCGCAGCCGCAGGTCCTCGCGGATGTGGTCCGCCACGGTGTCCTGCACCTCCCCGGGGCCGTGGAAGTGCATTCCCGCCAGCGGATGGTCGAGTTCCTCGAGCTCCAGCCGGTCCGCCGCGGCGGGGACGGCCTGGTCCACGAGTGTGCGCCGATCGTCCGAGTACCAGTCAGCGGCGTCGAAACGGGGCAGGAAGTCGGACCAGGGCAGCGCCACCCGCTCCGGGTGCCCGGTGAACAGCTCGCGGTAGTAGCCGAAGGCGGCGTCCTTGGCCAGCAGCGGCCACAGATGCTGCCAGAAATCCAGCCGGCCGTGCACCTCGAGCAGTACGGCGACGGCGCCGGCGGTCAGGTAGCGCGGGGGACCGGCCGGTTCACCGCGCAGCAGCGAACTGATCTTGGAGCGATACGGGACGCCCCGGCGGGACCCGGCCCACAGCACCGGTTCGTTCCCGGAGGCGATGTACCGGAGGGTGCCGCCGGGCGCGTCGACGAACTGGCCGCCGCGGCCTTCCATCAGCAGTACCACCAGGTCGATGAACGCCAGCCCCATGCCGGAGACGATGGCCTCCCGCCCGGGGCGCAGGGCGGAGAAGTCGACGTCGTTCGTGCAGGCCGGCGGCGCATGGAACAGGCCGTGCCGGGCGGCGAAGCCGGCATAGGCGACGGACCGGGGCTCCGGTTCCGAATCGGTATGGCCGACGGTCACCACCACGACGTCCGCGCGCAGGACGGCGCCCGACGCCAGCACCACGCGGTAACCGGCGCCGTCGGCCGCCACCTCCACGGCCTGGTCCCGGTGGACGGTCACCGGCACCTGCGGACCGAGCGTCTGGACGGCCCGGGCGAAGAACCACTCGAGGTACAGGCTCTGCAGGCGGCGCGTGGGGAACGTCGTGGGGAGGAGGGCACGCAGCTGCCGGCGCAGGTCCTCATCCGGCACCTCCACGTCCGAAATGGTGCCGTCCACGACGCCCCGCGCCCAGTCGACGAGCCCGGGCCCCGCGACAGCAGGACCGGCGCACTGCACCGACTCGTCGGTGAACATGGTGACGTCGGCGGCCAGGGAATTGAGCATCAGCAGCGGGCTCTGGTCACGCCGCCAGATCCGGCCGGAGCCCGGCCGGTGCGGCTCCACGACGTGCACCGCCAGAGGGCCGGCAAAGAGCCCGGGCCGGTTGGCGGCGAGCCGTTCCAGGATCAGGGCCGCCCGCGGACCGCCGCCGATGAGGACGACGGCGGCCTTCCGGCCATCGTGCGGTCCGCCCGGCACGCTGTCGATCGTCATGGTGCTCCTTCCCGGGCAGCATTCGGGCCCGCGGTCCTGCCCATCCTAGGAGCCGGCGGGGAGCTGCCGCAGGGGGTCGGTAACCCGCCTTCACCGGCCGAAACATTACGCAATGAGAGGTCATGAACCGTCCTGGAAGGTCGCCCGGCGGACCCAATACGTCGCCGGTTTACTCCACGTGAACCCCGTTTTGGGGGCGCCGCCCTCCCTGTTCTAGGTTCGGGCCACCGGCCCGATTCCTTCGGATCCGGACGCCGGCTGCACCGTAAGGCCGCAGGACGAGAGGGAGGTGGCGCATGAGTGCCGCAGCACCGAGAAGTGAGACCCGCCCGGAGACGACGGCCCCGGACGCTGCCCTGCCCCCGGCTTCGGCCCCGGACGCCGCCCTGCCCCCGGACCCCACCGGGTCCGCCGGCCCTCCGCCGTCGGGCGGAACCGGTTCCCGCCCCGCCCGCGACTACTCCGGGTATCCCGTGGTGGCCGCCCGCCACCCCTGGCGCTGGGCCGGCACGGCACTCGTGGCACTCTTCGTCGGTGCGGTCCTGTGGTCGCTGCTGACCAACCCACGGTGGGAATGGGACGTCGTCGCGCAGTGGTTCACCGCCGAGTCCGTGCTCCGCGGCCTGGGCGAGACCCTGAAACTGACGGCCATCGCCGGAACCCTCGGCTTCGTCCTGGGCTTCATCCTGGCGCTGATGCGGCTGTCCTCCTCGCCGCTGCTGGTCTCGGTGTCCTGGACGTTCTCGTGGATCTTCCGCTCCGCACCGCTCCTGGTGCAGCTGCTGCTCTGGTACAACCTCGGCTACCTCTACGAGAAGATCTCGCTGGGGATCCCGTTCACCGACGTGCGGTTCTTCGAGGTGCAGACCACCACGCTGATCAGCCAGTTCGCCGCCGCCATCCTGGGGCTGACGCTGAACCAGGCCGCCTATTCGTCGGAGATCATCCGCGGCGGCATCCTCGCCGTCGACCAGGGCCAGCTCGAGGCCGCTGCGGCACTGGGCATCCCCGCCTGGCGGCGGTCCACCCGGATCGTGCTGCCGCAGGCCATGCGGTCCATCCTGCCCACGGCCTTCAACGAGATCATCGGCCTGGTCAAGGGCACGTCGATCGTCTACGTGCTGGCCTACTCGGAGCTGTTCTACACCGTGCAGGTCATCTACAACCGCACCCAGCAGGTCCTGCCCCTGCTGCTGGTGGCCACCGTCTGGTACGTGGTGATCACCTCCGTGCTCAGCGTCTTCCAGTACTACATCGAGCGCCACTACTCCAAGGGTGCCGTGCGCACACTGCCGCCGACCCCGTTGCAGCGGGTCCGGCGCTTCTTCTCCACCCACGCCAAGACATCCGAGGTCGCACGATGAATTCGCCAGCCCGTCCGGCCGCCGCTGCAGCCGCCACCCGCGGACTCGTCGAGATCAGCGACGTGCACAAGTCCTTCGGCCAGGTCGAGGTGCTGCGCGGTGTCTCGCTCACCGTCGAGCCGGGCGAGGTGGTGGTGATCCTCGGTCCCTCGGGGTCGGGCAAGTCCACCCTCCTGCGCACCATCAACCACCTGGAGAAGGTCGACGCCGGCCACATCTCCGTGGACGGTGAGCTGGTGGGGTACAAGGCACGCGGGGGCAAACTCCACGAGCTGCGGGAGAAGGAGATCCTGGCCCAGCGCACCCACATCGGTATGGTGTTCCAGAACTTCAACCTCTTCCCGCACCTGACCGCCGTCGAGAACATCATCGAAGCCCCGGTCTACGCCCAGCACCGCCCGCACGCCCAGGCACGGGCACGCGCCCTGGAGCTGCTCGAACGCGTCGGTCTGTCGGACAAGGTCGACGTCTACCCGCGCCAGCTCTCGGGTGGCCAGCAGCAGCGCGTGGCGATCGCCCGGGCACTGGCGCTGGATCCGAAGATCGTCCTGTTCGACGAGCCCACGTCCGCGCTCGACCCGGAACTGGTCGGTGAGGTGCTGGACGTGATCCGCAGCCTGGCGGATTCGGGCACGACGCTGATCGTCGTCACCCACGAGATGGGCTTCGCCCGCGACGTGGCCGACCGCGTGGTGTTCATGGACCAGGGGCAGATCGTCGAGGAGGGCACCCCGCTGCAGATCTTCGGCGCCCCGCAGCACGAGCGCACCAAGGCCTTCCTCTCGAAGGTCATCGAACCGGCCTTCAACCTCTGAACTCCAAGAACCTCCCGAATCCCGCATTCCGTCCGCAAGCAAGGGGAACACCCATGAAATCTCTCGAGCCTCGCCGGCTTCCGGCACTGTCCGCCGCAGCCCTCGTCCTCCTGGCCCTGGCCGGCTGCGCCGACCCGGAAGCGGCAGCGTCCGGAACCGGTGAGTCGGCCGCGCCGGCCGAGAACGGCATCGTCTACAACCTGGAGCCGGAGCAGGACCGCGTCCGCGCGGAGAAGGACGACGACCTCGCCGCGCAGGTCCCGGCCGACATCGCCGAGGACGGCAAGCTGACCGTCGGGGTGAGCCCGTTCGCGGTCCCGCTGTCGGTCTACGCCACGGACGACAAGACCGTGATCGGCAACGAGACCGACATCGCCCAGCTGGTCGCCGACAAGCTCGGCCTCGAACTGGACCTGCAGGCCACCTCCTGGGAGAACTGGCCGCTGAAGACGCAGTCGGGGGACTTCGAAGCCGTGTTCTCCAATGTCGGCATCAACGGGGACCGCGTGCAGCTCTTCGACTTCGCCCCGTACCGTGCCGCGTTCATGGCCTTCGAAGCCCGCCAGGACTCGGACCTCACCGTCACCGGGTCCGCGGACATCTCCGGCAAGAAGGTCGCCGTCGGCTCCGGGACCAACCAGGAGAAGATCCTGCTGGCCTGGAACAAGGAGCTCGAGGACGCCGGCAAGGCCCCCGCCGAACTGCAGTACTACGGCAGCGACGCGGATACCATCCTGGCGCTCTCCTCCGGCCGGCTGGACCTCAACCTCTCCCCGTACCCGAGCGCCACCTACCGGGAGAACACCCGGGACGACCTGAAGATTGTCGGCAAGGTCAACGCCGGCTGGCCGTCGGAGACCCTGGTCGCGGCCACCACGCTGCGCGACAACGGCCTGGCCGAGCCGCTCTCCGCTGCCATCAATTCCGCCATCGAGGACGGCAGCTACGCCGAGGTGCTGGAGCGCTGGGGCCTGGCCGACGAGGCCATCCCCGAATCGACCGTGGTGAACGCCGCGAACTTCGGCAAGTAGGACCGGCCATGAAATTCCAGGTCCTGGACATCATTCCTCACCTGAGGAACCCGGGAACCGGGAGCGCCGCCGCCCATCCCAGCAGGAGCAACCATGCCTACGCACACTGAGATACCGCCCTTCACCGCCGCCTGGGAGCAGTGGCACGCTGCGCACGAACGCCACCGCGCCCACCCGCACGGTTTCCTTGCCGTCACCCACCTGCACTGGCTGGGCAACACCTCCGTCCGGCTGGATGGTGCCCCCGGCGCGTGGAGCGTCGAGGACGACGCCGTGCGGATCGTCCTGGAGCCGGGTGAGAGCCTGCAGCGCGACGGGCAGGAGCTGAACACGGAGGCCGGCACTGCGATCCTCCTCGGCCCCATCGAGGAGCGGGGCGGGATCGACCTCGTCGCAGGCGACTCGGTGATCGAGGTTGCCAAGCGTGGCGGGGAGTACATCGTCAGGCCCCGCAGTCCGCACGCGGCCCTGCTGCGCGATTACCGCGGGACACCCGCCTACGCACCGAACCCCGAGTTCTCCGTCACCGGCACCTTCGTGCCGTTCCCCGAACCCCGCCCCACCACGGTGGGAGCCGCCGTCGAAGGCATCCAGCACGTCTACGAAGCGCCGGGCGAAATCCGCTTCGAGCTGGCCGGCCAGGAACTGACCCTGACGGCGTTCAACGGCTTCGCCCCCGGATCGCTCCTTGTGCTGTTCACCGACCGCACGTCCGGCCGCACGACCTATGCCGCCAACCGCTCGCTGTCCGTGGTCCCGGCCGCGGACGGGTCCGTGCAGCTGGATTTCAACCGGGCCGTGAACCTGCCCTGCGCCTACACGGACCTCGCAACCTGCCCGCTGCCACCGGCGGAGAACCGGCTGCCGGTGGCCGTCGAGGCCGGCGAGAAAACCCCCTACGAGCGTCAGGACCAGCAGTGAGCGCAATCGACGACCGCACCGCGACAGCAGCCAGGGCCGGGTTCCTGGCCATCGAGCTCGACGGAGCCGGATGGGACGGAACGGAGTTCGGACGTACTGAAGGCTTTGCAAGCCTGGCTGAAGCCGTCCTCGCCGCAGAATCCGCAGGGTTCCACGTGGCGACCTTCGCCGACCCACCGCGTGCCGGCCGTGCGAACGCCCTGCAGCGCGCTGCCTACGCCGGACCGGTCACGCGGACCATCGCGCTGGTTCCCGAGGTGGACACCGTCTACACCGAGCCGTTCCACGTCTCCACGCAGCTGGCCAGCCTCGACTACGTCTCCGGTGGCCGTGCCGGGTGGATCGCAACGGCAGCGGAATTCCCCGAGACGGCAGCTGCCGTGGGCCGCGATAACGTGAGCGGCACCGACCTGGCGCAGGAGGCTGCCGCGTCGATCGAAGTCTCCCGCCGCCTGTGGGACTCGTGGGAGGACGACGCCGTGATCCGCGACGTCGCCACGGGCCGGTACATCGATGCGGACAAGCTGCACTACGTCGACTACGAGACCCCGGCGGGCTTCGGCGCCCCCTACTCCATCAAGGGCCCGTCCCTCATCCCCCGACCGCTCCAAGGACAGCTGCCCATCCTTGCTCCCGCCTCCATCGTGGGGACGGGGCAGGTCCCGGCGGACGCCGTCGATGCCGTGCTCGTCTCCGCTCCGACGCCCGAACTGCTGATCGCGGAGATCCGGGACGTCCGGCACCGACTGGGAGCAGCAGTGGCGATCGTCGGCGAGCTCGACGTCGTCCTGGACGCCCGAGGTCAGACCGCCGGAGAACGGGCCACTGGTCCGGCGAGCGGCCGCGCACGGTACGTCGGTTCTGCAGCCGACCTCGTGGACTTCCTCGAACCGCTCCTCGCGGAAGCCGACGGCGTCCGTCTGCACCCGGCGTCGCTCGCCGTGGAACTGGACGAACTCGCCCGGTGGGTCCTGCCCGAACTGAGGCGCCGCGGCGCACTCCGCGCACCGCTCCAGGACAGCACCTTCCGTGACCTGCTGGGACTTCCACGCCCGGCCAGCCGCTACGCCCACCCGTCCACCACCGCCGGAAACTAGGGGATCCCATGCCACAGCACAGCAGCGCCTTCACTCCATCGGGCACGCTACAGCTCGGTGTCTTCTTCCAGGGAGTCAACTCCGGCACGATCTGGAAGGCGGCCGAATCCGGCTCCCAGACCGACTTCGAGTCCTTCCGCCGCATCGCGCAGACGGCCGAGCGTGGACTGTTCGCCGCGTTCTTCCTCGGTGAAGGACTCCGCCTGAGGGAACACCTCGGCAGGCCCCACGCCCTGGACGTCGTGGGGAGGCCGGACGCGCAGACCATGCTCGCCGCGCTGGCCTCGATCACCACCCACATCGGGCTCGCGGCCACCCAGAACACCACCTACAACGACCCGGCGGACCTGGCCCACCGCCTGTCCTCGCTGGACCTGATCTCCGGCGGCCGTGCCGCATGGAACATGGTGACGACCGACAACGCCTGGACCGGGGAGAACTTTCGCCGCGGCGGCTACCTGGACCACGCCGACCGCTACGTCCATGCCGAGGCGTTCGTGCGGACGGCCAAGGCCATCTGGGACTCCTGGGCCCCGGACACCGTCGCCGGGACGGCCGGGAACCGGCCGGCGGACGGAGCAGCGGACGGAGCGGTACGCCGCGTGCACCACGAAGGACAGCACTACACCGTGGACTACACCCCTCGGCTGCCGCGCAGCCCGCAGCACCACCCGGTGCTGTTCCAGGCAGGGGATTCCCCTGCCGGGCGGGACTTCGCGGCGCGGCAGGCCGATGTCATCTTCTCCGCCCACCCCCAGTTCGACGCCGCCGTGGCCTTCCGCGCCGACATCGTCGAGCGCACGCTCCACGCAGGGCGTCCCGCCGACGCCGTGAAGATCATGCCCGCCAGCGAATTCATCCTGGCCCCGACCAGCGCGGAGGCAGCGGAGAAGAAGGCCTGGGTCCGCGAACTCCAGATCGGGCCGCAGCAGGCCATCGCCTACCTCGAGCAGTTCTGGGGCCGGCAGCTGGACGGCTGGGATCCGGACGGTCCGCTGCCGGACATCGACCCGGCGGTCGAGGAGACCTCGGAGACCCGGGGCAGCGGCTTCCACGGGGCCAAGGCCGTGGAACTGACCGCGCAGTGGCGCCAGGAGGCGGCGGAGAAGGGGCAGACCATCCTGCAGTTCGTCCGCGCGAAAGCCGCGCGGTCGGACGCCTCCTTCGTGGGCTCGTACTCGGAGGTGGCCGACACGCTGGCCGACTACGCGCGCGTCGGTGCCGTGGACGGCTTCAACATCTCCCCCTGGCTGATCCCCACCGGACTCGACGACATCGTCAACCACCTGGTCCCCGAACTGCAGGAACGCGGGGTCTACCCCACGGAGTACCGGGGGACCACCCTGCGCGAGAACCTGGGCCTCGCGGTCCCGGAGCGTGCCGCAGCCGGCGAACCCGCCGTCCGCTGACCCACGCACCCACCTACTCATCGAACTGACAGACCGGAAGGCCTGCACCATGAACAGCACCGCTCCCTCACCCCGCCGCTCCCGGCCTCGTGCACTGCTCGGCGTCACCCTGCTCGGCCCGGCCCTGCTGGGCCTGGCCGGTTGCGCCGATCCGGGCTCGGCGGCGGAACCGGCGGACGCCGCGTCCTCGGCGTCCTCCGCTTCCTCCGCAGAGGAATTCAACCTCTCGCCGGAGCAGGACCGGTTTCCATCCGATGCCTCCGCCGACGCGCAGGCCCTGGTGCCGGAGGAGGTCAGCGCGGACGGCAAGCTCAGTGTGGCCGTGAGCCCCTTCGCCGCCCCGCTGGCGCTCTACGCGACCGACAACACGACCGCGATCGGCAACGAGGTGGACATCGCCTACGCGCTCGCCGAGTCACTGGGCCTGGAGGCCGAGGTGATCCCGGTGGCCTGGGCCGACTGGCCGCTCGGCGTGGAGTCCGGCAAGTACGAGGCCGTGATCAGCAACGTAACGGTCACCGAGGAGCGCAAGCAGAAGTTCGACTTCGCCAGCTACCGCAATGACCTGCTCGGCTTCTACGCTCCGTCCGATTCCCCGGTCAGCGAGATCAAGGAGGCGAAGGACGTTGCGGGCCTTCGCGTGATCGTGGGCTCCGGGACGAACCAGGAGAAGATCCTGCTGGAGTGGGACGCCGAGAACACGAAGAACGGGCTGGAGCCGGTCGACTTCCAGTACTACGACGACGACTCGGCGTCCACGCTGGCCCTGCAGTCCGGCCGGGCTGACGTGTCCTTCGGTCCGAACGCCACGGGCGCCTACAAGGCCCGGGCCGACGGCGAAACCAAGCTGGTGGGCCTGGTCGACGGCGGTTGGCCGAAGAAGGCCAACATCGCCGTGGCCACGAAGAAGGGCAACGGTTTCGCCGCGGCCGCGCAGTCGGGGCTGAACCACCTGATCGACAACGGCACCTATGGCAAGATCCTGCACCGCTGGGGCCTGACCACCGAGGCGATCGACAAGTCCGAGCTGAACCCGCCCGGACTGGGTTCCTGAGTCCCTGCCGGCCAGGAGGAAGGGTGGTCCTGCATCAACTGCAGAGCCACCCTTTCCTCACCCCGCTGATGGACGGGACACCTCCGGGTTGGTTGACTGGATCCCCAGCGGGATCCCCCGGACCGACGAGGCGTCGAGGGACCCGGACCCACGAGTATCAGCGAGGTACCGATGAACGATGCTCCCTCGACGCTCCGGGCCGCCGTCGTCCAGTTCGAAGCCGTCCCTGATGACGTGGCCGCCAATTTGGAGACCGTCCGGAACCTGTCCCGCCGGGCGGCCGCCGACGGTGTGCAGATCATCGTGTTCCCGGAGCTGTGCCTGCTGGGGTACTGGCACCTGACCCGACAGCCCGCGCACCGCCTGCGGGAACTCGCCCAGCGCCGCGACGGTGCCGCCGTCACCGAGGTGCAGCGGCTGGCCGGCGAGCTGGGGCTGGGGATCGGTGTGGGATTCCTCGAGGCGGAGGGGGATCATCTCTACAATTCCTACGCCGTGTGCCTGCCGGACGGCAGCGTGCACGTGCACCGCAAGCTCCATGCGTTCGAGCACGAAGCGATCTCCAGCGGGGACTCGTACACCGTCTTCGACACGCCCTGGGGTGTGCGGATGGGGATACTCATCTGCTGGGACAACAACCTCGTCGAGAACGTACGGGCCGTCGCGCTCCTGGGGGCCACCGTTCTTCTCGCGCCCCATCAGACCGGCGGCACACGATCGATGAGTCCCCACGGCATGCGCCCGCTCCCACGGTCCCTCTGGGACAACCGCTATCAGGATCCGGAAGCGCTCGAGGCAGCGGTCAACGGGCCCTCCGGGCGCGGGTGGCTGATGCGCTGGCTGCCGTCCCGCGCCCACGACAACGGCCTGTTCGTCCTGTTCAGCAACGGTATCGGGCCCGACGACGACGAGATCCGGACCGGGAACGCCATGATCCTCGACCCCTACGGCCGCATCATCGCCGAGACGCCGGTCGCGGACACCGCCGTCGTCACGGCCGACCTGGATCTGGAGCTGCTGCCTCTGGCCACCGGCCGGCGCTGGCTCCTGGGGCGCCGCCCGGAGCTGTACTCGATCTTGACGCAGCCCTCGGGCCTGGAGAGGGATGCCAGGACCGCCCGCCACTCCGCTTCGCCGGTGCCGATGTCCTTCCAGGTGAAAGACCCGCGGGACTGAGGGCACGGGACTGAGCCGCGGGACTGAACTGCCCTGACGGCGGGGACGCAGCCGGGGCGTAGCTACTACGCCGCCCGGTAGAGCCACCGGCCGTCGGCGAGGACCGACGCGGTGTTCCAGGCGGCATCGAAGAGCACGAGGTCGGCCGCGAAGCCGGGCCGGACCCGGCCGAGGATCCCCGAGAGCCCGAGGACGCGCGCCGGCGTGAGGGTGAGGGCTTCGATGACCGCCACCGCGGGGACCCCGGCGGCGAGCGCATTCCTCAGTGCCGCGTCGAGCGTCAGCGTGGATCCGGCGAGTGAGCCGTTGCCCTGCAGCCTCGCGACCCGGTCCCGGACGTCGACGGTCAGCCCGCCCAGCACGTAGTGCCCGTCGGGTGCGGCAGCGGCGGCCATGGCGTCGGTGACCAGGACGATGCGGTGCGGGGCGAGGGTGAAGAGCATCGCGGCGACGGCGGGGTGGACGTGGTGCCCGTCGAGGATCACCTCGAGGCAGGCTCCTCCCACGAGGGCGGCACCGACTGGCCCGGGATCGCGGTGGTGCAGGCCGGGCATGCCGTTGAACGCGTGGGTGAGGAGGGTGGCGCCGGCGCGGAATGCGGAGAGGGACTGCTCGTACCCCGCCTCGGTGTGGCCGAGGGCAACGGTGACGCCCGCAGCGGTCATGCGGCCGATCGACTGCAGGGCGCCGGCGCGCTCCGGGTCGAGGGTGATCTGCCGCAGGGTGCCGCGGGCAGCCTCGAGCAGGCGGTCGACGCTGTCCGGGGAGGGATCGGTGAGGTAGTCCGCATTATGGGCGCCGCGCTTGCCGACGGACAGGAACGGCCCCTCGAGGTGGCTGCCGAGCAGCAGGGGGTGGGTCTCGGTCAGGTCGGCGATGCCGGACAGCGAGCGCTCCAGCTGCCCCAGGGGGTTGGAGACCAGGCTCGCCACGGCGCGTGTGGTCCCGTGCGGATGGTGGGCGGCGAGCGACTGCAGCACCGCGTCGGGGCCGTCCTCGTGGCTGGAACCGCCGCCGCCGTGTACGTGCAGGTCGATGAATCCGGGGGTGAGGACGTGCCCGGTGCCGTCGATCACGGTGTCCGCGGCGTGCCCATGCCACCCCGTGCCCGTGCCGGTGGCGGTGATCGTCCTCCCCTCGGTCACCGCCCAGAAGTCGGGGGTCTCGCCGTCGGCGTCGATCTTCGTGGTGCTGTGGAACGCGACGGTACTCACGCGCGGATGCCCTCGATCCGGTTCCTCTCCGTGTCGAGGTAGTACTCCCGCAGCGCGAGATGCTGCGCGGCCTCCTCGTCCAGGACCACGGTCGCCCGGCGGTGCAGCTGCAGTACGGACGCCGGGCACATGCTGGTCAGTGGCCCCTCGAGTGCTGCGCGTACCGCCTCCGCCTTGGCCGAGCCCTGGGCGACGAGCAGCACCTCGGCGGCATCGAGGATGGTGCCGAGCCCCTGGGTGAGGCAGTGGCGGGGGACGTCGTCGGGGTCGGAGAAGAAGCGGGCGTTGTCCCTGCGGGTGGCTGCCATCAGTGTCTTCGGCCGGGTGCGCGAGGACAGGGAGGAGCTCGGCTCGTTGAACCCGATGTGCCCGTTCCGCCCTATGCCCAGCAGTTGCAGGTCCACACCCCCCGCTGCGGCCATCGCCGCCTCGTACCGCTCGCACTCGGCGTTCAGATCGGCTGCGCAGCCGTCGGGGACATGGACGTTGGCCGGGTCGAGGCGGAGCCGGTCGGTCACTTCCTGCCGGATCACCGACCGGTAGCTCTGGGGATCATCCGCCGGGAGGCCGACGTACTCGTCCAGCGCGAAGGTCTTCAGCCGGGTCAGGGCGGGGATCCACTGGTCCGCCAGCGCGCGGTAGATGGCCAGCGGAGAGGACCCGGTGGCGACGCCGAGCGTGTGGATCCTGCCGCTGCGCACGCCGTCGAGGATGACGCCGGCACCGAAGGCGCCGATGTCCTCGGCGCTGTCGAGGATGACGACACGCATCGTGGACTCCGATCTGTGCAGGGGAATGAGGACGTCAGGTGTGCTCCGGTGCCACGATGACCTTCGTTCCGCCGGCTTCGAATGCGGCTTTCTGCTCATCGGTGATACCGCTGTCGGTGATCAGGTTGGTGAAGCTGTAGCCGGTCATCGTGGCGAACGCGCGGGTGCCGATCTTCGAGGAGTCGGCGACGATGAAGGTCTCGGAGGCCCGCCGTGCCATGAGGGTGTTGACCTCCGCCTCCCCCTCGTCACTGACGGTCGGTCCGATGTCCGGGTCGAGCCCGTTGACGCCGATGAACGCGAAGTCGAGGGCGACGCGCTGGAGGATCACGTCCGTGTAGGGCCCCACGAGCTCGTAGGACCGCGGGTTGACCACACCGCCGGTCACCATGATCCGGATGTTCGGCCGGACCACGAGCTGGGCCGCGATGTTGATCGCGTTGGTGACCACGGTGAGGGCGGGCTTGCTGGACGGTTCCATCAGGTCCGGTCGCATGCCCAGGAACTGGGCGATCGCCGTACTGGTGGTCCCGCCGCACAGGCCGACCACGGCACCCTTCGGTACGAGCGTGCTGGCGACCCGCGCGATCGCCTGCTTCTGGAGCGTGTGGTCGTCGCGGCTGTACCGGGTGGGCAGGTCGTAGGCGACGGCCTCCATGGTCGCTCCGCCCCGCGTCCTCGTCAGCAGCCGCTGGGCGGCGAGGCTGTCGAGATCACGCCGGGCCGTGGCAGGGGAGACCGCGAGGCGGGTGACGATGTCGTCGACCAGGACCGTCCCCTCGGCCGCGAGGAGGTCGAGGATGGCGTTCAGTCTTTCGGTCTTTTCCACCTGCTCAACCTTAGGCGTTCGCTCGGGACGGGCGCAGGGCGAGAAGCGCGAGCAGGCGCGCCGCCTCTGCTGCAAGAGCGTCGCGCCCCGCCGCGACATAGGTGCGGGAGTCGACGAGGTCGGGCCGGGCCGTGAGCACCTCGCGTACCGCCCGCGTGAAGAACCCGTTGAGGTGGGTGGAGACGTTGATCTTCGTCATTCCCGCGCGGATGGCCTGGACGAGGACGTCGTCGGGCACCCCGGAGGAGCCGTGGAGCACCAGCGGTACGGAGACCGAGGACTTCAGGCGTGCGATCAGGTCCAGGTCCAGGGCCGCGCCCCGGTCTAGCATCGCGTGCGAGGATCCGACGGCGACCGCCAGGGCATCGACTCCGGTGGCTCCCAAAAAAGCAGCCGCCTCCTCGGGATCCGTCCGTACTCCCGGGGCGTGGGCGCCGTCCTTGCCCCCGACCTTCCCGAGCTCGGCTTCCACGAAGACGCCCGCGGCACGGGCATGTTCGACGACCCGCGCGGTGGTGGCGACATTGTCCTCGAAGGGCAGGTGGGCGCCGTCGTACATCACCGATCCGAACCCGAGGTCGAACGCCTCGTACACCAGCCGCTCGTCCTCCGCGTGGTCCAGGTGGAGGGCCACCGGAACCCGGGCAGCCCGGGCTACCGCAGCGGTACCTGCGGCGATCGGCTCGAGCGCGCCGTGGTAGGCGGCGCAGTTCTGCGAGATCTGGAGGATGACCGGGAGCCCGACGGCTTCCGCTCCTGCGACGATGGCCTCGGCCGTCTCGAGGTGCAGGACGTTGAAACTGCCGAGTCCGCCGCCGGAGGCGACGGCCGCGTCGATCAGCGTGCGGGTGGGGGTCAGTCCCATGGGGCATCCTCGTCTGTCGGGCGTTCGACCGTCGATGGGGTCCGTGCCGGACCCGGGGGAGTGCCGAGGCGGCGCAGGACCACGGCGTCCGCCATGACGCGATACTCCTCGTGGAGCACTCCGGCGGTCGGCATCAGGACGGCCGCGGCGGACCAGGACGTCGCGGCGCGCAGGAGGTCCGGGACGCTGGTGGAACCCTGGGCGAGCAGGACCGCCACGGCGGCCACGGCGGCGTCGCCGGCGCCCGTCGGATTGCCGGCGAGCACCGTGGGGAAGCGGGCGTGCCAGCCCTCCCGGTCGTCGGCCGCGAAGGCGAGCATGCCCTCCTCGCCCTGGCTCACGAGGACGAGCCCGGCGCCGAGGGCCAGCAGCGCCCTGGCTCCCCGTTCCGGGCCGGTTTCGCCCGTGGTCTCGAGCAGTTCATGGTGGTTCGGTTTCAGCACCGTGGCCCCGGCGCGGGCAGCGGCCAGCAGGGCGGGTCCGGACGTGTCGATGATCGTCGGCAAGCCCGCGCGCCGTGCCTCCTCGACCAGGCGCGCGTAGAAGTCCTGCGGGGCGTGAGGGGGAAGGCTGCCCGAGGCGGTCAGGCAGCCGGACTGTGGCAGCCGGTGCAGGACGGCGTCCGAGATCCGGCGCCACTCGTCGGCCGCGAGTTCCCCGCCCTCCTCGTTCAGGAGGGTCGCGGCGCCGGTGGCCCGGTCATGGATCGCGATGCTCCGCCGCGTGGGCGGGGTGACGTCCACCAGGGAGTGCGGGATGCCGCTTCCCGCGAGGTCGGCCCGGAGGATGGCCCCTGGAGCCCCGCCGACGGGGAGGACCGCGTGGACCCCGTACCCGCTCTGGTGGATCACGCGCGCGACGTTCAGCCCCTTGCCGCCTGCCTTCACGACAGGGGGTGCAACACGGTGGGAGTGGCCGGGGTGCAGGGCCGGCACGCTGTAGGTGGTGTCCAGCGCCGGATTCGGGGTGACGGTCAGGACCGGTGCCGGAGCCATCAGCGGACCGCCACGAGGTCCCGGGCGCGCAGGGCGGCGCCGATGAGGCCCGCGTCCTGGCCGAGCAGGGACGTCGTCAGGCGCGGCATCCGAAGGAACGAGATGTCCTCCTCGAGCCGCCGGCGCAGCGGCTCCAGGAGGGCCGGTCCGGCCTGCGCCAGTCCACCGCCCAGGATCACCGTCTCGGTGCCGATCATGGCGACGAGCTGCCGGATGCTGAAGGCCAGGGCCTCCACGGCGTCGGACCAGATCTCGCGGGCGTCCTCGTCCCCGGCCTGGCCGGCCGCCAGGACCTCACGCGCGCCGGAGACGGCGCGACCGGTGCGCGAGGTGTAGCGGCGCGCGATGGCACCGGCCGATCCGATGGTCTCCAGGCAGCCCGACGCACCGCAGGGGCAGGGCAGCCCGCCCGGGACCTGGGCATGGCCGATCTCCCCTGCGTAGCCGCCCGCGCGGACGGGGCGCCCCCCGCTGAACACCGCGCCGGCGATTCCCGTCCCGATGATGAGGACGACGGCGTCGTCGGCTCCCAACCCCGCACCCGCGCGCATCTCGGCGTCTCCCGCGGCGCTCACGTCGTGACCGAAGGCGACAGGGAGCCCGGTGGCCTCGCTGACGCGATCCCGGAACGGGTAGCGGTCCCACCCGAAGTTGCTGGCGAAGAGCCCCACGCCGGCGGCGTCGTCCACGAGTCCCGGGACCACCAGGCCCAGGGCGCGGATTCCTGTGTCGGGGTATCGGGCGGTGTAGGTCCTGGCCAGCTCGACGACCTGCTCCACCACCACGTCACCCGGGTGTCGCTCGTCGTGGGCCGAGGGGACACGGGCGATTCCGTGGAGGCTGCCGTCCCGATCCATCACCGCGGATTTCGTGTCGGTGCCGCCGACGTCGACAGCCAGGACCGCGGGTCCGGGATCGGCCGGCCCCGCAGGCGCGGGGTGCGCGTTCGGGGGCATGGGCTCAGCTCTCGAGGACCACGGAGCGCGAGAGGTGGCGCGGGGCGTCGGGATCCAGGCTGCGGGAGCGGGCACGGTCCAGGGTGATCCTGTGGACGCGCGCGAGGTCCGCCAGCGGATGGGCGCCGGTGCTGACGTACAGGGCGCCGGTGGCCGCGACCTCCTCCCGCAGGCCGTCCGGCTCCTGGCCGAACACCCAGGTGACCCTGCCGGGCTGTGCGATGGCGATGGGGCCGTGCCGGTATTCCATGGCGGGGTAGGACTCCGTCCAGCCCTGCACTCCCTCGCGCATCTTGAGGGCGGCCTCGTGGGCGAGCCCGACGGTCCAGCCCGTGCCGAGGAAACTGAACTGGTCCGCGGCCAGCAACTCGTCCGGTGTGTCCGTCGTGACCGCAGTGCGTGCATCGGCGACGGCGGACCCGAGGTCCACGCCCACGGAGGTCAGCAGGTACACCAAAGCGGAGGTGGCGAAGCGGGTCTGGACGACGGACGACTCGTCCGCGTAGGGCAACCCGACGACGGCGTCGGCGAGGGCGACGGCAGGCGAGTCGACGTCCCCGAGGACCACGACGGTGGGCACCTTTCCCTTCAGCTCCGACAGCAGGGAGAGGATCTCACTGGTGGTGCCCGAACGCGTGATGGCGACGACGGCGTCGTACGCACGGGACGTGACGGCGGATGCCTCCGATGCCGCATACGCATCGGTCTCGCCGCTGCCGGAGGCTTCGCGGGCGGCGGCATAGGACTGCGCCATGAACCACGACGTCCCACACCCCACGACGGCGACCCTCTGGCCCGGGGCCGGAAGGAGCTGTTCCTGGTTCGCCTGGGCGATGGCGCGTTCCCAGCACTCCGGCTGCGAGGACAGCTCGCTGTCCATGTGCAGGCCGGGGACGGGGGCTGCGGTCGATGATTCGGGAAGCTGGGACACGGGGTTCTCCTGGATGCCGGTTCGAATTGCTCCATGATTACCCATGAGCGAAGCAGCTGTCCAGAGATCATCTTCGATCACGGACGGGAGGTAGGGGGCGGACGCGGCACCCTGTGTTTCGGTCGTATTGCTTCTTCCCGGAATGCTTGACCTGAGACGTACGTCACGGCATGCTATGGAGGACAAACTGCTCGCTGCTGATTGCTTGGTCCTCCTACTGATCACATTCACTCACCAGCGGCCGGAGTCGGGACCTGCCGAGTCCGCGGTACCTCCCTGTTCTGGGACCCTCTCGAGAAGGAATCATGCAATGAAGAGCAAGCTGAGGATGGGCATGGTGGCGATGGCCGCCGTCGGGACACTCGCTGTGTCCTCCTGCGGTTTCGGCGGCGGCGCGTCGACCGAGTCGGAGGGTGGTGACACGACGATCAACATGCTGGTCCCCAGCTACTCCGACGACACCAAGGCCCTCTGGGAAGGCGTCATCGAGGACTTCGAGGCAGCCAACGACGGCGTGACGGTCAACCTGCAGATCGAATCCTGGGAGAACCTCGAATCGGTGCTCCAGACCAAGATCCAGGCGGGGGAGGCGCCCGACATCTACAACGGCGGCGCGTTCTCGGCCTTCGCCTCCGAGGGACTGCTCTATCCCGCCGAGGACATCGCGTCCGAGGACACCCTGGGCGATTTCCAGGAGTCGTTCGCGGAGAACGAGAGCTTCGACGGCACCCAGTACGGACTGCCTCTCCTGGCCTCCGCCCGTGCCCTGTTCTACAACCAGGACCTGTTCGATGCCGCAGGCGTCGAGGCTCCGCCCACGACCTGGGAGGAACTGCACGATGCCGCCCAGAAGATCACGGCGACGGGGACCCCCGGATACGGTATGCCGCTCGGTTCCGAGGAGGCGCAGGGCGAATCCCTCATCTGGTTCGCCGGCAACGGCGGCGGGTTCGGTGATTCGTCGAAGATCACGGTCGACACTCCCGAGAACCTCGAGGCCGCCGAATTCATGAAGAAGATGATCACGGACGGCGTCACGCAGCCCGACCCCGGTGCCACGCAGCGCACGCCGATGATCAACGTGTTCCTGCAGGGCAAGATCGGCATGGTCTACGGCCTTCCGCAGACCGTCGGGCAGATCGAGGATGCCAACCCCGACCTGAACTACGGTGTCGCGAATGTCCCCACGAACACCGGGGAGCCCGCCACCCTCGGTGTGGCCGACCGTCTCATGGCCTTCAAGAACGACGAGACGAAGCAGGAAGCCATCACCTCCTTCATGGACTTCTTCTTCGCCGAGGACCAGTACGTGGACTGGGTGCAGAGCGAGGGCTTCCTCCCGACGACGAAGTCGGGATCCGAGGCCATGGCCTCCGACGAGACGCTGAAGCCGTTCCTCGAGATGCTGCCCAACGCGAAGTTCTACCCCACGTCCAACCCCGCGTGGAATGCCACCGATGGCGCCTTCAAGTCCCTCATGGGCCTGCTGGAGACACAGGAGCCCGCATCCGTGCTCGAGCAGATCCAGGCAAAGGCCGACGCCGCGGCCTGAGGCACCAGCGGGAGGGGAGCCGGCGTGTCCTCGTCGGCTCCCCTCCTGTCCGAAGAGAACGGTCAGCACCCATGAGTACCTTCCAGCAGCCGCCCATCACGCGGATCCGAACGGCCCGCGGCCAGAACCGGGAAAGCCTCGTCGCTGCGCTTCCCTGGATCGGGCCGGTCCTGATCCTGATCTTCGGCGTCGTCCTGTTCCCCGCCGCCTACATGATCTACAACTCCACCCGGCGGATCAGCCAGGCGGGAACCAACATCGAGGGCGTCGGCTTCGCGAATTTCAGCAGGGTCCTGGCCGATCCCAACCTGCCCCGGATCCTCCTGAACACGCTGGTGTGGGTCGTGGTGGTCGTGACCGTCACCGTTCTCCTCTCGCTCGCGCTCGCGAGTTTCCTCAACAAGCCCTTCCCGGGGCGGACCCTGGTGCGCATGGCGGTCGTGGTCCCCTGGGCCGCGAGCGTGGTCATGACGACGACCGTCTTCTACTACGGCCTGGACCGTGACTACGGCATCATGAACACCTTCCTCGTCGACATCGGGGTGCTCGACAGCCCCTACGGCTTCACGAAGAACGTCGCGACCGCACTCGGCGCTGCCATCGTCGTCGGCATCTTCGTCTCCATCCCCTTCACCACCTACACCCTGCTCGCGGGGCTGCAGGCAGTGCCGGGGGACATCCTCGAAGCCGCGAAGATGGACGGCGCCGGGAGGGTGCGCACCTACTTCCTGGTGGTCCTGCCGCAGCTGCGCAGCGCGCTCGCCGTCGCCGTGCTCATCAACGTCATCAACGTCTTCAACAACCTGCCCATCCTGCGCATCATGACCGGCTCGATCCCCGGCTACAGCGCCGACACCCTCATGACCTACATCTTCAAGGTCCTCCAGTTCGACCGGCGCCTGGACCTCGCCAGTGCACTGAGCGTGATCAACTTCGCCATCGTGATCGTGATCGTGGCCGCGTACGTGAAGATCGTCAAGCCGATGAAGGAGGACTGACATGGCCATCGCGACACCCCAGACGGTTCCTGCGCAGGCGCCGGCGGACGGCCGCGCCAGGAAGTACGGTGCCGACGGAGCCACCGGCGGACGGATGGCGGCCCGCGTCGTCGTCGGGATACTGATCGCCATCGTCTTCCTCGTCCCGTACCTCATCATGCTCGTGGGGTCGCTGAAGACCCGGTCGGAGATCCTCGCGGTCCCGCCGCGCTACTTCCCGCAGGACGGACTACAGGCCGGCAACTACGCGACCATGTGGTCCACCCCTGAGACGCCGCTGACGTACAACCTCATCTCGACGGTGATCATCGCGGTGTTCGCCACCCTGCTCGTCCTGCTCGTCGCGACGCCCGCCGCCTACTACACGGCCCGCTTCAACTTCCCCGGCAAGTGGGCGTTCCTGTTCCTCGTCATCGTGACGCAGATGCTCCAGCCGGCCGTGCTGACGGCGGGGCTCTTCCGGCAGATGCTCGTGCTCGACCTCAACGACACCTGGCTCGCCATGATCCTGATCAATGCGGCCTTCAACCTGTCCTTCGCGCTCTGGATCATGCACAGCTTCTTCGCCGGGATCCCGAAGGAAGTGGACGAGGCAGCCCAGCTGGACGGGGCGAGCCGCCTGGCCGTGCTCTTCCGGATCAACCTGCCGCTCGTCTGGCCGGGTATCGTCACGGCCATCATCTTCACGTTCGTCGCCTCGTGGAACGAGTTCGCCGCCAGCCTGGTCATCATGTCCACCGCGGAGAACCAGCCGCTCTCTGTCGCCCTCACCAAGTTCATCGGCCAGTACGCGACGAGCTGGCAGTACGTCTTCGGGGTGTCGATCGTCGCGATCGTCCCGGTGATCCTCCTCTTCGCCCTCATCGAGAAGCGGCTCATCGGAGGGCTGACGGCAGGATCGGTGAAGTAGGTGGCGGCTGACGCGGTGCGGCGGCCTGCCGTCGAGATCGCTGTCACGTCACCCGCCGGGGCGCGTGCGGCGATCGCTGGGGGAGCGGACCGCGTCGAACTCTGCATCGCGCTCGAACTCGGCGGACTGACCCCCAGCGGGACGATGATCCGGGAGACGGTCGCAACCGGCATCCCGGTGTACGTGCTGATCCGCTGCAGGCCGGGCGGATTCGTCTACTCGTCCGAGGAGATCGGGTGGATGACCGATGAGGCGGCCGGCGCCGTGCACGGAGGCGCAGCGGGCGTGGTGGTCGGCGCCCTGACTGCGCACGGGCGGATCGACACTCCCTCGCTCGCGCGGATCACCGAGGGGGCCCGGGCCGTCGATGCCGGCACGGAGGTGACGTTCCACCGCGCCATCGATCAGCTCCGGGCTCCGGCCGAGCACCTCGACGACCTCGCCGCAGCGGGCGTCGACCGGGTCCTCACCTCCGGTGGCGCCCCCACCGTCGGTCAGGGACTGGCGACGATCGGGACCATGCTGGCGCGGGGAACAGGCCTCGAGATCCAGGCCGGGGGCGGCGTCACGCCCGACCAGCTGCGCCGCATCATCGCGGTCGGCGTGCACGGGGTGCACCTGTCGGCGAAGAAACCGGTACGGCAGGCCCTGGATAACCGCGTGTCGGTCGGTTCCGCCGACCCGGGCGGCGCCTCCTACGGGACGGACGAGTCCCTGGTCCGGGAAGTCGTCCAGGAAGTGAACCGGGTAGTGCACGGCTGAAACCCGCCGCCCCTGGTCCGGGTGCGGAACCGCCGGTAGTGCGTCATCGACCGCCGGGGATCAGGATCGACCGCAGCCCGGAGCCTGCCGCCAGTTCGTCCAGTGCCTGTTGTGCATCGCCCAGCGGGCGGACGGTGTCGATGAGTTCCTCCAGCGGCAGCTGCCCCGCGAGGTAGAGCCGTGACAGGCGGGGGATGTCGACGTGCGCAACGCTGGACCCGTAATTGCAGCCGAGGATCCGCTTGCCCTGGTCGGCGAGATCGAAGGGGTCGATGGAGGACCGCGCACCGATGCGCGTCATCCCGACCAGCACCGCAGCACCACCGGGGGCCAGCAGTCCCGGCAAGGTCTCGATGACCTTCTCGTTGCCGATGGCCTCGAACGCGAAGTCCACCCCTCCGAGGTTCTCGCTGACGTAGGACGTGAGGTCCGTCGTCCGCGGGTCGACGGTGAGGGTCGCACCCAGTTCTTCCGCTTTGGTGCGTTTGGCCTCGGACAGGTCGACGGCGATGATCGGATACGCGCCCGCGAGCCGAAGCCCCATGATGACCGACAGACCCACCCCGCCGCAGCCGATGACGACCGCCGACGCTCCAGCCGGGACATCGGCGGTGTTGAGCACGGCGCCCACGCCGGTCGTCACCGAGCAGCCCAGCAGCGCCCCGACGGTGAACGGGACGTCCTTGCCCACCTTCACGGCGGCCGTCTCCGGGACGACGACCTCGCTGGTGAAGGTCCCGAGCCCGAGGTAGGGCCACAGGTCCTGCCCGTTCCCGTCGGAGAACGGCGTGCTCCCGTCCGGCAGTGTGTGGTCCAGGGCCGTGGTCCCCGTGCAGAGCCAGCCCCGGCCCGCCGCGCAGTTGACGCATTTCCTGCACGGGGCGAACCACGACAGGACCACATGGTCCCCCGGCACCAGGTCCGTGACGTCGGGCCCCGTCTCCTGCACCACACCGGACGCCTCGTGCCCCAGGACCAAGGGGCGTTCCGTGGGCCAGTCCCCGTTGACGATGTGCAGATCGGAATGACACACCCCGGTGGCGCGGATCTCCACGCGGACCTGCCCGCGGTCCGGGGGCCGGACCCGGACGGGTTCGAGGGACGGTCCGGCCCCGGGCCGGAAGGTGAAAGCGGAAGTGTCGGTCACGGGCTATTCCTGGTCGGTGGTGATGGTCTTCGAGAGCGTCTCGTTGCTCTCCCGCAGGTGCGCTTCCTCGGCACCGCGGTCGATGGTCCGGCTGAGCAGCAGGTATGCCAGGGATGTGGTCAGCAGACCCACGAACCAGGCGATGTCCACGCCCCCGAGCGCCGTGGCGACCGGGCCCACGTAGCTCCAGTTCCCGACGGCAGGCAGCAGCATGAACGGGATCTCGGTCAGCAGACCGATGGCGAAGGCTGCCAGCCCCTGCCAGCCCCAGGCGCCGTAGATGCCCTTCGGGGTGAACAGGTCGGTGATCGCGTAGTGGCCCTTCCGGACGAGGAAGAAGTCGACGAGGTTCGTGGCCGTCCACGGCACCAGGATGTAGAGCATCAGGGTCAGGGCCGAGAAGACGGTCGCGACCGCGCCCGAGTTGATGGAAGCGGCAATGGCGTACCAGGCGACGGCCAGAGCCAGGATGGTCACGACGCGTGCGGTGGTCCTCGGCTTGATGGGCCGGATCGAATCGATGGTCGTGAGCACCGTCAGCATCCCACCGTAGGCGTTCATCCCCATGGTCGCCGTGAGCGCCAGCGCGGAGAGCAGGGCCGCCGCGTCCCCCAGGCGGGCGAAGACGGAGTTGCCCGCGGTCTGGAGCCCGACGAGCCCATCCGTCGCACCCAGCGCGATCGACAGCCAGGCGCCGAGGATGATCAGCCAGATCGCCGAGGACGAGGCACCGCAGAAGACTGCGGCGATCACCGACCGGGCCCGGGTTGTGGTGGGCAGGTAGCGGGAGTAGTCGGAGACGTACGGGGCGTACGTGATGTTGTAGGCGGCGCAGGCCGCGAACTGGGCCATGAAAGCCGGCCAGGTGAATCCGTACTCCCCGCCGCTCAGCGATCCGCCGGCAGCGCCGGTGATGACGCCGATGGTCAGGATCGTCATGATCGGCAGCGAGACGTACAGCAGGATGCGGAATGCCTTGTGGAGCCAGTCGTGGCCGAAGATGGCCAGGACCACCCCGGCGAGGGTTGCCAGCACGGCGATCACGGTGGGGTTCCAGCCGAAGGAGCCGCTGAGGCCTTCGCTGAGAAGCACGGTGTCGGCGACGTTGAAGGCCATGTAGGTGAACAGCGTGGCCAGGAGCGGCACGATCACGCCGCGATAGCCGAACTGCGCCCGTGACTGGATCAGCTGAGGGAGGCCCATGGTCGGGCCCTGGGACGCGTGGAAGGCCATGAACACGGTGCCGACGGCGATGCCGAGGATGCTGGCGAGCACGGTCCAGCCGAAGGACAGTCCCAGGGAGGGGCCGATGAAGCCGATCGGGATGGAGAAGTACTGGAAGTTGCCCAGGAACCACAGGGGTGCCTGATGCCACAGCTTCCCGTGGCGTTCGTTCTCGGGGATCCAGTCGATCGAGCGGGCCTCGATCAGCGGGGGAGCCGGGGCGGAGGTCTGGTCGTTCGGAACGTGCGACATGGTCACCTTCGTCGGTAGGGGCTGGAAGGGCCGCCGTCGTCGCCGTGCTGGCGGCGGGCTGCAGGTCGGGGACGGCGCCTGCTCCCGGGAGGAACAGGCGTTGCCCCAGAATATGACGTGGTTCACACTTAACCAAATACTATTTGGTAACGCGATCCGGCATCCCTCCTGCTCGCCGGGGAAGGAGAATCCGGGTCTGCCATACTCGGAGAATGGCACGGCCACGCAAGCAACTGTTGTCGCGGGACATCATCCTCGAAGCCGCCCTGGAGCTCGTCGGCAGGCACCGCGACTTCACGATCACCGGGATCGCCCAGCACCTCGGCGTCAATCCCTCCTCGCTGTATCACCACATGATCGGGGGCAGGGACGAGATCATCGAAGCCCTCCGGGAGCGGATCTACCGCGAGATCGACCTCGGCGCGCTGGGTGGGGCGGACGCGAGCTGGCAGTCGAGGATCGAGTACTGGGTCCTGGCCTACCGGGAGGCCGTGGCCCGCTACCCTTCGGCGATCCCGCTGCTCCTGGGGCGCATGGTCGATGACGCGCCGACGCTGGCCCTGTACGAGGTCCTGGCATCGGCTCTCGTCGAGGCCGGCGTGCCGCGGGAGCAGCACCTGGCGGTGATCTCCATGCTCGACGCCCTGGTCTTCGGATCGGCTCTCGACGCTGCGTCCCCCGATCCGCTCTGGCTGTCCACCGCGGACACGCATCCCGCACTGCACGGGGCCGGTGCCTCGGAGGCCGCTCCGGACCGCATCGGGGAAGGCCTGCGTCTGGGGATCCGGGCGGCGATCAGCTACCTGGAGGTCTCGCGGGCCGGGCTCGACCGAGTATGAAGGTCGGGTATGCGATAGGAACGCGGGCCGCACTGCTTCTCCCAGATCGTCCGGATGTCTCCTAGCATCGCGTCCCGGCGCTCGTGGGGTTGGTTGTGGATCCTTGCCGGCGGCGCCCTGTTGACCCAGACCGCACTCAACCTCGTACGGCCCGTCACCACCTACAAGCTTCTGGCCCTCGACGCCGACACCACCACCATCGGCCTGGTGACTGCCGCCTACGCCCTCATCCCCCTGCTCAGTGCGTTGCCGCTCGGACGGCTCAGTGACAGGATGCGGCGGCTGAGCCGGCTGGTCGCCCTGGGAGCGGCCCTGCTCGGCCTGGGCTCCCTGGCGCTTGCGCTGTCCTCCAGCATCGCCCTCGTGGCAGGAGCCAATGCACTGCTGGGGTTCGGGCATCTGGTCTTCACCATCGCCGGCCAGACCCTGATCACCCGCCACGCCCGTCCCGGGCAGATGAACGCCGCCTTCGGATGGTTCACGGCGGCCTTCTCCGCCGGGCAACTCGCCGGCCCACTGATCGCAGGCCTCCTGCTGGGCTCCAGCCTCGGAACGGTCTCCGCCGAGCGCTCCGCCAGCATCACGGTAGCCCTGTGGGTCGGTGCGGGCCTGTCGCTGCTGGCGGCTCCGGTCGTGCTGATCCGCACCGTCCGGCCACCCGGGAGCAAGACCCCTGCCGCCGGCACTCCCGGGGGTCTCGGACAGCCCGCCGACGGACGCTCCCTGCCTGCCCGGGAACGGGCGACGCTGTCGGCCATCCTGGGCCGAACGGGCGTGCCGTCCCACATGCTGGCATCCCTGTCGCTGCTGGCAATGCTGGACATCCTGACCGCCTTCCTTCCGCTTGCGGGGGAGGAGGCGGGCATCCCACCCGCCCAGATCGGGGTGCTGCTGGCCATCCGCGGGGCTGCTTCCATCCTGTCCCGATCCTGCCTGCCCTGGCTGTCCTCCCGACTGTCGTCGCGGACGCTGCTGCTCGTCAGCCTGTACGGATCCGGAGTGGCCCTGATCTTCCCCCCACTGACCGTCGGCCAGCCGTGGATCGTCGTACCGCTGCTGGTCGTCGGCGGGTTCTGCCTCGGTCTCGGGCAGCCGTTGACGATGACGCTCGTCTCCACCGCCGTCCCCGACGGGTGGCGGGGGACGGCTCTTGCCGTCCGGCTGACCGGCAACCGCGTAGGACAGGTCGTCATGCCGATCACCGCCGGTTTTCTCGCCGCCCCGCTGGGCGCGGCCGGCGCCATCTGGTTCAGCTGCGCGGTCCTCCTCGTCAGCGCGTGCGAGAAGACCGCCCGCCGCTAGGGGCGAGTCATCCGGCGTCCGATGCCGGCCGGAACATCCGAATGCACCCGGCGGGTGGGTACTCGCCGGGTGCATCCTGGTGTCTTAGTGGTCGGCGGTCGCCCGCGCCGGTCCGGCCTTCGCCTCGCCGCGCAGGCTCCACGCCGCCAGCACGGACGCCCCCACCATGAGCAGGGCTGCGATGCCGGAGGTGACCGTCACGCCGCTGTCGAAGGCGGCGAACGCCGAATCCCGCAGGAGCGCGGCGGAGGCCGGGCCGAGCTGCGTCCCGACCTCGACGGCACCGCCGAGGGTCTCCGTGGACGACTCCACCTGTGCGGAGGTGAGGCCCGCGGGGAGCATCAGGTTGCGCTGGTAGGAGGCGAGCAGGATGCTGCCCAGCACCGCGGTGCCGAGGACCGAGCCGACCTCGTAGGCCGTCTCCGAGACGGCGGAGGCGGCTCCGGCCTTGTCGGCCGGCACCGTGGACAGGATCAGGTCATTGGAGACCGTCTCCGACGCTCCCACGCCGATCCCGAGGATGACGAAGGCGACCAGGAGGAAGCCCGCGGATCCGCCCTCGCCGAGCAGGGCGATCATCGCGTAGGCAACGGCCGAGAAGAGCAGCGACACCGAGACGACGGCATGCGGTGGCAGCCGCCGGGCGAGCGGCACGACGCCGAGGCCGGCGACGATGGTCACCAGGAGGCCCGGCAGCAGCACGAGCCCGGCGTCGAGCGGGGTGTAGCCCAGGATCAGCTGCAGGTGCTGCGAGACGAAGAACAGGAACCCGACGAGCGAGAAGATCGCGAGGAGGTTCACGAGGACGGCTCCCGTGAAGGCTCGCACCGTGAACAGGCGGACGTCGAGCATCGGGTCGCGCCGCTGGAGCTGGCGCACGACGAACGCGGTGCCGGCGGCGAGGCCGATGAATGCCGCGGTCACCGAGACGAGCAGCGGGCCTCCCTTCGCCAGGTTCTTGATGGCGTAGACGACCGGCAGCATCGTCGCGATGGACAGCACGATGCTGGCGTAGTCCACGCGGCCCGGGTTCGAGTCCCTGGACTCGGGCACGACGGCCGGGGTCAGCGCGAGCATGAGGACGAGGACGGGCACTGCGAGGAGGAACACCGAGCCCCACCAGAAGTGCTCGAGCAGGACACCGCCGAGCAGGGGGCCGAGGGCGGCGCCGGCCGAGAATCCCGCGGCCCAGACCGCGATGGCGATCCGCCGCTGGTTCCGGTCGGCGAAGATGTTGCGGATCAGCGACAGGGTCGACGGCATGAGCATGGCACCGAACACACCGAGGCCGACGCGGGACGCGACGAGGAAGGCCGCGGTCGGGGCGAAGGCTGCCACCACGGAGAAGAGGGCGAAGCCGGCCGCGCCGATCATGAGCAGGCGCCGGCGGCCGAAGCGGTCGCCCAGGCTGCCCATCGCGACCAGGAGTCCCGCGAGGACGAGGGGGTAGCTGTCCACGATCCAGAGCAGTGTGGTGCCGCTCGTTGCGAAGTAGCGGGAGATCTCCGGCAGCGCGAAGCTCAGGACGGTGTTGTCGACCGAGACCAGCAGCACCGGCAGCATCAGCACGGCCAGGGAGAACCATTCGCGGCGGCCGGCAAGGGAGGGAGAGGGGGAGGGGGAAACGGCACGCGGGTTCACCCCGGTGCGTGCGGAGGTGGAGGGTGTGGTGGTCATCCATCCAAGCTATACCGTCCAGCCGGTATAGTACAACAAAAGTGACCGGTATCATCGAGGAGTGTCCAGTTCCCGTGAACGCATCCTCGACAGCTTCGAGCACGCGCTGATCCGCGACGGTGAGAGGGCCGCCACCATGGAGGCGGTCGCCGCCGCCGCCGACGTCTCCAAGGGCGGCCTGCTGTATCACTTCCCCTCCAAGGAGGCGCTGGTGGACGGGCTCGCGGACCGGCTCCGGGGACTGGCCGACAAGGACCGCGAGGCCATGACGTCGGCGCCGGACGGAGCGGCCCGCTACTACGTCCGCACCTCCGTGTTCGAGGACAGCGCCCTCGACCGGGCCCTCGTCTCGATGGCCCGCCTCGCCCAGCAGGGCCACCCCACGGCGAAGGCCTCCCTCGCCGGGATCCAGGAACGGTGGCTGGACGCCCTCGAGGCCGAGCTCGGTGATCGCACGACGGCGCGCGCCGTCAAGCTGCTGGGCGACGGGCTCTACTACGATGCCGCGTTCTTCGCCTCCGCCGGTGCCGGCCGGACCAGCAGCGAGGAGATCGAGGAACTGCTCGACGTCGTCGACCTGATCGTCTCCGCCCGCAGGGCCGCCGGCTCCTGATCGGCCGCTCCAGCCATGCGTCCAGGAGGATCCGACCCTAGAGTGGGTGTGCAGGAATATCCGGCACACCCAGCAACCACCGACCAGGGATGACGATGATCAAGGGTTTCAAGGACTTTATTCTCCGCGGCAATGTCGTCGAACTGGCCATCGCCGTCGTGATCGGCGGCGCCTTCACCGCCCTCGTGGGGGCCTTCACCGCGAACATCATCAACCCGATCATCGCGTCCGCGGGCGGCGTCGATGCCGCCGGGTTCGGTTTCCGCATCCGGCCGGGCAACGATGCCACCTTCGTCGACATCGGTGCCGTCATCACGGCGGCGGTCTCGTTCCTCATCACGGCGGCCGTGGTCTACTTCCTCTTCGTCGTCCCCCTGAACCACGCGCACCGGCGCCTCCACCACCGCACCGCTGCCCCGGAGCCGGCGGAGGAGCCGATTCCCGTGGATATCGCCCTGCTGACGGAGATGCGCGACCTGCTGAAGGACATGGCGGGTCGGGATGTCCGGCAATGAGGGGGCAGGAGGCGGCGGTGCGCGTCGCCCCTCCGGTTCCGGTCGCGGATGGGAGCGACGGATCCGCAGCACCGCTCCCGGGGAGGGTTCGATGAACGACGACGCTGCGCGCCGCCGCACCCAGCGCGCCGCGGCGGGTGCGCGGCTCGACCGCCTGGCCGGCGGGCTGCTGGACCGTGCCGGCGTCGGGCGCACCACGATGTTCGGGAGTGCTGCGATCTCCCTGAGTGGAAAGCTGTTCGCCCTGGTCGACAGGGAGGGCCGGCTCATGGTCAAGGTGCCCGCGGAACGCGCAGCGGACCTCGTCGCCCAGGGTGCTGCGGTTCCGGCGCGGATCGGACGAGGGACGGCCCGTGAATGGGTGAGCATCGCGCCGGAGGGGTCGGGGACCGAGGACCAGGACCGCGAGTGGACCGTGTTCCTGCTCGAGGCCTACGACTACGCCGTCCGGCTCCAGGTGGACAGCTCCGACGCCGCCCCGGCCTGAGTCCGTCCGCGGGATCTGCTGGTCGCGGCGACCGACGCTTCCGGGCCGGGTGCAGTGCGGGCGAGGGCTCGCGGCCGGCTGCGGGACGTCAGCGCCGCGTGTCCGCCAGGTCGGAAGTCGACGGCCCTTCGAGCAGCTTCCCGTCGGCCGTGAAACGCGAACCATGGAGCGGGCAGTCCCAGGACCGCTCGGCGTCGTTCCAGGCCAGGACGCCGTGCAGGTGCGGGCAGACGGCCGAGACGCGATGCTGGACGCCGTCGACCGTGCAGATCCCGACGGGCCGTGCACCCTCCCGGATGACGCGCCCCTCGCCCTCGCCGGGTGCTGAGGAGCCGGTCTTCGCGAGACCCGACAGCCACCCGGTCACCAGGCCCACGCCCACGACGGCGTTCGCCTGGGCGGTCTGGAGCGCGTCCGCAGGGCTGACCTTCGTCCGGTAGAGCGTCTGGGCCCACGGCATGTTGCCCCCGAGGATCTCCGAGGACAGAGCCAGTGACGCCGCGACGGCGTTCGTCATGCCCCACTTGTTGTAGCCCGTCGCCGCGTAGATGTGCCCGCCGCCGGCCGGGACCTTGCCGACGTAGGGCACGGCGGCGGCAGGGGCGTAGTCCTGGGCGGACCAGGCGTAGGCGGGCCGCGCCGTGGGGAAGTACTCCTGCGCCCAGCGCGTGAGGTCGTCCACCCGGCCCTGGGTGTTCGAGCTGTGCCCCACCCGGTGGCCGTTGCCGCCCGCGATCAGGTACTTGGTCCCGTCCACCGTCGCCGTGCGCAGGGAACGGGTGGGCGAATCGACGCTGAGGTACATGTCCTCGGGGACGTCGTCCTGCACGGTCAGGGCGACGCAGTACGAGCGCATGGGCTGCAGGACGGCGAAGTAGCCGCCCCGGTCCAGGATCGGGATGCCCGTGGCGAGCACCACGTTCGACGCCGTCACGGCACCAGCACTGGTCTTCAGCTCCACGCCCTCGGACCCGGTCTTCGCGACGCCCTCGACCCGGACGCCCTCGATCAGTGCACCGCCGTGCCGCCGGAGCTCCGACGCCAGGCCGGCCAACACCTCGAGCGGGTGGAACTGCGCCTGGTCCTTCAGGCGCAGCGTCTTGCGGACGGGGAAGGGAAGGTCGGCGGCAACGCCGAGCTCGGTGGCGAGGCCCGCCTCAGTGCATGCCTCGTGCTCGGCGACGAGCTTGCGGGCGCCGGTGTCGGTGGTCGCGTAGTTGACGGCGTCGCGCGTCTCGTAGCCGATCCCGTGCTCGTCGCAGAAGCGCAGGAGCCAGCTCTGGCCCTCGCGGTTGCCCAGAACGTAGGCACGGGCGAGTTCGGCGTCGTGGTGTTGCAGGATGGTCGAGATGCTGGTTCCCTGCAGGAGGGAGAGCTTCGCCGTGGTGTTGCCCGTGGTCACGGCTCCGGCGGTCCGGGCCTCGAGGACCGCCACACGGTGGCCCGCCCGTGCCAGCAGGAGCGCCGTCGTCAGGCCTGTCAGTCCCGCTCCCACCACCACGGAGTCGTACGCGGCGCCGTCCTGCAGGTTGTCGGACGGAATGTGCGGAGCGGTGTCGAGCCAGAGCGATCTCATGGTGGTCCCTTCGCGAGCCGATCGGTCTTCCCACGGAACCACTAAGCATGCTTACAGTCAAGCGGTCCGAGGGCCTGTCGGAGGCGGGCGATAGGGTTGCCCGCGACGACCATTCCCTTCAGGAAGGCACCCTCCGTGCACGTCCAGCTCGTCCTCCCGCAGCAGCTGTTCGAGGAGCACCTCGAGGCGTCCCCGGACACGCACTTCGTGTTCATCGAGGACGACCTCCTGTTCCGCAGCCTCCGGTTCCACCAGCAGAAACTCGTCCTGCACCGGGCGGCCATGACCCTCTTCGCGCGCCGCGTGGAGGACGCCGGCTTCGGCGTGGACTACGTGGAGACCTCGGCCGAGCACGCCAGCCAGGAACGCCTGTCCGCCGTGCTCGCCGATCGCGGGGCCACCCTCGTGACCCACTATGACGTCGTGGATGATTGGCTCGAGCGCCGCCTCACTCGCACCCTCGCCGACGCCGCGGTCGAGGCACGCATCCTGGAGACGCCGCAGTTCCTCACGCCGCGGGAGCTCATCGGCACCTACTTCTCCTCGCACAACTGGCGGATGCAGACCTTCTACGAGTGGCAGCGCAAGCGACTGGGCATCCTGGTGGAGGCCGACGGCTCCCCGACGGGCGGGAAGTGGAGCTTCGACACCGAGAACCGGAAGAAGCTGCCGAAGACGATCGCCCTGCCGGACCTGCCGCAGTTCGAGCGGCTGCCGGACGTCACGGCAGCCATCGCCTGGGTGCAGTCGGCGTTCCCCGACAATCCCGGCAACGCGGAGTCCTTCAACTGGCCCGTGACCCACGGCCAGGCCTTCGACGCCCTGGAAGCCTTCCTCGTCGAACGGTTCGAGCTCTTCGGTCCGTACGAGGACTCGATCGCCGTCGGCCAGACCTACCTGTTCCACTCGGCGCTGAGTTCCAGCATGAACAGCGGGCTCCTCAGCCCTGCCGACGTGGTGGACCTCGCGCTCGACTTCGCCGAACGGCATGAGACGCCGATCGCCAGTGTGGAGGGTTTTCTCCGCCAGGTCATCGGCTGGCGGGAGTACATCCGTGCGTCCTACGTACTCCGCGGCCGGGAGATGCGGACCGGCAACACCCTGGAGCTGACGGCCGACCTGGACCCCCGCTGGTGGTCCGGGGATACCGGGCTGGAACCGGTGGACTCCGTCATCACGCGTGTCCTCGACACCGCGTACGCCCACCACATCGAGCGCCTCATGGTGCTCGGCAACGCGGCCCTGCTGATGCGGGCTCGGCCCGACGCCGTCTACGAGTGGTTCATGGAGATGTTCATCGACGCGTACGACTGGGTGATGGTGCCCAACGTCTATGCCATGAGCCAATATGCGGCCGGCACCATGATCACGACCAAGCCCTATGTCAGCGGCAGCAACTACATCAAGAAGATGAGCGACTTCAAGGACGGCCCCTGGCGGTTCAGTTGGGACGCGCTCTACTGGGAGTTCGTCGGCGATTACCGGGAACTGTTCGCCCGCAATCCGAGGTCGCGCATGAGCGTGATGCTCTACGACCGCATGGACGCCGAGCGGCGATCCGACCTGCGTCAGGAGGCGGCACGATGGATCCCGGGTGAGGAGTCGACGGCGGCGGACGGGTACCGCCACGGCGTGCACACCGGCGCGCGCACGCGGACGGAGGCGAGGGCACCGCTGGAGGAGCGCCCGGCGGACGCGCGGCCGGCGCGGGAGGCACCGGTGACCCAGTCCACCCTGCCCGGCCTATAGTCGAAAGCATGGAACAACGAACCCTTGGAAGAACCAACAGGCCCGTCTCCGTCGTCGGCCTCGGTACCTGGCAGCTCGGCGCCGACTGGGGTGAGGTGGAGGACAAGGACGCCGTCGCCGTCCTCGACGCGGCCGTCGAAGCCGGCGTGACGTTCTTCGACACGGCGGACGTGTACGGTGACGGGCGGAGCGAGACGACGATCGGGTCATTCCTCGCCGCCAATCCGGACCTCGACATCCTCGTGGGCACCAAGATGGGCCGCCGGGTCGACCAGGTGCCCGAGAACTACACCCTGTCCAACTTCCGGCAGTGGATCAACCGCTCGCGGAAGAACCTCGGCGTCGACGCCCTCGACCTCGTTCAGCTGCACTGCCCGCCGACCGCCGTCTACGGTTCCGACGAGGTGTTCGACGCCCTCGACACCCTCGTCGACGACGGTGTCATCAGGAACTACGGCGTCAGCGTGGAGCGCACCGACGAGGCGCTCGCCGCGATCGCCCGGGGCAACACCGCCAGCGTGCAGATCATCCTCAATGCGTTCCGGCTGAAGCCGCTCGACGAGGTCCTGCCGGCAGCCAAGGCGGCGGGGGTCGGCATCATCGCCCGCGTGCCCCTGGCATCGGGCCTGCTGTCCGGCAAGTACACGAAGGACACCGCGTTCGCCGAGAACGACCACCGGAACTACAACCGGACCGGCGCGGCGTTCGACGTCGGCGAGACCTTCTCCGGCGTGGACTACGAGACCGGACTGCAGGCAGCACGTGACTTCGCGGAAATCGTCCCGGAGGGCGTGAGCACGGCGCAGGCCGCGCTTGCCTGGATCATCGCGCAGGACGGCGTCAGCACCGTGATCCCCGGAGCGCGCAATCCCGAGCAGGCCCGGGCCAATGCTGCGGCCGCCGACTCCGTGGGCCTCGGTGCGGAGATCAGCGCCGCCGTGGCCGACATCTACGACCGCCACTTCCGGGCCACCGTCCATCCGAAGTGGTGACCCGCGGCCGGTGACCCGCGGGCCGGAACCCGTCCTTCGGGACGGGTTCCGGTAACCCCGGCCCTGGGCTAGGGTGTGCAGTACCTAAGTCAGACGGAGTTAGAGGACGTCTGTCATTGTTGGCTCATCCACGAAGGAATCGACATGACTGAGAACACCTCGCCCGCCGGCGAATCGCACACCATCCGCGACTGGACCGACCTCGCCGAGGAGATGTGGTCCTACCTGACCGGCCGGGGCGCCGCGATCAACTACACCCTGCAGGACATGACCATCGAGGTGCCGCGCGATATCGGCCCCGACGCTCCCCGCGCCACCTGGAAGTTCGACGGCACGCTGCGCATCACCACGAGCGACAACACCGCCGGCACCTCCCAGAGCTGAACCGCCCCGACCGACATGGCCTCGTCACTCAGGTTCGACATCGACATCGACTTCTCGCTGGCGGAGCCGGCCACCGACGGCAAACCGGAGGCGAGACTGTCCGGCACCGTGAAGGCGGCCGGCACCACGGTCGACGTCTTCGTCGACGATCCCGGGTCCTTCCGCGGCACCAACCTCCCCAGCCTGGGGCAGGTGCGCGGTTTCGCCGAGCAGCTCGCAGCGCGCGGCCTCGCACTCTCGGTGACCGGGCCCAATGGGCCCCTGATCAGCCTCGGCGCAGTGAAACCCTCCCTCGCGCAGCGGCTGATCACGAGGTCCCCGCACATCAGGCTCGGCTCGCCCGGCACGCTCGCGCCGCTGCTCGGCGTCGGCCGCCGCGCACTCGAGAAGGGTGCGTCGCCCTCGGCCCCTTCGCAGTCGCTCCTTCCCCTGTCGACGCCGCTCCCGCTGGTGCCAACCGTCAACCGACGGATCAGGCGGACGATCACGACGACGCACTACGTGCGCGGCGGGGGCCGCCCGCGGCTGATCTTCGTGCAGAACTCCGCGACCTGGAACGGCCAGGTTCCGCGTGAATTCGAACTCACCGCCGATCGCACCACGATCGGAAGCGGTGACGACGCGATGCTGCACCTGGCAGGCCTGGACGACCTCCACGCCGAGGTCCTCCACACGGAGGACGACGAGTACGTGCTCGTCCCCCACGGGGTCGTCACGGGAAGCATGGGGGGCCGGCAGGAATCGGTCCTCCGCACCGGCGCGCGCATCCTGCTCGGCGAGTGGGCGCTGGCCTACTTCCGTGAGGAGTACGCCGACCACGGGCGGCCCTTCGGCGGGCGCAACGGCGGGGAACTCGCCTACCAGCGGCCGCAGCGTGATCCACGGACGGGCAGCACCGAGGTGGACGGATCCACGGGCGTCGGCGACTTCCGGCGCCCGCCGCGCTGAGCACGGTGCAGGCACCGGACGCGTCGCAGGGACCGGTAGGAGGACAAGCACGGCATGGCCGATAGCGTCGAACTCCTGCTGGGCCCGGCGTCGGAGGGATTCCTGCTCGACGACTGGGCCGCGCTGGAGGCAGCAGGCCTGCCCAACCAGTCACAGCACCAGTCCTTCAGCAACGCCCCGCACATCACGCTCGCGGCTGCCGCACGGATCGACGACCGCTACGACGCCGACCTCGCCGCCGCCGCCGTGGGGGAAGCGCTGGAACTAGTGACGGCCGGCTTCCTCGTCTTCCCGACGCGACGGAAGTTCGTGCTCGCGCGGCAGGTCGTGGCAGACCCCGCCCTGACCGATCTGCACCGTCGCCTCTGGGGGGCCCTCGACGGCGTCCCGGACGTCGTGCCGACCACCGTTCCCGGGTCCTGGACGCCGCACATCACGCTCGGTCACGGACTCACCGCGGACCAGTTGGCCGTAGCCTTCGGCATCCTGCGGGATCGTCCGCCGGAGCGGCTCGACGCCGGGATCGTCCGGCGCTGGGACGCGAAGGAGAAGCGCCTCATCCAGCTGGGCGGGGGAGCGGGGCCTCCGCGCTCAGGAGACCTCGGCCCGCAGTGACGCCGGATGGACCAGGACGCCCTGCGGTTCGCGGATCCACCAGAGCCCGGTCGCGCGCTTCTCCGCGCGCGTCGAGAAGCGGTACAGGAAGATGCGGGCCCGGACATAGCGCGGCCGGGCGCCGTCGAACGGGTCCTTGCGCAGCAGCTTCAGGATCAGCGGATCCGCCTGCAGCAGCTTGACCAGGAACGGTGTGAACCAGCCCCGCTCGGAGCCGAGGGCCAGGAACCACATCATCCAGTCGAGCCGCAGGTGGTACGGGGCGAACTGGCGCGGCATGCGGGACGGGTCTCCCGGCTTGCCCTTGAACTCGTACTCCCGCCACTGGGCGCCCGGTCCGACGTCGTCGAGCGTTCCCTCGACGATCACCTCGTAACGGACCTTCGTGACGCTGCCGAACGCGCCGTAGGCGTTGCCGAGGTGCCAGCGGTTGAAGCTCGCGTTCATCAGCTGCCGTTTCGCGAACAGGTTCAGGAGCGACGGCCAGCTCAGGTAGGCGAGGAACAGCATGGCGAGCACGACGACGGCGGTGAACTCCAGCGGGGTCCCCTCGTAGGTCCCGGCGGCGTCAAAGGCCGGGACCACCGCGGCGTAGAAGGAATCGGGGACGGCGGCGAAGGCCAGGATGATCGTCAGCGTGTTGAGCCACGCGAAGTTGCCCGAGAGCACGAGCCAGCCCTGCGTGAGGATCATGACGAGGGCCGCGAATCCGGCGACGGGCTGCGGTGCGAAGAGGAGGAACGGGACCACGAGCTGCGTCACGTGGTTGCCCGCCACCTCCAGGCGGTGCAGCGGCTTGGGCAGCAGGTGGAAGAAGCGGCTTGCCGGGTTCGGCATCGGCTGGGTCTCGTGGTGGTAGTACAGCGCCGTCAGGTCGCGCCAGGAGCGGTCGCCGCGCATCTTGATCATGCCCGCCCCGAATTCGAGGCGGAAGACGAGCCAGCGGATCATCAGCAGGACCAGGAAGGGCGGGGCGACCTCGTTCGATCCGAGGAACGCGACGATGAACCCGGCCTCGAGGAGGAGGCTCTCCCAGCCGAAGCCGTAGAAGGTCTGTCCCACGTTGACGATCGAGGTGTAGAGCCACCAGATGACGAGGAAGGCCACCAGGGGCAGCCATGGCGGCCCCGCCTGCGGGAGCCCGGCCACGAGCAGTGCGGCGATGGCCGCCCCGGACCAGGCGACGGTCAGCAGCAGCCGGTCGGAGTAGCGCCGGTGGAACAGTGAGGGACCGGCCCGCTTCCCGGCCCGTTCGAGGAACTCCGGGACGGGCATCAGGCCCTTCTCGCCGAGGAGCGCCGGGAACTGCGCCACCGCGGACAGGAATGCCACGAGGTACACGGCCGCGACGCCGCGCTGCACGATCTGCCGGCCCACCTCGTAGTCCTCGGCCGCCAGGACGTCGGTCAACCACTCCATTCCTCCAGCGTCCTGTTGCCGCCGAGGCAGCGTCAAGGACACGTCCGTACGCCATGGAGCGGTGCGTCGTGCTAGCGGCGTCGGACCGTTCTTCGGACGCTCCCTGGCGGGCCTGCGGGCACCGGCCCGGGCCGGATCAGCCCAGGTGGTCCACGAGCTGCGCGGCGATCCCGGTGTAGGTGGCGGGGGAGAGGTCCAGGAGCCGCTGCTCGGCCTCGGCGCTGAGCCCCAGGCTGCCGACGAACTCCCGCATGCGTCCCGCGTCCACGCGGTGGCCGCGGGTCAGTTCCTTCAGGCGCTCGTACGGATCGTCGAGCCCCGGCACCCCGGCGATCGCCTCGGCCCGCATGACCATCTGCACGGCCTCCCCGAGGACCTCCCAGTTGCCGTCGAGGTCCGCAGCGAGGACGTCCTCGGCCACGTCGAGGCGGGCGAGTCCCTTCGCCACGTTCGAGATGGCGAGCAGTGAATGGCCCAGGGCCACGCCGATGTTGCGCTGGCTCGAGGAGTCCGTGAGGTCCCGCTGCCAGCGTGAGGTCACGAGGGTCGACGCCAGGACGTCGAGCAGTGCCGAGGAGATCTCCAGGTTGGCTTCCGCGTTCTCGAAGCGGATCGGGTTGACCTTGTGGGGCATGGTGGACGAGCCCGTCGCGCCGGCCACCGGGATCTGGGTGAAGTAGCCGATGGAGATGTAGCTCCAGACGTCGGTGCAGAAGTTGTGCAGGATCCGGTTGAACCGGGCGACGTCCGAGTACAGCTCCGCCTGCCAGTCGTGCGATTCGATCTGCGTCGTGAGGGGGTTCCAGGTCAGCCCGAGACCCTCGACGAAGGACCGGGACACCTCCTGCCAGTCGGCCTGCGGGACCGAGGCGTAGTGCGCGGCATAGGTGCCCGTTGCGCCGTTAATCTTGCCGAGGAACTCCGTCGAGGCGATGCGGTCCAGCTGCCGGTTCAGGCGATGGGCGACGACGGCCATCTCCTTGCCGAGCGTGGTAGGCGTCGCCGGCTGGCCGTGCGTGCGCGAGAGCATCGGGGTGTCCCTCGAGGTCCTGGCCAGCTCCGCGATCGAGGCGACGAGGTCCCGTGCGGCGGGGAGCCAGATGTCCAGCACGGCACCCTTGATGCCGAGGGCATAGGACAGGTTGTTGATGTCCTCCGAGGTGCAGCCGAAGTGGACCAGGGGCTTCAGCCGGCCGATGCCGATGCCCTCGAGGCGCCGTCCGATGTAGTACTCCACGGCCTTGACGTCGTGGACCGTGACCTTCTCGATCTCGCCGAGTTCGGTGACCGAGTCCGCGTCGAATGACGTGACGACGGCGCGGAGCCGGGCCTCCTGGTCCTCGCTGAGCGGCTCCGTACCGGGCAGCACGGCGGACCGTGTGAGGTGGATCAGCCATTCGACCTCGACATGGACGCGGTCGCGGTTGAGGGCCGCTTCCGAGAGGAAGTCGATGAGCGGGGCAACCGCTTCACGGTACCGGCCGTCGAGCGGACCGAGGGTCAGGGACGTGGCCTCCCCTCGGGACAGTGCAGCGAATTCAACCCGGGAGAGCGTGGAGTCAGCCATTGCGCCATTCTTTCACGAGGCCGGCCCCGGAGTTCACGCTGCTGTCCACATACCTGCGGCCCCGCCGGCCCGGCGCCCTGCGTGTTCCTAGCGTTGGGGAACGGCCAGGAAAGGGGCACGGCGATGGAGTGGCTGGAGGCGGGTCCGGCGTTCGGACACGGAGCGGTGGCGGGCGCGGACCTCGCCGCCCTGACGGCAGCCGTGCGGTGGCATGCCGGCAGGCTCGCCGGCATCCGGCGGCATGCACTGTCCGTCTCCCTGTGGTCCTGGGAATCCCCGGCAGGGGACAACTTCAGGTCCTACCTCGGCGAGCGCTGCAGGGAACTCTCCCGGACGATCGACCTGCTCGAGTCGGCAGCCCGCGACCTCGACGAGTACGGCCGGTTGGTCCTCGAGGCGGAAGCTCTCCGGCGGCAGGCAGGACTGTGACGGACGGGCTCCGCCCGGTGGAGGGCGACGACGGCCCCCTGACCGTCCGCGGCGGCGTCGGCGGTATCCGTTTCCAGTGGGAGGAACTCGAGGAGGCGGCCCGCGTGCTCTCCCTCCTCGCGGTGGAGGCAGGGGATGTCGCCGTCTCCCTCGCGCGCCTCGATCGCGAGGTGTGCGAACTGCCCTGGCGGGTCCTGCACCTCCAGCTCCTCGGGGCCGGTGCGGGACTGCACTACCAGGACGCACTCTCGCAGCTCGACGGCGCGCGGACGACCGCTGCCGACAACGGGCGCTCCCTGGCCTCGACGGAGGAACGGCTCCGGGCGAGCCTGCGGGCCTACCGGATGGCGGACGGCGTGGCGGCAGCGGCCGCTGATGCGGCGCGGGCCGGGAGTGCGGCGACGATCCGCGCGGTTGCCCGCGGAGCGATCAGCGGGGGAGTGGTGGAGGTCGGTCCGATCGCACTGCGGAACCGGGCGGCCGGCACTCCGGTGGCGTTCGACGGGACGGTCGAGGGCGTCGTCGGCCGGTTGGCCGCGGTGGAGGCCGACGACCCGGGGACCTTCGAGGTCCTCCGGGCAGGGACCGCGGGCAGCCCGGTCTACGTCGTCGTGCTGCCGGGAACGCAGCCCGGACCGGGGGAGGCGGCGGGAAGCAATCCGTTCGACATCGGCGGCATCGCGGAGGCGCTCGCGGAAGACAGCCTCTTCACCGGGGCGGCCGTCCTGGATGCCCTCGGGCGGGCCGGCGCCCATCCCGGTGATTCCCTGATCGTCGCGGGGTACAGCCAGGGTGGCCTCCACGCCGTCAACCTCGCCGGCGCGATGGGCGGGCGGTACGACGTGCAGCTCGTCCTGACGGTGGGTTCTCCCACCGGCTGGCACGCATCCGGCAGCAGCGAGTACCTCCACCTGGAACACAGCGCCGACGCCGTCCCGGAGCTCGATTCGACCCTCAACAGCGACGACCGCCACCGCACCACCGTCACACTGCACACCCCGGTGCCGGACCCCGGGCGCAGCACGGACGGGTCGCAGGAGCCGTGGGGCCTCGGCCCGGCGCACAAGCTGGACAACTACGCGGAAGGGGCCCGCCTCGTCGACGCGAGCGAGGCGCCGTCGCTTGCGCCCGCGACGGCCCTCCTCGCCGCGGCCGGCGCCGCCGGAACCGCGCGCCGCTATTCCTTCAGGGCGTTCCGGCGTCCCCGCCCGGCAGGGGCACCGGGACCCCGCGTGCACACGGGGCGCAGGGAAGCCGGTCTAGGCTATGGCCATGACGTCGATCGATGACCTGCCGGTAACGCCCTCCGACGAGCCGGGCGCGGTCAGCGGCCCCGCCGGAATCCGTCCCCGCGGTGTCCTCGGCAAGCTTCCCCGCTACGCGGCCGGCAAGCCGCCAGTCGTCGTCGAGGGGCTGGAGAGCTTCAAGCTCTCGTCGAACGAGAACCCCCTGCCGCCGCTGCCCGCCGTCCTCGAGGCGATCGCGTCCGAGACGTCGATCAACCGGTACCCGGACCCGCTGACCACAGCCCTGCGGACCGAACTGGCGGGCTACCTGGGTGTCCCCGCCACCGACATCGTGACCGGCGCGGGCAGCCTGGGCGCCCTCAACCAGATCCTCGCCACCTTCGCGGGGCAGAACGATTTCGATGCACCCGACGAGGTGGTCTACGCCTGGCGGTCGTTCGAGGCCTATCCCATCAGCGTCGGACTCGCCGGTGCGGCCGGCGTCCAGGTGCCGGTCCGGGCGGACGGCACGCACGACCTCGAGGCCATGGCCGCGACGATCACCGACCGGACGCGCGTCGTCCTGCTCTGCACGCCCAACAACCCCACCGGTCCCATCCTCACCCGCCGGGAGGTCGTCGACTTCCTGGCGGAGGTGCCCCCGCACGTCGTGGTCGTGATCGACGAGGCCTACCAGGAGTTCGTCCGCCGCCCGGACGCCGTCAACGGCATCGACCTCTACCGGGACTACCCGAACGTGATCGTGCTCCGCACCTTCTCCAAGGCCCACGGCCTGGCGGGGCTGCGGGTCGGGTACTCCGTCTCCCAGCAGGCGCTCACCGAGCACCTGAGGGTCAGCGCCGTCCCGTTCGCCGTGTCACAGATCGCCGAGCACGCCGCCGTCACCTCGCTGCGCCACATCGGGGAGGTCGAGGCGCGCGTGCAGTCGATCGTCGATGAGCGCACCCGTGTGGTGGAGGGGCTGCGCGGTCTCGGGTGGACCGTGCCCGAAGCCGAGGGGAACTTCGTCTGGCTGGCGCTCGGCGAGCACAGTGAGGACTTCGCGGCGAAGGCCGGGGAACGTGCTCTGTCGGTACGCCCCTTCGGCTCGGAGGGCGTGCGGGTCTCCATCGGCGAGGAGGCGGCGAATACGCGCTTCCTGGAGCTGTGCAGAGGCTACACGCACCGGCCCGTCAGCGAGTGATGCGGTCTTAAATAGGCCCAGGGGCCCGCGCTGACTAGTCTTGATCAGTACGTCGCCGGGACATATGTTCTTCGGTGTATGGCTTACAGCATACATTCCTCGAAGGGAATGTTCTGCGTCGGGTGAGGAGCAGGGATGAACAGCAGCCGATTGCCGGCAGCGGAATTCGAGGTCGAGGAAGTCGGGCGTGCTGTGCACTCCGCCGGTGGCCGGCAGGAACCCGACGCCGGGATGCTGCAGATCCTCTCGGCCGACGGGACCATGGCCGGCGGGCTGACGGCGGAGATCGCCGGCAGCACCATCGACTTCTCCCCGTACCTCTCGGCCTCCGACGCCGCGCACATGCGCTCGCTCTACCGCGACATGTTCCTGATCCGTCGCTTCGACCAGGAGTCCACGGCCCTGCAGCGCCAGGGCCAGCTCGCCCTCTGGGTGCCGCTGACCGGGCAGGAGGCCGCGCAGATCGGCTCCGGACGTGCCCTGGAGCCGCAGGACTACGCCTTCCCCACCTACCGGGAGCACGGCGTGGCCCTGACGCGCGGCGTCGAACTCCCGGACATCCTCCGCCTGTTCCGAGGCGTGACCAACGGCGGCTGGGATCCGCGCGAGCGGAACTTCCACCTCTACACGCTGGTGCTCGCGGCGCAGTCCCTGCACGCCGTCGGCTATGCGATGGGCATGCAGCGGGACCAGCTCGCCGACCCGTCCCTGCCGCCGGCGGCTTCCATCGCCTACTTCGGCGACGGGGCGAGTTCCGAGGGTGACATCCACGAGTCGATGGTGTTCGCCGCGTCCTTCAACGCCCCCGTCGTGTTCTTCTGCCAGAACAACCAGTGGGCCATCTCCGTCCCGTCCAGCGTCCAGACCCGGGTGCCCCTCGCCCAGCGGGCGGAGGGCTACGGGTTCCCGGGCATCCGCGTGGACGGCAACGACGTGGTCGCCGTCGAGGCCGTCACGCGCTGGGCGCTCGAACATGCCCGGTCCGGACAGGGCCCGGTCCTGATCGAGGCCTACACCTACCGCATGAGCGCCCACACGACCGCGGACGACCCGACGAAGTACCGGCTGTCACGCGACGAGCAGGAGTGGCAGCCCCGGGACCCCCTGGTGCGGCTCGAGTCCTACCTCCGGTCGGCAGGGATGGCGGACGATGCCTTCTTCGAGGAGCTCGGCGCGGAGGCCCGTGCCATGGCCACGGAGCTGCGCCAGGCCGTGCTGTCGATGACGGCGCCGGAACTCGCGGACCGTTTCGCCACGGTCTACGCAGAACCGCATCCGCTCGTCCAGGAGGAGCTGCGGTTCTTCCAGGAGTACGAGGCCGGGTTCGCCGATGAAGGGAAGCACGCCTGATGGCGACGATGACGATCGCGAAGGCGATCAACGAGGGGCTGCGGGCGTCGCTCGCGTCGGATCCGAAGACCCTGCTGATGGGTGAGGACATCGGGGAGCTCGGGGGCGTGTACCGCGTGACGGACGGCCTGAAGCGGGACTTCGGGGCGCTGCGGGTGGTCGACTCGCCGCTGGCCGAGTCCGGCATCATCGGCACGGCCATCGGCCTGGCCCTGCGCGGGTACCGTCCCATCTGCGAAATCCAGTTCGACGGCTTCGTCTTCCCGGGCTTCAACCAGATCACCACGCAGCTCGCCAAGCTGCGGACCCGCAGCGACGGCATGCTCAGCGCTCCCGTCGTCATCCGCATCCCCTACGGCGGCGGCATCGGCAGCGTCGAGCACCACTCGGAGTCCCCCGAGGCTCTCTTCGCGCACACGGCCGGACTGCGGATCATCACGCCGTCGAACCCCCAGGACGCCTACTGGATGATCCAGCAGGCCGTCACCTGCGAGGACCCCGTGATCGTCTTCGAGCCGAAGCGACGTTACTGGCTCAAGGGTGAGGTGGACACGTCCGCCCCCGCGGGGGACCCGTTCTCCGCCCAGGTCCTGCGCCGGGGAACGGACGCGACCGTCGTCGCCTACGGGCCGCTCGTCCCCGTGGCCCTCGCGGCTGCTGCGGCTGCGGAGACGGACGGCCGGAGCATCGAGGTCATCGACCTCCGCTCCATCTCGCCGATCGACTTCGACACCGTCACGGAGTCGGTCACGCGCACCGGCCGGCTGATCGTCGCGCACGAGGCTCCCACCTTCGGCGGCATCGGCGGTGAGATCGCCGCGCGGATCTCCGAGCGTGCCTTCCTGTCCCTCGAATCACCCGTCATCCGCGTGGGCGGCTTCCACATGCCCTACCCCGTGGCCCGTGTGGAGGAACAGTACCTGCCGGACATCGACCGCATCCTCGAGGCACTCGACCGTGCCTTCGCTTACTGAAGGACCATCATGACGCTCAATACGTTCAACCTGCCCGACGTCGGTGAGGGCCTCACCGAGGCAGAGATCGTGCAGTGGAAGGTGGCTCCCGGGGCTACGGTGTCCGTGAACGACGTCATCTGCGAGATCGAGACCGCCAAGTCCCTCGTCGAGCTCTCCTCGCCCTATGCGGGGACCGTCGCCGAACTGCTCGTGGCCGAGGGGGAGACCATCGAGGTCGGCACGCCGATCATCTCCGTCGAGGACTCCGCCGTCTCCGTGCCGGGTGTCGGCGGGAGTGACGGCGCAGCGCGCGGATCCCAGGACGGTGCAGCAGCTCCCGGGAACGGGGTGCAGGGCGGCGTGGACCACCAGCCGCCGGCACAAGGCCACGTGCCGGACGGCGAGCTGCCGGTGCCCGGCATGCCCGGCGAGCTCGGAGGGCTGGAGGCGGGTCACCCGGCCGGCCCGGGGGCCGACGCCCCCGAACCAGCCGCATCCGAAGCGGCCCCGGGTCCCCTCGTGGGCACCGGACCGAAGGCCGACGCCGTCAAGCGCCGGCCGCGGAAGGCGCCGGCAGCCGCCGGCGCCGGCACGGAGCTGCCGAGCCCTGCGGCGAATCCTCCGGCGAATCCTCCGGCGAATCCGACGGCAGGCACGTCTGCCGCGCAGCCCGCGGAGGCGGGCACGCCCTCGCGGAGCAATCCGCTCAACCAGCTGATCAACCGCGTCCTGGCGAAACCCCCGGTCCGCAAGGCAGCGCGCGACCTGGGCATCAACCTCGCCGACGTCCCCGCCACGGGATCCGCGGGGGAGGTCACGAAGCAGGACCTCATGAGCTACCAGTCGCAGCGCGACGCGGAGCAGGACGGGGCCGATTCCTTCTGGGCCGACCGCAAGCTCCTCGGCGGCGGGCGGATCGAGCGCATCCCGGTGAAGGGCGTGCGCAAGGCCACGGCGAAGGCCATGGTCCAGAGCGCCTTCACGGCCCCCCACGTCAGCATCTTCGTGGACGTCGACGCCTCCCGGACCATGGAATTCGTAAAGCGGCTCAAGGCATCCCGCGACTTCGAGGGCATCCGGGTCTCGCCCCTGCTCATCCTCTCCAAGGCCGTCATCTGGGCCGCGGCACGCAACCCGTCGGTCAACGCCACCTGGGCGGAGGACGAGATCCACGTGAAGCACTTCATGAACCTCGGCATCGCCGCCGCCACCCCGCGCGGCCTCATGGTCCCGAACATCAAGGACGCGCAGGACCTGTCCCTGAAGGAACTGGCGCTGGCCCTGAACGACCTCGCGACGACGGCGAGGGCGGGCAAGACGCAGCCGGCCCAGATGCAGGGCGGCACGCTGACCATCACCAACATCGGGGCACTCGGCATCGACACTGGAACGCCGATCATCAACCCGGGCGAGGTGGCGATCGTGGCGTTCGGCACGATCAAGCAGAAGCCCTGGGTGCTCGACGGCGAAGTCATCCCCCGCTGGATCACGACCCTGGGCGGCTCCTTCGACCACCGCGTGGTGGACGGCGACCTCAGTGCCCGTTTCATGGCCGACGTCGCCTCCATCCTCGAGGAGCCCGCACTGCTGCTCGACTAGCGGCGAATTTACCAGCAGGTGCCCGGCGGAGGGCCGCCCCGCTGACGCCTCGGCGGCAAGCGGAGGCCCGACGGCAAGCGCACGCCGGGCTTCCGCTTGCCGGGAATCAGGCCCGGCTCTCCTCGATCGCTGCACGCAGGATCGGTGCGAGGCGCCGGACGCCCTCGACGATGTCCTCGGGCGCCACGGCGCTGAAGGCGAGGCGCAGCTTGTTGGACGGCTCGTCCGACGGGGTGAAGGCGGCTCCGGGGATGAAGACCACGCCGGCGTCGATCGCCCTGTAGAGCAGGGGATAGGTGTCGATGCCCTCGGGAAGGGTGACCCAGACGAAGAATCCGCCGTCGGGGGTGGTCCAGTGGACCCCGTCGGGCAATTCCTCGGCCAGGGCGGTGAGCATGGCGTCGCACCGCTCGCAGTAGAGGCTGCGCATGGTGTGCAGGTGCCCGCGCCAGTCGTAGTCGGTGAGGTAGGCGGTCACCAGCATCTGCGTGAGGGGGGACGGGCAGAGCACCACGGCCTCGCAGGCGAGGTAGAACCGGCGGTAGAGGTGCTTGGGCACCAGGGCCCAGCCGAGCCTCACGCCGGGCGCGAAGATCTTCGAGAAGGAGCCCAGGTAGATGACGTCGTGGGGGTTGTCCGCGCGCATGGGCCGCAGCGGCTCGCCGTCGAAGCGCAGCATGCCGTAGGGGTTGTCCTCGAGGACGAGGATGTTGTGCGCGCGGCAGATGTCGACGACGCGCTGCCGGCGGTCCGCGGCCAGGGTGATGCCGCTCGGGTTGTTGAAGCTGGGGATCGTGTAGAGCATCTTGATCACCCGTCCCTGCGCCTCGAGCGCCGTGATGGTACGCTCCAGTTCATCGGGGATCAGGCCGTCGTCGTCCATGGGGACCGCGACGACGTCCACCTCGTACGCCTCGAAGGTGTTGAGCGCCCCGACATAGGTCGGGTCCTCGCAGAGGATGACGTCCCCCGGATTGCAGAAGACCTTGGCGGCGACGTCCTGGGCGGATTGCGACCCCGTGGTGATCACGACGTCGTCGGGGTCGACCCCCTCGATGCCCTCCGCCGCCATGACGTCGCAGACGAGCTGACGGAGTTGCTCCATGCCCTGCCCGCCGCCGTACTGGAGCGCCTCGAGGCCGTGCTCCGCGATGATCGTCTGGGCCGTGCGGCCGAGCTCCTCGAGCGGCAGGGACTTCAGGTACGGGCTGCCGCCTGCGAGGGAGACGAGCCCGGGGCGGATCGAGATGTCGAAGACGTCGCGTACGGCGGACTGCTTGATGTTCGCCGCCCGTACCGAGAAGAGCTGCTCGTGGCGGTTGTGCGAATCGACTGCCCGTTCGAGAGCTGCTTCGGTCTCGGCGGGCAGGAGGTCTGCGGAGGCTTCACTGGAGGACATCCCGCGAGTCTAGGCGCGGGTTCACCAAGAGGCAACAGCTGTTGACCAGAGGCGTCCGGTCGGCCTCGTGGGGATGCCCCAGCTCAGACCCAGCCCGCCTCGCGGGCCTTCAGGGCGGCCTGGAACCGGCTCTCCGCGTGGAGCGTTTCCAGCATCCAGGCGATGTGCCGACGACAGGTCCGCACGTTGATATCCAGGCGCCGTGCGATCGACTCGTCCGACAGGCCGTTCGCCAGTCCCTGGATAATCGAGCGCTGCAGGCTGCTCAGGGGCGACCCGACCTGGTCGGGAGCGAGGAAGGACTCGCTGAGTTCCCAGGCGATGTCGAACAGCTGCGTGAAGATGTTGATCAGGCTGTGGTCCCGAATGACCAGGGCGGCCTTGTCGTCCCGCGTCAGCTGGCGCGCCACCAGGGCCAGCTTGTCATCGAAGATGAGCATGCGCAGGGGGATGAAGGGCAGGACGCCGAATTCGCCGCCCCCGGCCGCGATCGCCTCGACGGCCTTGCGGGTCGGCACGTGGTCCCGCGTGCTCGTGTCGTAGAGCGTACGCCGTCGTACGCCGTTCTCCAGCAGTTCCAGGTCCTTGCGGACGCTCTCCTCGTGGACATCCGCCGTCGAGCCCTGTCCCGGCTGGGCGATGTAGACCTTCTCCGTGACGTCACGCCCGTAGTCGATGAGGACCCGGTGGATGAGGTGGGGGTCCTCGAGCGTCTCCACGGAGGTACTGGCGAGCACGTTCTTCCGCGCCTCGAGGAACGTGGGCAGGAGGCTGGAGAGTTCACGCCGCTGGCTGCTGATGCGCGACTTCAGTTCCTGCATGGCACGCTCGTCCGCGTCGACGAGGTCGGCGAGGGCGACGTCGGGGGACACCGCGACCAGTCCCGCGGCGCTGCCGGCCTGCGGGCTGAGCAGGCGGCGGTCGGAGAGGGCGGCGATGGCCTGGTCGATGCGGCGCAGGGTCAGGCCCAGCGCATCCGAGGCTTCGGAGCGGGTCCAGCCGGGATGTCCGACGGCGTACCGGTAGACCTCGAGCGACATCGCGTCCAGCATAGGCAGTCCTTGTCCGGGCCGCTGTGATGCCAGCGGCATCATTGCGCAGGAAAAAACATGACATGTCCAGTTAATGACAGATGAGCGTGGCAGGCAATTCCGGCAGGTCGCAAATCCTCATAATCCCCGTCGTTCCGCGGATTTACGGGGCGGAAAGCGGTTCACCGCCGGCTCGGGCAGCGAACCCGAGTCCTTTTGACGCCATGTCCACAAACGGCCATCCGTACTGCTGGACACTACCTGCACGGGCCGGACATTCTGGTGGAGCCGGTTCACGGGGAGGCACGAGAGGGGTCTCCCGCAGGAATCGGGCACTGCGGTGCAGGAGCAGCTCGACCGCCCGGACAGCGGGCAGGAAAGGATCGCGATGAAAAAGGTACTCGGTGCAACTGCGGGCCTGATGATCCTGGTCGGGGCTGCTGCACCGGCGGGCCAGTCGATCAGCGCAGCAAGCTGGGATTGGCCCAAGGGCGAGGTCGCAGCGAGTAGCTGGGACTGGCCCAAGTAACAGGAGGCCCCGGACTAGAGCCCGGAGGCCCCACCCAGAGCCCGCCCCAGCGGGGGTAATCACAGACCCTGAAGGAGAGAGCCATGAGCCAGTTGACCGCCGTTCGAACCGCCTCACGAATGGTCGTCAGCACTCAATGGTGGCATCTCTCCCTCTCGACGGGTGGCTTCGATGTAGCGGACGGCATCATCGAAGAGCTGGTCACCCCGCTGGTGGCGCAGGCCCAGGCACTCGGTGCCAAACGCTGGTATTTCACCCGGGTCGACGACGCGCCCACCGGCCAGGTTCGCCTTAGCATCCACGCTCATCCCCGTGTCCTCGAACGGCTCCGGGCCTTCCAGCGGGCACTCCAGGCACGCAGCGGAGGGAGATTCCCCCTGCTGGCGGTCCACCAGCAGTTCACGGCCCCGGTCAACAACACCTATTACTCAGGCGGCCAGGAGATGGCCGATCCGCAGCTCGAGGCGAACCTGGTCAAGTACGGCGGCGTCGAGGGCCTGCACCTCGCGGAGGAGGTATTCGAGCTCAGCTCGGAACTCGCGCTGTGGGCCACCGCGCGCTTCCCCCGGATGCAGAGCCGCTCCGCCCTCGGTGCACTTCTCCTGTTCGACGCCGCGGACAGCATGATGCGAGGACCGCACTCGGCCACGTGGCCCGACCGCCTCCGGCTCTCCTGGGATGCCTACTGGGACGGCCACCTCCGGACCTGTACCGCCGACGTCGGCCCCCGCGCCCCGGGCGTGCGCGAGGCGATGACCCTGCGCGTCGCCACCAAGTCGACGGGCTTCCATGCCCTGATGGCGGCGACGGCTGCGGAGTCCACCGTGCACAACTGGCGGCGCCGGTGGGTCCGGTCCCTCGATACCTACCTGTACCGCGCGGACAAGGTCCGCGTGAGCCGCAGTGCGCAGCATCTCACCGTGTACCAGGCGCACATGACGCTCAACCGGCTCGGTTTCGTTGCCCGGGAGGAGGCCGCCCTGGGACTGTATGCACGGACCTGGCAGCCGCTGACCGAGCTCGCCGGACCTCGTACCGCTCCATCGTCCCGTTCGGAACTCTCAAGCGGAAGGACTGCACCATGAACTCCAGGAACACCATCGTGCTGGCACTTGACGATGCCGACCTCTCGGACGCCCTCGGGTGTTCCTCGGAGGCCGTCGAATCCATGCAGAACGACGGCGTCCTCGAGTCCCAGGGTCAGCTCTGGGAGATCGGTCCGGCCAGGGACTACCTGCGTGACGCCGCCTGGGCCGACAGCCTCTGGCACTGACCGGCACTCGACAGCGGCAACTGCAGGCAGGAACCAGCACCGGAGACGGACGGGCAGCAGAAACGACAGGACGCCGGCGCGGAATGCGCCGGCGTCCTGCTGCGTGATCCTGCTGGGGGTCCTGCTGCGTCAGTCCAGTCGGGTGGCGTGGATCAGGCCGCGACGGGTGCGGTTGCCCCGGCAAGGGCGGACAGCACATCGGACACCTGGCCGGCGACCTCCGAATCGTCCTTCGGGTGCAGTTCGGCGAAGCGCGTGATGGAACCGCCGATGGACAGCTTGGCGTCCTCGAGGACGGAGGCGCCTGCGACTGAGAGGGCGCGGCGGGCCTCGTCGTGGGCCCAGACGCCGCCGTACTGGCCGAAAGCGGAACCGATGACGGCAGCGGGCTTGCTCGAGATGGCACCGGCTCCGTACGGGCGCGACAGCCAGTCGATGGCGTTCTTCAGGACGGCGGGCATGGTGCCGTTGTACTCGGGGGAGACGAGGAGGAGGGCGTCGGCGTCGGCAGCGGCTGCGCGGAGAGCGTCGGCCGCCTTCGGGCGGTCCGCGTCGTTGTCGATGTCCTCGTTGTAGAACGGGACGTCGCTGAGGGCGTCGAAGGTGACGACGTCGACGGCGTCGGGCGCGTGCTCCGCGGCCGCCTCGGCGAGCTGGCGGTTGATGGAGCCCTCGCGCAGGCTGCCGACGAGGGTCAGGATCGTGGTGGACATCTGTACTCCCAGGGATATGTGACCTCGCGGTCGGGCTGAAGGGGAACGCAGCTGAGGCGTCTGCAGAGTACAAGCGGACCGCGGTCCGTTTTATTCCGTGGCTATAGTTGCGGCATGCAGGGCAGGGGGATGATCCGGATTCCGGGAGACGACGGGGAGCGCACGGATGCGGCGCGCAACCGCCGCCTCCTCCTCGATGCCGCAGCCGAGATCGTCGCCACCTGTGGCCCGGACAAGCTGACCACCGACGCGGTGGCGCGTCGTGCGGGTGTCGGCAAGGGGACGGTGTACCGGAGGTTCGGCAATCGGGCGGGCCTGCTGCATGCCCTCGCCGACGAGGCCGGCCGCTCCTTCCAGTCGGCGTTCATGGCGGGCCCTCCTCCCCTGGGGCCGGGTGCTCCGCCGCTCGATCGCCTCATCGCCTTCGGTGAGGCGAGCATCGGGCGGATGCGCTTCGAGGGGCAGATCCTCCGCGCCGCAGAGCAGCGGGGCGGGGCGGACCTCGAGCACCCGACGCAGCAGCTCACCCGCCTGCACCTGTCCATGCTGCTGCGGGAGGCCGGTGTCCAGGATCCGGAGCTGGCCGCGTACCAGCTGGCTGCCTTCCTCAACGCCGCACTCCTGCTCCATCTGCAGGAGAACCGGGGCATGACCGATGCCCGGCTCACCGCCTCGTGGCGGGTCCTCGTCACCGCCCTGGCTGCCGGTCCGGGCCTCCGGTAGCCGCCCGGTGACTGGGCCCCTCGTAATCACGGAGTGAGGACATTGGCTTCGAGAAAGCTGCAGGGTAAGGAATTAGGTGTTCCTCCCGGGAAGCCGGCTTCTTGACTGCGGGGGAGGAACCCACCGCCACGATCGCGTTCCGGCAATGTCTCCGACTGAATCGTGCGTACCGTCTCCGGCAACAGCCAAGTAGTCCCAGTGTGCGCCCTGCTCCTCCACATCACCGCATTCGGGCGCATTGCCGGCATAGGGGCCCGTCCGGAAGCGGGCGGTGGAGCGCACACTTCCGGGCGCGCTTGTGCGGGGTGGTTATGGTGGGGTACAGGGGAAGGAAGTAGGTGCACGTGAATACAGCTCACTGGACCACCAGTCGCTTGCTCAGCACGGCCGCCCGACTGAACGGCCACACCACCAACATGCGCTTGGTGAATCTGGGTGTCACCCAATCGAGTGCGACGACGCTGAAAGCCTTGGCCGACAGCGGCCCGATCAGCCAGACGCACCTCGCCGACCTGGTGCATGTGCAGTCCCGAACCATGGGGAAGGTTCTTGAGAAGCTCGAAGTCAAAGGCCTCGTCTCACGGCTCCGCAACGTCGGGGACGGGCGCTCGAACCGGACCTGCATCACGACCGAAGGGATGGCACTTCTGACCCGCATCGACCACGCGTCACCGAGCTCCGCCGCGTCTGCCTGTCCCTTGAACGAAGCGCTCCGCAGCCAACTGATCCGCATCATCACAGCTCTTCACCCTTGAACCCTGCCGGGCCAGACCCGGCCTGGCCGACGGCACCTCTGCCCGCAAGCCCCTGAGAGGCCCGTAGCGTACAGCGGATTCCTTCCGTAGCCGAGTTTGCGCACCAACCAAACGGAGATCCAATGCGACATCCAGCCCCGAAATTTCCTCCCACCCCAGATCGACGTTCGGATTCGCATCCGTCGCCTGCGCCCGTCAGTCTGGTCGGGTCCCTCCAGGACGTCCGCACCTCCCTTGCAGGGGATGTGCTGGCTTTCCTGGCAGCCACCACGCCAACCCCACCGCTGCCATCCAGTGATGTCGTTCCGGAGGATCAGACCGATCAACATGGCAACGAACGGCAAGCTCTTCTTCGGGCAGCGATTACCGATCTCAAGGTGATGGACGTTCGGCTCTATCACGACCGCCACTAGGACATCATCCTCGGAGAAGGCGGCCCGCGATGGGGCCTTGGGTGGCAGGCGCATACTGAGGCCATGACCGCCCATCCGAGCTGGTAGCGGCAGGTACAAAAGGTGCGCTACGTACCTATCTGCACCACCACTGCGACGGATCGTCGCAGTCACCATATCCGACGAAGGAGGCGAAAAGCTGATGCACATCTCCACACGTCACAGGATCGAACGGCCAACAGCTAGCAGTGTTCGTACTTGCCGTTCGGCTGGGCCGGGGTCGACCTCGCGGCTGCCCGGCCAGGGCGATTCTGCAGTGTCCACCGCCGGGGTGCAGGGATCAGCTCCGGTATCCGGCACGCCGATCGTTGTCAGCCGCGTCGGACGCCGTGTCAGGACAGAAATGGGGCACCTGATCGAGCGTGCCAGTGGGTCCGTATATCGAAGGTTCCCATGCTGATGATTACCGAACCCCACTCCGCTTCCGCGCCTGCGCATGAGCGTCTTCCGATACTCGTCGCAGTGCGCGGTGCTTCCTCGCTGAATCCCGCCCTCGAGTGGGCTGCGCGTCGTGCACGTGATACCGATCGTGCCCTGATGCTCGTTCACGCTGTTCCTAGCGCGGACCTGATGCCGCCCGGCACCCGGTACGAGCCCATCGTTGAGCGCGGTGAGGCTCTTCTGCAGGCCGAAGCTGCGCGCATCGAAGCACGACTACCTGGCCTGAGGACGACCACCTATCTGCATAGCGGAGATGTCATCCACGCTCTGGTGGGCCTGTCTGCAGGAGCCTCGCTGCTCGTCGTCGGAGCGGACAGGATGAACACCCAGACGGGCGTCTTCCAGGGATCCGTGGCAATCGAGGTTGCCCTGGGGTCAGGAGCTCCCGTGCTCATCGTCCCTCCCGGTCACCGCGGCGGTGGTCAGAACGGAACAGGCCCCGGTCACGTCGTCACGGGAGTCGACGGATCCGCGGAGTCCTACGAAGCGTTGAGACGAGCAGCTTTTGAAGCGAATCGGATGCGGACGCCCCTGAGGGTCGTGGTGGCAGTTCGCCCGTCCTCGCCTGTCGACGAGGCGCGCACGGTCAGCACATCGGCGATTCTCGCAGCGCTCCGGACTGCCTATCCATCCCTGATTGTGAGTTGGATCGTCGATACGGTCCACGCTCCTGCCCGAGCCCTGGCTCGACACAGCCGTGACGCCTCGCTGCTGGTCATCGGGCGACACGGGAGAGGCGCAAGTTCAGGCATCGGACTCGGATCTGTCGCCCACGCAGTTCTGCTCCGGCCACCCTGCCTGACCCTCGTGATTCCGTCGCCAAATCCGACGGTCGAGAACCGCCGTCTCGGCGTACCTGCCCGTGAGCACGTTCCAACGTCTGAGCCGAAACCCCTCGTCCGCCGCGCGCAATCCACAACGGCAGCGACTGACTAGGTCCCTGAGGCAAGCTTGAGCAGTGATTCTGTCGGGGTTACTACACGTGAGGGTCCGAGGCCCTGGTGTCTTCGCCGGCAGCTTTATCCGTCACCGCCGACGACTTGTCCCATGTCAGCTCCCATCGACAGCCGACAGGGCCGGACGTCGAACAACTCCTGTCCTAGGTTCCGTTGCTACCCTTTCCACGGGATTGCTGACCGTAAATCTCTTGCAGAAGGGAGATGGCGTCCCTGAGGGCCTGCGGTGGGTCTGTTTTGAGCCAAGCTGCGTAAACGAGGACGGGTGTTGCGTCTCGTACGGGCCGGTAGACGACGCCGCGCCTGCGGTATTGATGTGCAGTCGATTCCGCGGTGATCCCTCGGGCTTTACCGCTGCCGATGACAGTGAGCCAATCGTCAACGTCGTCGGTGTTGATCGTCTCCTGAGGTTGCTTTCCTTCGGGCCATAGGTCGAGGCGGGTGCTGCCTGTGCGCTGATCGATTGCTACCGGTCGGGTTGCGATCTCGGTGAGAGTAACACTGCGTTTGCTGGCCAACGGGTCTTCGACGGACATGGCGCAGTAACGTTTCTCAGACCCGATAACTTCGACGTCGAGTGCTGTCAGATCCGGGGTGCGTCGCAGGATCGACAGGTCGCTGGTGCCGTCGCTGAGCCCTGCGGTAGGAGTGTTGGATCTGATCAGGCGTAGCTCGAGATGCGGGAACGATACTGCCCATCGGTGCGGGAGTTCCGGAGTGTGTTTCCCCACAGCGGACCAGGCGTAGCCCATCCGGACTGTGTCGGTGCACGCTGATGCTTCCTGACGGAGGTCGGAGACGACCGTCAGCGCGCGACGTGCATACCGAATTATTCGCTCGCCTGCAGGGGTAAGCTCCGTACTCCGCGTGGTCCGATGCAGCAAGCGCACGCCCAGGGCGGTTTCGAGTGCGGCCACATTACGGGACACAGCTGTTTGCGAGATGCCCAGCTGTATCCCGGCATCGGTGAAGGTACCGGTGTCGATAACTCCGACAAAGCAGCGCAGGTGACGCAATTCGATATCCACACCTTCCACCCTATTGATGCGTAACGCGCATGAGTAGGCGTTTCCATGCATTTTGAGCTGGTTCCGCTTCCACGCAAGCTTCATCCATGACCACCAAACAAGAGGCAGCTGTCGCGCGCGGGCATCGCGCATCAGGCATTGCGGTAGCCATGGTTGGAGCGTTATCCAATCAGCTCGGTGCTGCCAGCGGCTCTCTCGCCTTTCCGATCATTGGCCCGATCGGCGTCGTCGCTGTCCGACAACTTGTCGCAGCGGTCATCCTGCTACCCCTGGTCCGGCCCAGGGTATGGACACTGACGCGTTCTCAATGGTGGCCGGTCCTGCTGCTGGCCGTGGTGTTCGGCACGATGAACCTTTCCCTCTACTCATCAATAGACCGCATCGGCCTGGGCCTGGCCGTCACTCTGGAATTCCTTGGACCTCTGGCTGTTGCCCTAATGAGCTCGCGCACGAGAAGCAGCGGGATCTGCGCCGTCGTCGCTGGCGTGGGCGTCCTCGCTATCACTCGGCCCGAGCCTTCAACCGACTTCATCGGGATAGGGTTGGGCCTCCTCGCCGCAAGTAGCTGGGCCGCATACATCCTGCTCAACAAGACCATCGGGACCCGGATACCCGGGGTCCAAGGGACGGCAACGGCGACAGGCGTGTCCGCCGTTCTCTTCCTGCCGATCATCGTCTGGGTCCTGATCAACTATCGACCTGATGCCTTCACTGTTCTGTGCGCCGTGGGCGCCGGCGTCCTCGCCTCCACCGTGCCCTTCGTTGCAGACCTGATCGCCCTACGACGGGTTCCTACGAGCCTGTTCGGGGTTCTCATGAGCCTGCACCCGGTCCTTGCCGCGCTCATCGGCGTGCTGCTGCTGCACGAAACGCTCGGAGTCATTCAATGGGCAGGACTGGCACTCATCGTCATCGCGAACATCACCGCCCTCCTGATGACACCCTCACCTGCCACTGCATCAGCTCGCATCACTCCGATGACTGATCGGCCCCGCCCGCAAGGAATGTCCCGTGATTAGCGGACTGTAGGCCGCCGTGGTTGTTCTGTTCTTCGCAGGTAGCGGCAGGCTCTCCACCCCTCGACACCAACCAGTTAACTTTCAGACCTGGGCATGGAACCACCTCTGGTTCAACGTCAGGCGAGGACTGACGATACTTAACGATCATGGCCCCATCTACCTCATCTCCCGCACGGCCGATGGACTAACAACTAGTTGTGCAACTGACGCAGGCTTATGACAGGGGATACTGGGTTCTTCACCTGACTCGTTCGAGGGTGCGGCCGATAGTCGACGGGCGTGCTTGATGCTCCGATGGAGGTCCAGTGGTGATTTGGGTGGGTTGGTGTTCGTGGGCCGATGACTTGGACCTGACGCCGAGCTCTCGCAACTGCTTCTACTCCCGTGCTTCAAACGCCGATAACCTATCTTATGTCAGGTAGAACAGTGATTATTGCATGTGATGCAATACCCCCTCCCCGGCTTCGGCCCCTTGGCGGCGGGACTTCGTGGACCGGCAAAAGAGTCGCTGAGCTGCAGAAATGCTTCCCTG